>CAZQTS010000032.1:0-1555 GCA_964596475.1 uncultured Gammaproteobacteria bacterium
CGCTACAGCCGCTTCCTCGTCTTTATGGCAGTTTCCTTTGTTGTTGTGCTGTTAATTGACCCACTGAAAAGGCTCCTCGGAAAAATCACCGACGATATATTTTATAAAGATAAAATCGACTATCAACGGGTGTTGCGGGATATTAGCATCATTATTGCGCGGGAGATTGATCTTGAGATTCTGCTTACGTCGCTCCGGGCAGCGCTCACAAACAGCCTCAAAGTGAAGGCTGCGGATATCCTGGTGAGGAAAGACGATCATTACAGGTCAGCGAGTGCCGGGGGAAAAGAGTTCAGTACCGACAGCCCGCTCATACAGTACATAAAGGAGAAAAGAGAGGTCATTATTACTGATGAGTTCTATCGCCAGACGTTTGACATGCCTGAAAGCGACGAGCGGCATCATCAGCAACAGGTCCTCGACGAACTTGAGCGTAGCGGAATCGAGTTCTGTATGCCGGTTCTCCTGGAAGGCGACCTTAAGGCCGTCATCATCTTGGGCCAAAAGCAGTCCGGTGACGTGTACGGCAATGAGGAGATCCGCTTCTTCAGCAACCTTGCGCCGCAGGTTGCCGTCGCCATCGAGAAATCGCAGCTCTATGAGTCAATAGGCGAGTTCAACATCAAACTGCAGGACAGGATCAACAAGGCGACCAAGAAGTTGAAAGAAGTCAATATCCAACTTCAGGATGCAAACGAACACTTAAAGCAGCTGGACACTGCCAAATCGGAATTTTTATCTATTGCCTCGCACCAGCTTCGTACCCCGATATCAGCAATTAAAGGGTATCTCTCAATGTTTCTCGAGGGTGATTTTGGTAACGTGCCGGACAAGCAGCGTCAGATCATAAGTGACCTTTACGAAAGTTCTGCCCGGCTTGCGCGGCTCATTAACGTTTTCTTAAACGTTTCTCGAATTGAATCAGGCCGATTCAAACTGGACAAAACATGGGTTGATGTGAATGCCCTCGTTGAGGGCGTTATTAAGGAGTTACAGGTGCAAGCTCTGGGTAAAAAACTTACGCTGGTTTTTAAGCCGGCGAAAAGGATGCGGAAACTCTTTATTGACAGCGACAAGGTCCGTGAAGTTATCCTCAACATTATTGATAATGCAATCAAATATACGCCAAAAGGAGGTATCAAGGTTGAAACCTTTGAGGATAAGGGCAGTCTGCATTTTATAAGTTCGGATACGGGGGTCGGTGTTCGACCAGAAGAGACGAAGTCTCTCTTCCGCAAATTTGTGCGTGGCGCCGGTATTGCGCAGGTCAACACACAGGGATCGGGGCTTGGGCTCTACATTGCGCAGCGCGTCGTGAGCGAGCACGGCGGGAGAATTTGGGTTGAAAGCCCGGGGTTGGGGAAGGGCAGCATTTTCCACTTTACGATTCCAATAACCGAACAACCGCTTTCGGTACTTGCGGAAGAAGTTGAGAAAGCGCGAGTAGCCGCCGTACCGAAGGTTTAGTATTTTCTTCGTCCATGGTATACTAAGAAGGTACGATGCCATGAACCTTGTCGAATTCCTCCGCGGACGCGGGTACGTCGTTGCTGTA
>CAZQTS010000032.1:1565-11056 GCA_964596475.1 uncultured Gammaproteobacteria bacterium
CCGAACAACCGCTCTCGGTACTTGCGGAAGAAGTTGCTCGAGTAGCCACCGTATCGAAGGTTTAGTATTTTTTACTTTCCGTGGAGAAAACTCTAGAAAGAAAACGTCTCAAGCAGACGTATTGGGATGCATTGATTAATCTGCGATATGATCGTGCCATTCGCGTCTATGAGCGCTATGCAAAAAAATTTAAACTTTCGCCAAAATTGATGTGTGAGCTTGGTTTTTTATATGACCATCGTGCGCTTTTTAGAAAAAAGAAAAGTTTGCGCTTGGTCGACGAAAAGAAAGCTCTTGCTTTATACAATAAAGCGCTGAAGATACATCCAAAGTCAATAGACGCTTTAAGCGGCATCGCACGCGTATATTGGCACCGTGCTGACCAGAGGGCAATTGTTCTCTATCGCAAGTTAATGCCGCTCTACCCTACATACCGAAAGTGGGTTGCCTTTCAAAATGTAGGGAACGCTTATTTTGAAAGAGGTGACTATATATTAGCAGAAAAATGGTACCGCAAAGCAATGCAATCAAAAGGAAAGGGCAAAGGGCACGGATTATACTTCAATATTGCAAAACTTTACTACTTTACGAATAGACGAGACAAGATCAATTACTACATTGGGACTGCTTTAAAACTTTTAGAGCACTTCTGGAGCAAGCGTAAGAAGAGTTTAGAATATTTTTTGACCAAGAGGCAGCTGCTTCAAATGAAAAACGGGACCCTGAAACGGTAGTATTCCGCCTCAAGGCCCCGTTAGGTGCTAAAGGATGTTCTGGTTACTAGTCCTCGTAACCAGTGACCCTCCCTGCCTCGCTCGTCATGCGAGTCATCCTGAAGTTGGGCACTTCGCGTTCGCCGTCGATATCCTTTCGGAACACGACGACGAGCGGTCTCGGCTTTGACTGTTCGGTGTCCGTTGCTGTTTGATTCATGGACATCTCCAAGTTAAAGGTACGGTGTGAGTAACAGTTAGTGGTAAGCATCACCTCCTTTCTTAAGTTATTTGGTGAACAATCGAACGATCGCTTCTGTTATCTTCAATGAGGTTAAGTCTTCAATCCAGAGCCATTGACCATTCGCGTTCATTTCTAGAAACACATAGTGGTCATCAAGGGTGAGCACGAGGTCAAAGGCTCCGAAGAGGAGATTAAATCTTTGAAGCATTGCTTTACACTTCTGTGAAATCGTTTCGGGTAGCTGGTGTGGGCAATGCTTGAGACTGTAAACGAATCTTGGATGTCGCCAGTCCTCCTTTGTCTCCGGCATGTCTTGAGAATGGATTTCACATGCAAACACCTCATCGTCTACAATTGTTACACGAATTTCTAATCTCTTCTCGATGTACTCCTGTAGGAGTGAGGGGCAGTACTTGGCGAAATGCAGCTGATGAAGTAGGTTATGCGAAATCCGTTTGGTATATAGTCCGTAAATCGTGTCCTTGCTTCTACCACGGCTCGCATATGCGTGAGGCCCCATCGTCTTAATTGCAAGATTGCCACCAACTTCATCATAAAAGCGGCGAATCTCTTCGGGGTCATTCGACACCAACGTACGCGGCACATTGAATCCCAACTCAGCTGCGGTTCGTATTTGAAGCAACTTTGAGCTCGCTTGATGGTTAGCGTCTGGGTGATTCATCCAAAGTGGATGACGAAGTGCTTGGTAAATCCAGTTGAGTGTTGATTCTGATTCCTGCAATGCAAGACCCCGGTGCCCTTCATCTTCGACTGCCTCGGAGATGATTGGTGGTCGTGGTTTTCTAAACCAAACGTGTGTGATTTCCTCAAACAGAAGTTCTGTATTGCCCTGTTTGATCACCCCTTCAAGAGCAACAGAAGCCGATTGTCTCGCCGTAATATCCACCTTTTGCGGAAAGTCTTCTGTATTGAACCGGAGATAGTTCAGGCTTGAGGTTCTTAACAGACCCTCTGCATGAGAGACATGTTCATCCTCTGCTGAAGTCACTATGAGTAAATTGTTCATTTTTCTCTCCTGTCGGAAGACCCTGTAACTTTTTGGAAGGGCGGTCGATTCCAGAGAAATGTCAAAGATCATGCAATAATTCTATTTAACATGACTGACCGAAGAGGACAAGCGCCGTCGCAGACGGCTCCCTTGATCAATCAGCAGCATGGAAAATTCAGGCATAAAATGTTATACTTCATGATGCATACAGTGGCTTCCCAATGAGAAGGTACCTGTATATTCTAGGAATTATTGCGGTGGTATTGCTTGCTGTTTTTTATTTACAGCAGGATTTTAACGCTTTTCCCGGTTTACAGCGCGGTGAGAGGCGCGTGGTCACGTATCTGCAATGCGACCTTACGCGCATTGATGCAAGCGTTCTTGAGGCTAAGAAGGGAGAACGGGGGGCTCTTAGGTTGCTTTTGTATATGACCGAAAAGCCTTCCTTTGATGTGCGCGACTACCTTCTGTCCCAAGGCGTTTCTATCAATTTGAATTCATGGGTGAACGATTTCTTGATCGCTGATACGACGGTGGATCGGCTCTGTTTTCTCGCACAACTGCCGGGCGTTAAGGGGATCGCACTGGGGGAGTGATATGCGCTTACGCAGCATACGTTTGCGAAGAGTCCAGGGTAAACGAATCTTACTTCGATGCGATCTGAACGTGTCACCGCGCAGCGGCAGTCTCGGGCCGTTCGACCTGTGGAAGCTTAAGAGTATTGTGCCCAGCATTAGATCCCTACGCAACGGCGGCGGGGCGATCATATTAGTTTCGCATCGAGGAAGACCCAAGGGCTACGATCACGGTTTAAGTCTGCGGCCTGTTGCGCGCGCGTTGTCTGCATTGGTCCGAAAGCCCGTTGCGTTCTGGAGCGATAGCATCGATGCATATGCCGCCCGTTCTCGAACACTGACACTGGGACAGGTCGTCTGTCTGGAAAATATCCGATTCCACAGGGGCGAAGAGACCAACAGCAGTTCGTTTGCAAAACAATTAGCGCGCTGTGCTGACATCTATGTCAATGACGCATTCGCGAACATCCATCGAACGCACGCCTCAATGGTAGCCATTACGAGGTATCTTCCCAGTTACGCAGGATTGTTGATGGAACACGAGGTATCACACCTGCATAACCTTCTCCACCATGCGGCAAAGCCCATAGTCGCCGTCATGGGCGGAAACAAGATTTCGACAAAAATTCGTTTGATTAAGAAGTTATTACTGAAGGTTGAATGGCTCCTTATGGGTGGCGCGCTTGCGAATAACGTGCTCGCTGCGATGGATTACAAGATCGGACGCTCGATGGTGGAAGAGGAGATGATCTCCTGGAGCAGGGGGATTTTGCACAATAAGTTGAAGGTGCCGCTCGATGCACGCGTTGCATCATCTCTGCATGCCAGCAAAACGCGCATTGCGGCTATTGGTGCTGTTCGCAAGCATGAAATGATTCTCGACCTTGGGCCTGACACCGTTGCATTTTACGCGCAGATCATCCGGAGGGCGAAGACCGTGATTTGGAACGGGCCGCTCGGTTATTTTGAGGATCCTCGCTTCGGGCGCGCAACACGAGATCTCGTCGGCGTCGTTGCGAAAGCCAACGCGCGCGCCTACGTGGGCGGCGGAGAGACGGTGAAAGCCGTGCTTGAAGCGCATCTTGAAAAAAAAATGCATTTTATTTCAACCGGCGGCGGCGCCATGCTGTCCGTGCTCGAAGGGCGGCCGCTGCCGGCGCTCCGAGCGCTCATGAAGTGATACTATGGCAGATGCCGTCAAAAACATTGGGGCCAAAGAGATTCTTGATTCGCGCGGGAATCCGACTGTAGAGGCAGTAGTGACGCTTGAAAGCGGAATCACCGCGTCTGCGACAGTCCCCTCCGGTTCTTCAACCGGCAGTTACGAAGCCTATGAATTGCGCGATGGCGATCCGACTCGCTACGGCGGGCAAGGCGTGCTCAAAGCCGTTCGGAACATCACAACAACGATAAGGGACGCCTTACTGGGTTATGAGGTGAGGGAACAGCGCGCAATTGACGGAGCGCTTATTGCGCTCGACGGCACCGAGTCAAAGCTGAAGCTGGGCGCAAACGCTATCCTTCCGGTCTCGCTTGCGATAGCGCGCGCAGCCGCCCGCTCGCAAAAAATACCGCTCTATCGCTATATCCGGTCGCTGACAACGCTTCCCGGTGATTTCAGATTGCCCATCCCGCTGCTCAACGTCATAAACGGCGGCAAGCATTCGAATTCCAATTTGGACCTGCAGGAGTTTTGGATTATACCGCACCGCGCCCCAAGTTTTCGGGAGCGGCTCGAGCAAGGGAAGGAAGTGTTTCGTCTCCTCGGCGAACTCTTACGCGAGCAGGACATGAAGACCGACCTCGGGGATGAGGGCGGCTACGCGCCCGATTTTGCCAATCACCGGCACGTGTTTGACACGCTCATGCAGGCGATTGAAAAAACGCCTTACGGCAGCGACCTGTCGCTCGGTTTTGATGCGGGCGCCACAGTTTTTTATAATAAGGAAGAGGATACCTATGCGCTGTCTCTTGAAGGCGAATACCTGACTGACGAGCTCATCGATTTCTATCGCAATCTGCTCGGGCTCTACCCCATTATCGCGATCGAAGATCCGCTTGCAGAAGACGAGTGGCCGGCATGGCAACAATTAACGCACGCATTTGCGCAGGCGGATCCTGCGCTGCGCATCATCGGCGACGATCTCTTCACCACCAGCCCCACAAGACTGAAGAGAGGCATTGATATGGCAGTTGCCAACGGCATCATCATTAAGCCGAACCAGGTCGGCACCTTGTCGGAAACGCTGGATTGCGTCATGCTCGCAAAAAAGCATAATTACACCACGATCATTTCGCATCGGAGCGGCGAAACAAATGACTCGTTCATCGCCGATCTTGCGGTGGCGGTGAGCGCCGAATATATCAAGAGCGGCAGCACAGCCCGGCCAGAACGCATGGTCAAATACGCGAGGCTGCTCGAAATTGAGGAGGAACTCTATGGGTCGAAAAAATAAGCCATTGGTGCTCATTATCCTTGACGGCTGGGGCATAGGTCCGCAGGATCACAGTAATGCGATTGCACTCGCGCGCACGCCGCACATGGATTCGTTTATGAAACGGTATGCGCACACCACGCTTAAAGCATCATCGGTCGCGGTGGGGTTGCCGCAGGGGCAAGACGGCAACTCTGAAGCGGGGCATATGAACATCGGAGCCGGTCGCATAGTGGAACAGGACAGCATCATGATTTCCCGCGCTATTTCAAACGGCACGTTTTTTAAAAACCCGGCGTTCCTGTCTGCCGCGCATCACGCCCGCAAGCATCGCTCAAACGTGCACCTGATCGGACTTTTATCGAACGGCCAGAGCGCGCACTCGCATCCCGATCACTTACTTGCCCTCATTACCTTCTTTCGGTACAAGAAAGTGAATAATCTTTATTTGCATCTCTTCACAGACGGACGCGACAGCCAGCGCTATTCCGCGATCAAATTGCTGCGCAAGCATCAGACCTTATTCAGCGCGCGCAGCAGCATCGCGACGATTATCGGGCGCGCCTACGCTATGGATCGCAAAAAGGACTGGAGCCATACGAAACTTGCCTATGACGCGATGGTGCTCGGCAAAGGCGTGCGGTACGCAAGTTCGGCTGAAGAGGCGGTAGTGCGCGCCTATAACCGAGGCGAAACCGACGAGTTTATTTTACCGACGGTAATCACGGAAAAAGGGAAACCGGTCGCGCGGATACGCAATACCGACAGTGTCGTTTTTTTTAACCTCCGATCAGATCGCGCGCGGCAGCTTTCGAAACCGTTTGTGCAATCTGATTTTGAAACAAGTAACCGAGGCTCCTTCAAGCGCGGGAGAATTGTGCGGAATTTGCTCTTTATCGCCATGACCGACTTTGGGCCAGACCTCGATTTACTGACCGCGTTTCCGAGCACCGATATCGTCAATTCGCTGACAGCGGTTCTCAACAAGTTTCGACAGCTCTATATCGCCGAGAGCGAAAAGTACGCGCACATCACTTATTTTTTCAACGGCGGTTATGATCATCCCATCGCCGGCGAACATCGCAAGTTAGTTCCGTCGCCGAACGTGCTGTCCTACAAAAATAAACCGAGGATGGCGTTGCCAGCGATTACGCGGCATGTTTTGTCGGTTCTGAAGAAACAGAGATACGATTTCATTGCCATGAACGTGTCAAATGCCGATATGCTGGCGCATACGGGTAATGTACGGGCTACGGTTCGCGCGATTGAGTATACTGACGAGTGCGTCGGTAAAATCGTTGCCGAGGCACTGCGTCATGGCGGCATTGCGTGCATCACGGGTGATCATGGGAACGCAGAGGAGCTCATTAATCGTGAGACGGGCGAGATTGACACCGAGCATTCAAAGAATCCGGTGCCGTGTATCATTGTGAAGCGAGGAAGTAAGTTGAAACTCCGTCAGGGCCTGCTCGCGGACATCGCGCCGACCATTTTGCAGCTCTTGCATGTCAAGAAACCGGAGCTCATGACCGGCAGGAGCCTCATCATTTCGTGATCGACGATGCCCACCCCTCCCTTAGCCAGACCCAGACCAGTGGTGCTCATCATTCTTGACGGATGGGGGATCGCTCCGCCATCGCGGGCGAACGCCATAAGCCTTGCACGCACGCCGAATATGGACAACTATATGACCACCTATCCGACCATGTCGATCCAGGCAGCAGGCGAGTCGGTTGGTTTGTCGTGGGGCGAGATTGGGAATTCGGAGGTCGGACACTTAAGCGTCGGTTCAGGCCGCGTGCTCTACCAGAGCCTCATGCGCATCTCAAAGGCGATTGCAGACGGGTCTTTTTTTAAGAATCCGGCGCTGGTGAAGTTGTATAAAACCGTTCGCGAGAGAAAATCGGCGTTGCATATTATGGGGTTGGTCAGCTCTGGCGGTGTCCACAGCTATAACGAACATCTGTATGCATTACTTGAGATGGCGGCGACGATGAAACTTGAGCGCGTGTACATCCATTGTTTCCTTGACGGCCGTGACACCCCGCTCAACAGTGGCCTGAATTTTGTCTCAAAGCTTCTTGATAAGATGAAGCTCGGGGCAGGACGCATTGCTACCATCTGCGGCAGATTCTATGGCATGGATCGCGACAACCGCTGGGATCGCACCCAGTTGATTTACGATGCGATGGTGAACGGCGTGTCAACGAAAAAATTCTCTGACCCGCTCGTCGCAATTCAAACCTCCTATGATGAAAAAGTGTACGACGAGCACATGGTGCCGGTGGTCATCACGCAGAACAACAAGCCGGTAGGGACCGTTCGCAATGGCGACGGAGTGATATTCTTCAATTTCAGGGCGGATCGCGCGCGCCAGCTTACGAAAGCGCTTGTGCTCCCGGGTTTTAATAAGTTCCCGTGCGTGTACATGAAAGATCTCTTGTTGGTAACCATGACTGATTACGAAAAAGACATGCCGGTTGAGATCGCCTTTCCGCCCGAATCGGTCACCACGCCGCTCGCTAAGGTGATAAGCGACGCCGGTTTGACGCAGCTGCATATTGCGGAAACGGAAAAGTACGCGCACGCCACTTATTTTTTCAACGGCGGTCAGGAGACCCAGTTTCGGGGCGAGGATCATATTTTGATCCCGTCGGTAAAGGTTCCCTCATACGATCAAAAACCGGCGATGAGCGCGCGCGAGATTACCGCGCGTCTGATTTCGGAGATTCGCGAGTCAAAGTACGACTTCATCGTCGTGAACTTCGCGAACGCGGACATGGTGGCTCATGCCGGAAATCTGCAAGCAACGATCGAGGCGGTTGAGATTCTTGACGATTGCGTGAGTCAGATCGTGGAAACGGTTAAAGCCTACGACGGGGCAGTGCTGGTGACGGCAGATCATGGAAACGCCGAGAGCTTGTTTAATCTCCAGACTGGCGTGATTGATAAAATGCACAGCAATAATCCGGTGCCGCTTGTCATTATCGGGAAACAATGGCAAGGGAAAAACGTGCGGTACGGCGCGCGCGGCGTTGATTTGAGCACCGTGCCGTCCGTGGGCATCCTGCCCGATGTGACGGCGACCATATTAAAAATCATGGGTCTTAAAAAACCCGATGAGATGATCGGAGCGCCGCTCGTATGACGCGATTACGCAGCGAGCGCGAGTATCACGACAGTCCCCAGAACGCCGACCAAGAAGCCGACCAGGACCTCGAGAAAACCGTGGCCAAGTTTTTCAGTAAGGAAGGGGAATTGATATTCTCGGCGATCGGGAAGCTCTTTGACCAGCTTATTGACAATCTGTGCATGCACACCGAGCTGGCGACGATATCCCATGGCGTCGCGGGCAGTAACTACCAGGAGCACGAGTGAGATCGCAAACGCAGGGCTTGCTATACCTTCAAAGTAATACAGGGTTGTCGAAAGCGACGTCACCAGGGCCGCGTGGGTGGAGGGCATGCCGCCGTAGCTATTGACATGGCTCCAAGCAAACGTTCCGTTATACACTTCAAGTCCGAGCTTAATAATTTGCGCGATGATGGCGACCGCAAGCGGTATAATAAACAAATGCATGAGCCAAGTATAGCAGACCAGGATGAATTGACAATCGGTCGTGGATGCGTGATGACCCATGCTGTTGCGGTTTTTTTAAAATCTTGTCAGGATAGCTAGTATGCATGAAGATCTGAAAAAATTGTCGCACGTTTTTGGTCATTACGCCCGCAAAGCGCCGAAGATCGGCGACCGCGCATGGAACCGCTTGAGGCAACAGATGCAAGTCGTGGTGCCGGCAGGGGGCGAAAGCAAGCGGTTGAGGGGAGTTACCGCAAAAGGTTTTAATAAAGTTTCGACCCCACTGCCGAATGGCGATACCCTTCTGGAACATAATATCCGGATGTACGCACGTTCGGGTCTTACGGATTTTATTTTGCTTGTTGGCCACGAGGCGCACTCTGTTGAAAAGCTCATCGGAACCGGGAAAAAACTCCATGTTCGTGTCCGCTATAGCCGCGATCCGGACAGAGCAGTCGGCACCGGCGGTGCGGTGCGTTTGGCGCTTGAACGGGGACTCATCGATCGGTCAAAATACATGATCACGCATAACGCCGCTGACATCTTTTACGGGTATCCAGGCGACCTGCCCCGCGAGTTTGTTTCGCACCACCGCATGTTTGAAAAAAGCGGAAGCGTGGCTACGATTCTCACGGCACCCATGAGTCTCATTCAGGGTTCAGCCTTAAAAATAAACAAAGGTTTGGTTGAGAGCATTATGTACGAACCCTACGTGCCCGTGCCGTACCATACAGCCGCAACCATTTTTTCACCCGCTATCTATCGTATTTTTGAAAAGCTGTTCAGACTCGGGGAAAAGATGGAGTTTGAACGGACGCTGTTTCCCTATCTCGCCCGGCATCGCAGCCTCACCGCAATGAAAGTTGATAACCAGTACTCGCTGCAGGTCAAAAATGAGAAGCAGTGGGAACAGTTGACTCGGCTCTTTAGCGGAAC
>CAZQTS010000033.1:0-10303 GCA_964596475.1 uncultured Gammaproteobacteria bacterium
TGGCTCATGATGTCTCGCGTGAGCAAGCTGGCAAGCTTGAGCCATCCTTAACGGATCAGGCTCGTTTTATGGTATTTATTGATCAGATCCAACCGCTCAATACATTATCTGACCAGGAATCAGCCAGTCTGCGGGAAGCCCTGGAGTTTTGGCAGTCATCCCGGGACTCGATGCTGTTAGATGAGGTTGACAAAGAACGGTTTGCGAAGATGACAGAATATTTTCGTGAGACAGCGGATAGAACGAAGGGGATTTAGGTACGTTGATTCTCTGCATAGTCAGATTGACGGATTTCTCAATTCTTTTTAGTATTGGGTGTTCGCGGTGTTCCTTCGCATAGGAGATCACTAATGCGCAAAAAGGCGTTCTTGTGGGATTTTGACGGTACACTTATTGACTCTGAACCGCTGCACGTGGAATTGCAGCAGCTGGTATGCCGTGAGGCAGGTATTGCTGTTCCTGAAAGTGAATGGGCAAAGCTCAAGTGCCGAAGGGACACTGAAGTGTTCACGTACGTGATCGAGCGTTTCGGGAACAATAAAGTACCGCTTGACGACCTTCGCCAGGCAAAAGAGAAGCTCTATCTCCAGTACGCGCGGACAAGGATCCGACCTCTACAGGGCGCGCTGGAGTTTCTGCATCAGACGCGCTGGCTTTTCCCGCTTGTGGCTCTGGTGAGCGGAAGTAAGCGTACTTGGGTTGACCGCCTCTGTCGCGTTTTTGACCTCTCCAGGTATTTTAACGTGGTGGTCACCATTGATGATGTCTGGAACGGAAAACCAGATCCTGAGCCGTATCTCTTGACCTGTGGTCGGCTCTGCGTTGATCCATCCGAGTGCGTCGCTCTCGAGGATTCTGACAACGGTGTTCGGTCAGCCCGCAGCGCCGGTTTGACGGTATTCGGCATTACCACCTCGTTCCCTGCAGACGTCCTTGCCTCCGCTGGCGCGCACTTCATCGTGGATCGGTACTCGCAGATTTTGCCATATCTGTGGTGAAGTCTCGAGCGTCGCCTACCCCATCCTGCTGTGCGGGATGGGGTTCTTTTTAAATTAAAAAACGAAGCCCCTGCTTTACCGCAGAGGCTTTAGTGCCATGCATGCTCCGTCAGATCTGCTGGGCGAGTTGCTCCCTGATTTGTCGCAATCGCCAGAGTTCTATTGCTTGCGGGCTGCCGAATGCGGCAACCCGAGGGTTGAGGAACGACGATACCGTTTCTCGGAGCCGTTCGATGAATGACCGAGCTTCAAGCTCGGCTATCAGGCTGTCGAGCGCGTTAAGCGCTGCAGTATAGTTGTGTTTCGTGATCTGCGATTCTGCCGCGAGGCAGGCCTGAATCTGCGCCCACGCTTTGGCGGCCTCGGCCTCGTAGTACCTGCACAAGCTTAGGTAGTACCGGCAGCGCTTACCGTGTCTGTGACGGTTCAGATACTGCCGTGCGCGCGAGAGTTGTTCTGACGCAACCTGCCTGTGCCGTCGGCAGGAATGTACTGCATAGTCCAGCCCGTTCATTTTTTTGCCCTCCCTAAGGAGCGAAAATGCTCTACAAAAAGGACTTACTTATGTAAGTAATTTTCTATGATACTTACTTATCGTTCTCGTGTCAACCCCGTTAGAAGCAATGCTTCTAACGGGGTCAAGGCATTGTACAGGGTCATTTGAAAGAAAAACTGTCTTCGACAGTCTATATAGTACGGAGGGGCTACGCTCGCCGGTAATGTTAATCTTATAGATTTTTGGTATACTAACTATGCAAGCCCCATTAGAGGCTTGCCCTCTAACGGGGCAAGCACTATCGATCACTGCAGACATGCAAAATATTTTTCGACGTTGGTTCTCTATCCTGCTCGCCGTTGTTTTCATAGCGAGTTTCACAGCACTCTTCATCACACAAAATTGGGGGCAAAAACCACCGGGCGGCGGCCCTAATGTAAACGTCGGACTGCCGGGCTCAAAGCCGGGCGATTCGAAACCAAGAGTTCCGGGCACCGGAGGCGCGCTAAAGAAGTTTGCCTCGCTTGCCGAGTTGAGGGAGTTTCTTGCTGCTCATGCTGCGGAGGCTTCAAGCGTCGGATTATTTAGTCAAAAGGAAGCCCTCTCCCGCGGTGTTGCTGCACCGCAGCAGTTTGCGGCCGATGGTTTTGGCGGCGGCGGAGATTATTCCCGCACAAACGTTCAGGTACAAGGGGTAGATGAGGCTGATATTGTTAAGTCAGACGGCACGTATCTCTATATCGTTTCAAACAATAACGTCTTTATCGTTGAAGCCTATCCTGCACAGCAAGCTAAGGTTCTTGCCAAGATACAATTCAAAAGCCAGCCGCAGAATATCTATATTGGCAACAACCGTCTTGTGGTGTTCGGATACGACAGCGTCATTTACGAAAAACCCGTTTTGAAACGGAGTATTGTACCCGGATCGCAGTTCACTTTCTTTAAGGTTTTTGATATCAGCGATCGCAAGAATCCAAAGCAGCTGCGCGATCTGGATTTCGAGGGCTCCTACCTCAACTCGCGCATGATTGGCGATTATGTGTATCTGATTACCGCCAAGTATTCGTATCATATTCTTGAAGATGATCCGATGCCTTTGCCGCGCATTATTGAAAGTGGTGAGCGCATCATAAACGATCCGAAGGCTCCGGGATACAGGTTCCCCAACGTGTATTATTTCGACATAGATTACGATGGATATAATTTAACGAGTGTATCCGCGATCAACATCGCCGATTCCGGATCCCCAGTTACGTCTGATACCTACACCCTCGACTACGCGCAGCAGCTCTACGTTTCGCCATCGAACATGTATCTCACGTATACAAAGCGTGCGCGTCCGGAGCAGGTGATCTTTGACGCCGCAAAGGATCTGATCCTGCCGCGTCTTTCGCAGCGCGACCGCGATCGTATTGCGGAAATAGAAAAAGTGCCTGCTTACATTCTGTCGCTTGCGGAAAAATTTGCAAAGATTGCGCGCATTATTGAGCGGTATCAACAGATGTTGACTGAAGAGGAAACAAAGGTGCTTACGACGCAGCTTGAACAGCGGGTAAAGGAGCGCTATAACCAAATTATGAAGCAGCTTGAGCGCACCGTCATTCACAAGATCGCAATCGAGAAGGGAAAACTTTCATACCAGGGTGCGGGCGAGGTGCAGGGATTTGTGCTCAATCAGTACTCAATGGATGAGGATGGAGACTATTTCAGAATCGCGACCACACGGAGCCGCCAGTGGTTGCCTGTTGACTTCGTCGCGTCAGACGTACGTGACGAGTCGTACAGCAATTTGTATATTCTCGATAAAAACCTCAAAGTCGTGGGCTCGGTTGAAAATCTTGCTCCCGGCGAACGCATCTTTTCGGTGCGTTTCATGCAGCACCGCGCATACTTGGTAACGTTCAAACAAATTGATCCGCTCTTTGTTGTTGACCTTGCTGATCCGAAAAATCCGAAAGTCTTGGGACAGCTCAAGGTTCCCGGCTTTTCAAATTACTTGCATCCGTACGATGACACCACGGTTATCGGTCTGGGTAAGGATACGGCTGAAAATGAATTCGGCGGCGTTACCACGAAAGGACTTAAGATTTCCCTCTTTGACGTATCCGATGTTGCAAATCCGAAAGAAGCGGCCAAGTACGTGGTTGACGATCCGTCAAGCAATTCGATAGCTCTTAATGATCCGAAAGCGTTCCTGTTTTCGCGGGAGAAGAACCTGTTGGTCATTCCTGTTTCTTCGCGAGATCAGCGCATCGTGCCATTGCCGGTGGAGCCGTTCTTTTCCCCAGAAGAATCTGTGCAACCGCGGTCCGTACTTCCCCCGCCGAAGTATTTTAATGGTGCATACGTGTTTTCGATCACCAAGAACGCAATTGAACTGAAGGGAAAGATATCGCATGAATCCGCAAGAAACACGCCCTATTCATATTACTACGGCGAAGGTGTGCGGCGGAGCATGTATATAAAAGATGCGCTCTACACAGTTTCAACCACGGCGGTTAAAGCGAATCGGCTCTCTGATCTTGCAGATATCACGACGGTTGATCTTATTAAAGAATCGTCAGACGATTTCACGATTATGAACCCGACCCCGCAGTAAACTGCGGGGTATCTGGGCGGGTTCGATATGCAAGGAGTCCCGCTCCGCGGGACAGTATTATTTTCAAAGCCCTTCATCCCCAGCCCAGTGGGCTGGGGTATTCGGGCGAACATAATAAACTGAAGGTGGCAGCCGCTTCAAAGCAAACTACCACCCGATGTAACGCAGGAAGGCGTACCACAAGCCTGAATAGTACACAAAGGCTACCTGCAGCGCCTTGACTGCTATAACAATGAGGACGATCTTCATGATCGACCTCGCATACAGGCGTTTTGCGGGAATTTCCCGCAGGTCGCTTTTTTTCATGTCACCCTCTCAATATGTAAAGAACCGCAACCGATAAAGTATAGCGCGCATAAGCAGGCGCGTCGAGCATTGTTTTTCTTCTCATTTCGAGATATAGTGTCTACCGCCTTAGTGGCAGATCGAGACTTTTGCTTGCGTTGCGGGGTGTGGCCTAGTGGTTTAAGGCGCCACGTTCGGGACGTGGAGATCGGAGGTTCAAATCCTCTCACCCCGACCAACTTAGACATTTTGAAAATTCGGAGGGATTGGATTGTTCGCCTGCCTGCCGGCAGGCAGCAGGCAGGGGTTCTTTATGAGCGGAGTCCCGCTCCGCGGGACAGTATTATTTTCAAAGCCCTTCATCCTCGTCCCGACGATACGTCGGGGCGGGGTTTTCTGGCGGACATAATAAACAAGATGTTCACAGTTTTTCCTCATCAAGAATTTTCAAAAATAGTGGATTATCTAGGCAAAAACCACTAATTGTATCTTACTCGATCAAATATCCCAAGGAAACGGCCCTTAAAAAACTTGACAAAGCATGGAGCGCATCTTAAAGTTCGCTGAACACGGCACGGTCGGTTGCCGTAAGTTGACAAGCTTTGCAAACATATTGCTTATTACAAAGGCCGGCACACGAGCCGGTTTGGGCGCGATAAGCTTCGGAATAACAAGCACAACGCCCATTAAAATCACTACTCAAAATCAAAATTATTCCTAACAAACATTAACGAACATTCATGATGCACAATGTGAAATACCCTCTTACCAAAGGAGTACAAATACGTCTTGTAGCCGCAGCGTTCATCGTAAGCGGTTTTTTTGTTCTTATCATGGGAGGCGCGCCACTGGCGCGTGCCACGAACGAATCCCCGATTGATGGCCCAGGCAGTACCACGCTCACTGATCCGGCCATCGGATCTACGGTGAGCGGAACAGTGCCGGTTACCGGTTCAACTGATCCAACTCTTTTCAGTTTCTTTGATGTCTTCGTGTGTCCGAGTGAATTATCCTTTAACGGTTCCGACCCCGAACCCGTTGTTGCTGGCTGTACTCTTCTTAATTCGAGTAACAATCCTGTTGCCGACGGCACCCTTGCAACGTGGAATACCAACCAATTCCCAGACAGTTTCTTTGACGTCTTTGTGCAGGTGCACTTAAGCACTGAAGAAGGCGACCGGATCGTTGACTGGCACGGACATCGTACAGTACGGGTTTTAAACCCGCCGGTCACCACAAAAACCTATGGCGAGCCGAACGAAGCAGCGCTCATTAAAAAAGTACCTGCCTGCAATGATGATGGCCACGTTTCAGTGAACGGCCACCTGATTGCAACAAGCACGACGATTACCCTCACGGCTTCCGACAACGGTGACCTCTCCGGTACATTCTATAGCGTTCTCGTTCCGGTGGGATGCGAACAAGGTGATATCGTCGAATGGGCTGGTCTTTCCGACCACAATCTCTATGAAGACTCACGGACCTGTTCACTGGCTGTTGATAATCCCGAGACCGAGGAATTGGAAACACAGGAATGCGTTGCGACCTTCTGGCAATTAAAAGATGAAATTATGGATGGCGAGGAGGTTCTCGAGTATGAAAGTCCCTTTGTCATTGATCAAGAATCAACGCACAAGATTTGCTTCTTCTCCGAGGATCAGGCCGGAAATACTGAAGCACTTCAGTGTCAGGTGGCATTTGTGGACAACAATCAGCCTGACGCGCAAGCCACTGTTGATCACACAATCGTGGATATAGAAAACTACCAAGGCGGCGGCGGCAACCTCTATTTCGCTGACCCCAAGTGCACCCAGATTATCGTTGAAACCAATGATACGCACGGGACAGACGACGTTGATGTCGGTACTGAACAGGTGCTCCAAGCGATGTTCACGAATCTTACACCAGATAGTCAAGGAGCTCTGGACGAATACTTCAGCGACCCCATGCACAACCCCTCGCTCGCAAACGGCATGGTCGAGCAGGTGGATGCAGACACCTACCGCTATTGGTTCTGCCCCGGAAAGCACATCTACCATCTGTACAGCATGAATGTGCTCTCATGGAACAACTTCGGGAAGTTCCTCTCTGAAGATTTGGTATTGGGTGAGTTCGGAATCCCGATTACGGTAACCGACAGTATCGGCAGGTCGTCTCAAGACACCGTTGATCTCACTATCGTTGATCTTACCGTGCCCCTTGACGCGGGATGGAACTTACGGTCAACGCCACTCGCGCTCGAGGGCGATCGGTTCTGGGATTCTTCCGGCAATGACGCAGTCCTGCGATGGGATTCCCAAGCGCAGGCATGGGAGGTGGTCACCGATAATACCATTAACCCCTTGGATGCTCTGTATTTTCATGCGACCACAACCAATGAGATCGGCTACATCTTCGAACGTGATATAACAGCCCCGCCTGTCCGGAATCTTGATGAGCAGTGGAATCTGGTGGGCATGGCGATACCGTTAAACGATTACTGGCAGCAGCCGTACTCCTGTGACAGTCCGTTCGATCAGGACTCTTACGACAGTGACGGAGAGTATGGCGACTACTATGCGGGATCTTGCAACCTCACGTACCTTTATACGAGCGACTCCATGAACACGAGGGAAGTCTTCCTGCCGGTTGTGTATGATGCGCAAGGCAATAGCGGGGTCAGTGCAGTCATAAGTCCGCAGGAGAACTTGAGCTACAGTGATGAGTGGGGTAACTGGTATTTCTACCAGTATGCTGACGTGTGGATACCCCGCATTACGAGCGGCGGCGCAGATCCAAGCAATAGTGGATTCGACATGATTAACTTCGGCGGTTACTGGGCCTTTATGCAGAACGATGCGCTTTGGCCAGGGTTCACCACCACTCCGCTGAATATATACGGTGATTAACATCCGTAGGAGATGCGGGTGAACACTCCTCACGGGACCTCTTATTAGTAGACGGATCAACCCCTCCCTTCGCGAAGGGAGGGGTTGACAAGGTCGTGCGCGTATGATACACAAAGAAGTCCTTATGAAATCAACCAATGCAACACAATCGTTCGTAGCAGTACTTATGGCGCTGTTGGTGCCGCTTATTGGGCTTGCGCAAAACTCTCCTCAACTGCCGCATCTCTTGTACGGGTCTGCAACAGTGGGGGATGTGGGTACGCCAGTGGGTACGGTCATTATTGCCAAAGTGAACGGCCAAGAAAAAGGCAGGATTACTACCACCGACCAGGGTACATACGGCGGACCGTCGGCTAACCAAAATAAACTGGCTGTTCAGGGCAATATTGCCGATCTTGCAACCATTGAATTTTATATTTCGAGAATAAAAGCCAGCACCACTGCCGCGTTTGAGAGCGGGAGGATTCAGGAGTTGGCCTTGAGCTGGATATTCCCTGCCGAGATTACGCTTGAAGGTGATATTGCGAACGAACCGATGGTCTGCGTACCAGGAACCAATATCGTGATCCACACCGGCGGTTTAACCCTGGTAATAGATTGTGCCGCGGCCGCTGCGCTTACGATACGCAATGTTTCCAATTTAGGAACAGGATTCTTTGTGGGCGCACCAGCCCCTGCAGGCGTTAATGCAATCTCGCCAGCTTTTGAAATCAATATAAGCGGTGGTGTCACCCTGACGGCCACGATGACGTATGATGACACCGGCATTGATGAATCAACCGTACGGCCGTATAAGCACGACGGAACTTCGTGGGTTCAGCTTCCTGAATCCGATGTCATTAGCCGGGATACCGTTGCCAATACCATTACGTTCAAGGTGGCATCCGGCGCAACGCCATATGCCCCCTTTGGTTCCCCGCCAACCCCACCTGCTCCGCCAGCACCGTCAGGAGGCGGTGGAGGAGGCGGCGGCGGTTTTATTCTTCCGCCACCAACGCCACCGGCGCCAGCGCCCACGACCACGCCCGAACAAGTTCAGGTGCTTGGTTTCGAATTT
This sequence comes from uncultured Gammaproteobacteria bacterium, assembly GCA_964596475.1. Taxonomy (GTDB): domain Bacteria; phylum Patescibacteriota; class Patescibacteriia; order UBA1558; family 2-01-FULL-52-15; genus CAZQTS01. The sequence goes on from CAZQTS010000033.1 coordinate 8,324, forward strand.
ACCCCGGATGAAATAGATGCGTTTGTTGCTTCCGAGCAGCGCCTCGTAGGCATCATCAATAAGCGACTCGTCACGCGTCTGCTCGGTCGCATACTGTTGCAAGTCGAGCAGAACGGCGAGGCGTGGTACCTTGATCCGGTAAGCAAGCTGCGTTACTACCTGCCCAATGGCGACGTTGCCTATCAGGCACTCCGGACCTTTGGCCTAGGCATTACTGACGCGAATCTGGAGAAAATACCCGTGGGCATAGAAAAGCGGTTTGCCGACGTCGACAGCGACAACGATGGTTTGTCGGACAAGATGGAGGAAGGGCTGGGCACGAATCCGGCTAATGCTGACACCGATGGAGATGGCCGCACCGATGGTGATGAGGTAGCGAATAACTTACGTCCGAACGGCACAGGTCGCATGCCGATCAGTGCGGCGTTCACCAATCGCCTCAAAGGCCGTATTCTTCTGCAGGTGCAGCAAAAAGGACAAGCGTGGTATGTGAATCCGGCTGACGGCAAACGCTACTACCTGAAAGACGGCGCTGCTGCATACCAAATCATGCGATTCCTCTCGCTGGGTATAACGGACAAAAACCTTCGTACCATCCCGATTGGCGTACTGCCCAAGGGCACACCATAATTTTCTCCCCGGCTGCATGCTAGAGTGATGTAATCCATGCTGAAAGGTCGTTTTATTATGTTCGCCCGAATACCCCAGCCCCTCGCGAGGGGCTGGGGTCGGGTTCATAAAATGAAAGAAACAACCATGAAAGGTTCAATGAGGAAGAAACTTGATTGCAGGCTCATGCCGAGCGAGAGCGGTTGTGATCTCATGATGAGCGGCAGTGAAACGCATCTGTTGCCCGCAGCGGTTGAGCACGCCGTCACTAAGCACAGCCATAAGGATACGCCGGAGCTCCGCGCAACACTTCGGTCAATGATGAAGGATGAGTAAGTGGTGAGCAACAGAAAAAGACCCCGGTAGAGGGTCTTTTTCGATATTATAAAAAAAGATCGTGCGATTGATTTTTCATATAAAGCATTGTAGGCTTATTGTATGAGGAGGATATACTTATTTAGTGCAGGGGTACTTGGATTATTTTTTGCGCTTACCGTCTTTGCCGCAGGCGGCGGAGGCGGGGGAAGCGTGCCAACACCAGGTTGTGATGCCGATACCTGGACGTGCAGCGAGTGGAGTAGCTGCTCTCTCTCCGGAACCAGGACGCGGACATGCACCCTTACGTTTGATTGTGGTTATGTCACCACTCCAAAACCGTCTGAATCAGAAACCTGCACCCCGCCCTGTACCGCTGATACGTGGGAGTGCATTGAATGGGGTGCATGCACTGATGCTGGTAAGCAATTTCGCGAATGCAATATCGTATACGATTGCCCGACCGCTGAAACGCCACAGCCAATACTCTCCCAAAAATGCATACCAGGCCCTGCGCCCGTTGGTCCCGTACAGAATGTCCCGGTGCAAAACGTTCCGACACGTAATGCCGTATGCGTGAAAGATACTTGGTCATGCGATGCGTGGTCTGTCTGCGATCCTGAAGGTAATCAGAGACGAACGTGTCGACGCAGCTTTGACTGCGCAGCTGTCGACACGCCGCAGCCGGAAAACATACGCCGATGCAAGGAATTACAATGCGGCAATAAGCCAACACTGCGCGAGCGCATTCAGTGCAGATTGGGATTAACGCCGGCAGGACTTACGCGCGAGCTTGAGATTCAATACTTGCCAGAAGAATGTCGCGCATTGCCGGCTGCGAAGCAGCCCAACTGCATCACGCGGTATCAATCGTTCCAGCCCTGCTGGCAAATACCGGTAGGCGAGCGCCGTTTTAATTGCGCGCTGAACGTGCTCTCGCTCCGAACCAATGTTCCCGCGGCCGTCACTGCTTGTCTCTCTAAAAAATCGCAGGAGGAGCAGACGAACTGCGCAAAGTCTGTGCAACAGGCCGCCTACGACATGATTAAATTCCGG
>CAZQTS010000034.1:0-9652 GCA_964596475.1 uncultured Gammaproteobacteria bacterium
TGCAGGTCAAAAATGAGAAGCAGTGGGAACAGTTGACTCGGCTCTTTAGCGGAACCGTGAAATGAAAAGAATCAGAACGGTTACCGCGGCGCTCATCATTATAGCGATTTTTTTTATCGCGTCCCTTTTTGGCGCGCCCGGAACAAGAAAGACCACGGACTTTGACATACAGCCTGGCGAGAACGTCTCCGATATTGGCATGCATTTGAAGAAACAGGGGTTGATTAAGAGTTCGTTTATATTTGAGACGTATCTGTCAGCCATTGGAGCGCAAACGAAGGTGCAGGCAGGCCGATACCGGCTTTCATCCGACCATACTCTGTTCAGCCTTGTCGATATCCTGCTCTCCGGAAATGATAGGTCTTCTCGCCGCGTAACGCTTATTGAAGGGTGGTCGCTGCGCGAATATCAGGAGTATTTAGTAAAGAACGGATTCGATGGCGCGCGTTTTGGCGCATTGACCGCCCAGGCGTCTGCATGGAAAAGCGAGTACCCGTTTCTTTCGAGCGCGCCACAAAACGCGACTCTCGAAGGATATTTGTTTCCCGACACGTACGCTGCCGGCTCTGACAAGGGCGCACGAGGGCTTATTATCAAAATGCTTGACAACTTTGATGCTAAGACCGCCGCACTACGCGCAGCCGGAGGCAGCCTCCATGAAATTGTCACTCTCGGCTCGATTATCGAGCAAGAAGTCTCGGGAAGTGAGGATCGCAGGCTTGTTGCCGATATTTTTTTGAAACGTCTTAACATCGGAATCGCGTTGCAGTCTGACGCGACCATCAATTACATTACCGGGAGCGGCCGAACCCGCGCAACCGCTGAAGACCTTGCAATTGATTCACCGTATAATACCTACAAGTATCCCGGTCTTCCACCCGGTCCCATCGGCAATCCGGGTCTTGATGCCTTGACTGCTGCGGTTTCACCGAAAAAAAATGATTACCTATATTTTCTCACTGACCGGGACGGAAAGGTTCACTACGCGAAAACGTTTGAGGAGCACAAGCGAAATAAGCAACGATACTTATAATCCTTCCGCCGCCGGGTGCGCCTCGGGCGCAGAAGGGTCTCTATTCTCCCCCTCTAGACTTAAGGGGAGGAGTTATTATGGTCGGTCGGTAAAGGTGCGTTTGACAGTGCAGCTGCTTCTGCTATACTTATTTCTGAAATCCAAAGACAGCAGGTGTCCTGCGCATGCGGGACTCAATTCCCTGCCCAGGATTTGACTGTCTACGGATTTTTCGTAGACTTATTGTTTTTTTTGCGGAACAAAAAAATGAACCCGCCCCCGCGAGGGGCTGGGGTATTACGGGCTACGTACTAACAACCCGGAGCTTGAGTGCAGGAGAGTGATCACTAAATCATATGCCCAAATCGCGTGAACGAAAAACAAATGAGGTTGCGCAATTGAAGAAAAAACTCGCGAAAAGCAAGGCGGTTGTGTTTACCTCGCAGCGCGCAATTTCCGTTCGCGACATCGAGTCGTTGCGACAGAGTCTTCGAGAGCAGCAAGGCGAATTTCAAGCGATCAAGAAAACCCTCCTTGCGCGAGCTTTTGCTGACGAAGGTATCGCAGCGGACATGGTGTCGTACGAGGGCACGATCGGTCTCGCTTTTTCCTACGGTGATGAAGTAGCGGCTGCAAAAATTGTTTCCGCGTTTGCAAAGCAGCATGGGGGTATGGTGATTTTGGGCGGCGTGCTCGAGGGGGCGGTGATTGCGCTGGATAAGGTACAGCAGCTTGCGAGCATACCCGGAAAGCAGGAGCTGTTGACCCAAATCGTCTGGCAGTTTCGAAGTCCGATCAGCGGAATGGTCAATGTGCTTACCGGCACCATGCGGTCGTTCGTAACGGTGCTGAACGCCATTAAAAATAGAGGAACAACAGAAGTTTAAAAAATTAATTTATTCACAGAACTATGTCAGAGGCAAAGAAGGAAGTGAAAGTACCGACGAAGTTTCAATCACTGGTCGGTGAAATTGAAAAAATGTCGGTGATGGACCTTGCAGAGCTGGTGAAGGTCCTGGAAGACAAATTTGGCGTTTCCGCCGCAATGCCCATGATGGCCGCGGCCATAGCGCCTGTCGGCGCAGCCGAAGCCGAGGCGAAATCAACGTTTAACGTTGAATTGACCTCTGCGGGCTCCAACAAAATCGGGGTCATCAAGGCGATTCGAGAAATCACGCAGGTGGGCCTTAAGGAAGCAAAGGATATCGCTGACGGAGCGCCGAAGCTGATCAAGGAAAATGTTGAGAAGGCTGCGGCAGAGGAGATGAAGAAGAAAATCGAAACGGCGGGCGGTCAGGTGGCGTTGAAGTAGAAACGAAGCGAGCTTTTTGGTGTCACTTATTTACCGCAAGAAGAAAGAGATATTTGCCGTTTAACACCGTGAGCGAATCTTCGTTGATGCTGACGGTGAGATCGATGAGATCATCGAAGCGGGGTGAGGTGTACTGATCCCGAATATTTCCTTGCTTGTCAAGGATGATGATGCGTTTCGTATCCCGGTCCAGGATATAAAGAAGATTCGAATCCTTGCTCGTATAAATTTTTGTTTGGGAGCCGAGTTTTGGATTGAATTCGTGATAGCTGAAGTTTTGCTGTTCGCCGCGTGAGAGTTTGACGATTGCGCCGTCGCTCGTTGTCACATATATATTACCATCAACCGCCAGATGAGTTGCCCGCGCGACCAGTTCAGGATTGGTTATCCAGATCGATTCCTTTTTTAGCGCAGTGGAGGTGCCTTCGTATTTGAAGATGGCTCCTTCGCCCTTATGCAACGCATAGAGATTGCGCGCGTAAAGCGCAACCGCATCAGCGCTCTCAAGCTTCGCCGCGGAAGCGACAGTGATTGGTTGCAATTCAGAAGCCACGAGCGCAGCCACTTTTCCGTCACCAATAAGGTAGAGTGTATCGCCGTCGTGGGGCGCGAATCGCACCGTACCGGGTGTCTTGGTGATGAATTCTGCTTTGCCTTCTTTGATGCGATAGAGATTGTTTTTGGTGTGCGCGATAATTCCGCCGTCGCGCGTGCTCGCGATGCCAAGAATCCCTTCCGAAACGCTTTGAAGATCGGCGTAGGTGAGCGGCGAGCTTATGTAGTTGATGTGCAGAATCTTATTTACGTTCCTCTCGTTTTCATCGCGATATGACGCAAGTTGCTCTTCCTGCTCTTTGTTGAGCGGTGAAATACCGGCAAGCAGTCCGCGTATCTCAAGGTAGATTTTTTCCGCTTCCTTTTCATTCTTATAGACGAGCGAGTTCTCTGCGGCTTTCTTCCTTTCGCTTACCGTAAGCAGAGTCTCATTAAAAAGGTTGGCGATTTTTTTTACTTGTTGTTCCTGACTGCGGATAACCAGCGTGTGGATCAAAACGAAGCTTACGATGAGGACGATTACAAACGATATTTTTTTTGCGCGAGGCAATCTCGAAAATTTTTGCCATGCATTCGAAACAGCCTGCTGTGTCACGCGTATGAAATGATCCTCTTCCTTTCGCCGATCGGTGCCCACTACTGCCGTTCGAATCGTTCGGACGATGAACATGATAAGCGCACCTATGACGCGGTAGAGGAGCAGCAGATAGTATCCCAACGAGGTTCCAAAGCCTCCCAGAGCCGAGGTCAGCATGTTTCCGGCATTCCCTCTTCGTCTGGTTCGCATTCGGTATGGCATCGGTTCGTTTTCTATCGCATCGAGCATGACGGGTTGCTCTGCAGGAGCAGCCTCAATGCCCACGGGCAGCGTTCGCGGGGTCGTCACTACAGGTTTAGAAGCGAGTTCATCCAGTTCAGTGGTAAATTTAATAAGCACTGCCGCAAAGGTTACCTGCGGGGGGACCTGTGAAAGAATTCGCTCAATCTGCCTGACCACGACCTGAGGCGGGAATTCCGCAAGCAGTCGCTTGATTTTTTCCTCTGCAATATAGTCAATGAGGGGCAGGGTGGTAAAGACCATAGCATGACCAGGATCCAGAAGGCCGCTCGTGATATGCGAGAAGATTTTGAGCGGGTTGACCGTCTCCTGCTTTTCCGAGACGAGGCTTATGGTATTCTCCTGGATGAGAAATGCGCGTACCCTGCCCACTTGCGAGAAGTGGATTTGTCCCCGATCAGAGATCGCGATGAGAAGGTTTAGTGACTCAAGCCACTCTTTGCTTTTTCGCGGCAAAACTTCCGGTAAAAAAATATTGAGGGATTCGAGCACTGATTCGAGGACAAGCTCGGGTGTTGCATGACGCGACGCCTCAAATACTTTCGTCGCATGCCTCACCATCGCGTCAGAGACGCCTGGATTTCCGTACGGCACGCGTGGATAGTCAATGAGGATGATGAGCGTCTGGAATGATCGTTCAATCGAGGTGGCGCTGGTGACAAAAATGTCAGTGAACGTTTTGCTGTACGCACTGTCGTCGATAAATAACTTCTCGATTTGGATTTCTTGAGCTTTCGACATGACCCTTGCTTAAATATCCCGACGTTATTATACTATAGGTACTTTTTTATGTACATTTAGTCAAATAAATTGATGCTTGAACGATTGTTTGGCTCGGATTCGCGTGCGAAAATAATCAAATTTTTTTGTACCCACGAATACGAACGCTGCTACATGCGTGAACTCTCGCGCTCCCTTGATATCAAGTTGAACGCGTTGAGCCGAGAACTTTCCAATCTTGAGGACATGGGGTTTTTGGCAGGCAGCATTGAGGACAACAAGAAATTCTACAGCATTGATCGAACGTTTCCGCTGCTTCCTGAACTGAAATCGCTCATCGTTAAGTCGATCGTATTGCTTGAGAAGGCGGTTGTTCGAGATATCAATAGCATCGGGGGAATTCAGGTATTCGTTTTGACAGGCATCTTTGTTAATCAGGAAACTGGCACGGACATATTATTGGTGGGCTCATTCAATAGAGCGAGAGCGCAAAAGCTCATTAATAATTTATCCCGATCTTTTTATCAGAACCTGCGATTTACACTACTCTCACCCGCCGAATATAAATATCGACTGGAGGTAACGGATAAATTTATCTATAATGTTTTGAATTTCTCGCCCATTGTTATTGTTAATAAATACGCACGACTGCAGCAATGGGGCGAGGGCATGTGATGCTGCGACTGCTGACAAAGCGCGGATAGCACCTCTGCACACTATCAGGCAATGGCTCGACAAACAAAAATCCTAGTTATCTGGGGGTACGCCGACGGGGTTCTTTTCGGTGCCTTGCAGAGTGGCGACCGCGCAATCATCGTGAAACGCCGTATGAAGCGACTTGAACATGATGTATTGGCCCTCTTTAATGAATATCCAAGTTTCATAAAAAACCTTAGTGCCATTATTGTTGTGCCAGATCGGCTTGGTGGTTTTGCATCATCGCGGTTATTGCTTACCACTCTCAATCTCTTAGCATGGATGCATGATATTCCGCTGATACCAATGCGGTGGCAAGCAAGGCTACCTACGCCAGATCGTCTGAAGAGATTGGTTCAAGCACGCGGCACTGCGTTTCGCAGTATGGTGTTGCCGCAGTATCGGACTCCTGCAGACATCACGGTCAGCACGATGAAGAAAAAATATACACTTATTCGTTAGGAGCCTTTCAGCTTGCGCGACCCCGAGGAATCCTTGAGACGAAAGCGCAGAAAAATGATATACTTGAGTTGATGTATCGTAAACAGCCTCACCATCATTTACTCGAGGCCATGAAGACCATGAAAGCCGACTCGTTGAGCGGTTTTATCGCCGGCTTCTTGGTTGGCGTCATGGGCATGTACGTCTACGTGGTCATTCTGACGACCTAGGGCCGGCATAGCTGATTTTTTGCACCTGCTCCGCGTTTTCTTCGGAGAGAGATATCCACAGACTGTGGATATCTATTTTTTATCTCACCTTAGCTTTATTTTTGGAATTTTCTTGACTCGATTCTCATTAGATGTCGAAGTTTTTGTAATTGACTTTATTATACCTGTGGTGTAAAATGGAGTCGTTAATCCAAAAAGTGGTATAAAGTGGGGATAAGTCAGACTTTCTGTGGATATGTTCATCGGAGAATACCGGCATACGGTTGACGCGAAAAATAGGGTTGCAGTTCCGATTAAGTTTAGGGATACATTAAAATCCGGTGCAGTTATCACAAAGGGTCTGGATGAGTGTCTGTTTCTTTACCCGAAGGCAGAGTGGGAAGCATGGGCGCAAAAAATCTCGAAGCTTCCCGTCAGTCAGTCGAAGACGCGAGCGTTCCTGCGGATTATGCTGGCAGGGGCAATGGAAGTCGATCTTGATAAGCAGGGGAGAGTGGTAATCCCCGATTACCTGAAGGAGTACGCACATCTGCAGAAACAGGTGGTCGTCGCAGGTCTCTATGATCGCCTGGAGCTTTGGGACAACGAACGGTGGCAGCAGTTTAAGAAGCGCTCGGAGAAAGAAAGCGACCAGATTGCCGAAACCCTTGGCACCATGGGAGTCTAAGATGACCTCTCATCATGTGCCAGTACTGAAACGCGAAGTTATTGCACTTTTAAAACCAAGACCGAATACGAACTTCATTGATGGTACGGTGGGTGGCGGCGGGCATGCTGAAGCCATTCTTGATCGCACGGCACCCCAGGGGCGACTGCTCGCACTGGATGTGGACGATCGAGCTATTGGAGCTGCTTCGCTGCGCCTGCGCCGTTTCGGCGACCGCGCAATTATCGCAAAAGCAAGTTACAGAGATATTGTGGAACTGCTTGCACAGCACCCGCTTGCACCGATTGACGGAATTCTTTTGGACCTCGGCCTCTCATCTGATCAGCTCGATCGGAGCAAGAGAGGGTTTTCGCACCGCAAGGACGAGATTCTCGATATGCGTTATGACCAAACGAGCGGTAGAAGCGCAAGCGAGCTTGTGATGTCTGCATCATTAGATGAGCTGTATCAGATACTTCACGAGTACGGCGAATTAAAAGCTGCCAAACGCATCGCAAGATCTCTGGTCGCCATGCGGACGAGTTTGCTACGAGCGGGGTCAAAGGTAATAAGAACTTCCGAAGTTGTTGAGGCGGTTCGCAGAGCGCGTGTCACGGTACGACGCGGGGTGCAACCTGAAACATTAGTATTTCAGGCATTGCGGATCGCGGTCAATCGCGAGCTCGATACGATACGATCCTTCCTGCAGCAAGCGATTGATATCCTTGCGCCACAGGGAAGGCTTGCCATTATATCCTACCATTCTCTTGAAGATCGAATTGTGAAAAATTTTTTCCGGCAAGAATCGAAAGATTGCATTTGTCCGCCAAAAACGCCGATCTGTCAATGCGGCCATACGGCGCGTCTGCGCGTGATCACACGGAAAGCACTGCGACCGCATGCGACTGAAATTCAGTCCAATCCCAGAAGCAGGAGCGCGCGGCTGCGCGTCGCCGAACGCATAGGAAAAAAAATTTAAAAAAATGAACAAAAACATAAACAAAAATAAAAACAAAGTCATCAGAGCGAACATCTCTTTACTTTCGGTATTGGTGCTCTGTTATTTGGTAAATCTGTTGGTGGCCAATCACGCGGCCAATCAGCGGTATGCACTGGCACAGTATCTTTCGCAAGTAAGAGATCTCGAAGCCCAGACCCAGGTGCTTTCGGTGCAAGCGGCAGAGCTTCAGTCGTCCGGCCGTCTCATGGCGGAGAGCTCTCGGCTCAATTTGGTACGTCTTGATTCTGTCCGGTACATTGCCCCGAAAGCGCCAGTGGTCTTGAATCAGTAAGTGAGTCGGTATGGTATCGCTGTATCGTGAGCGGCGCTTCTCTGCGTCGAATGTTTCCCTCGTCATAGCCGCCGTTACGTTATCGTTTTTTCTGGCGATCATTGTTCGCCTTTTTTTTATACAGGTCGTGGCGCATGGTTACTATCAAGATTTGGCCGACGCGCAGCAAACACAGCGGGCTCTGGTATCCGGCACCCGCGGCCAGATATTTGCGCACGATCATACCAACGCAAAAAGCGATGAGTTGTATCCGCTCGCAGTCAACAAAGAATTTTATGAGATATACATAAATCCGACTGAAGTTGCGCGTCCTCAAAATACTGCTCAAAAACTTTCCGAAATTCTCGGCGTTGACTACAAAAAGGTGCTGGAACGCGCGAAAAAAGAAAAAGACGTCTATGAGCCCATTGCTTCCAAGGTGAGTGAAGAAGAGCGCGATCGGATTCTCTCTACTGGTCTTCCTGGTATTTATGCGCGGAAAGAGACGTGGCGTTTTTATCCGGATCGGGAGGTCGGCAGTCATGTTATCGGTTTTCTCGGCGTGGATCCGTTGCGAGTCGGCAAGTACGGAATCGAGGGGTATTGGGAGGATGAGCTTGCCGGCAAGAGTGAGCGGTCGATTATTGCGCGCGATGCGACGGGCGAGGTTATCCCTGCCTATGACGGTACTATTTCTCAAACATCGCTCGACGGATCGGACCTGGTGCTGACAATCGATCGAACTATTCAATTTGAAGTCTGCCGCTCCCTTAAGCAGGGTATGGAGAAGTATGCTGCAGACAAAGGAACCGTTATCGTGATGGAGACGACGGGGAAGATCCTCGCCCTCTGCAATTATCCCTCCTTTGATCCCAATGAATACCAGCGTGTCCCCGACGTGCGGTATTTTAATAACGACGCGGTGTTTGAGGCCTATGAACCGGGATCCGTATTTAAGCCCGTTGCCATGGGGATTGCCATTGATCAGGGAAAGGTAACCCCGGAAACAGTGTATGAAGATTCCGGCGCGGTAACCATTGAAGATCGCACAATCCGTAACTTCGACCAAAAGGCATACGGCACCAGGACCATGACAGAAGTGCTCCAGCTCTCATTGAACACCGGAATTGTTTTTGCAACAAAGAATGTTTCGAACCAGGTATATTATGACTACATCAAGAAGTTCGGTTTTGGGGAAAAGACGAGCGTTGAAATGAGTCAAGAAGTCGCAGGCAGTCTCGGCCAGCTTGCAAAGGCCAGGGATATTTATAAGGCAACAACCTCGTATGGTCAGGGTATCAGCGTTACCCCCCTGCAGATGCTGAACGCGATTAATGCCCTTGCCAATGACGGCGTTCTTGTGCGGCCATTTATCGTCGATGAGGTCCGCAAGCCCAACGGTCAGGTCGTGCGTACGCAGCCGCGGACGATTCGGCGCGTGGTCAGCAGTGAGACTGCGCAGACCATCACGGCCATGTTAGTGCGTGTCACCGAGGAGGGTTACGATCATAAGGCATCGGTACCCGGCTATTACCTCGCGGGCAAAACAGGCACTGCGCAGATTGCCGAAGGCGGCAAGTATACTGATACTACGAATCACACCTTCGTGGGATACGGACCAGCGAATGATCCCCGGTTTTCCGTTATCTTAAAACTGTATAACGTCAAAAATGTTAAATTTGCCGCTGACAGCACCACCCCTATATTTAACGAAATCGCTCGATTTCTCCTTCAGTATTACAAAATTGCTCCGAACAGATAGGCTGTTTGCCCCGTTAGAGGGCGGGCCTCTAACGGGGTTTGCGACCCGGTCATCCCGACTTGCGAAAGTGGTGTATTTGTAATAGAGTTTGAGTTTACGTTGCCCGCCCATGAAATCATGATGCGACTGTACAATGAGTTCATGCCGGATTCTTCTCCCCCTTCGCTCT
>CAZQTS010000035.1:0-9639 GCA_964596475.1 uncultured Gammaproteobacteria bacterium
GACCCCTGACCACCACTCAACAAGTGGTGCTGGGTAAAGCCCTTGCTCGAGCGCTGTCTCTGTTCCTCCATGCAGCCTGCGGATAGAGAAGTATGCATAGACAAAGTATAGCATATTTTTTGAGAATGAAAAGGTACGCATGGAATCCAGCCAGCGCGGTCATTGCGACTTACGGAAACTAAAAATAGTTTACAATTGTGGAGTAAACTATTTTTAGTTTTTTAAGAGATGTTAGCAGCCAGCTCCCGTAAATGTGCAGCTCCCTTCATTACAATCAATGGTACAGTTATCACCGGTTCCACCATACCGGAATGTGCCATTGGCTTTGGCCGAATTGCACGTCGCAGAATAGGCCCATCCCGTTGGAAGCGTTGGCCACGTGCCGATAGCGTTGGTGCTGGCACCGTTGCAGATGAACTGAGCAGCAACAGGTGTGTTTGCTCCAGTACACAAGGAGACGCCAGTAAAGCTGAGGTCTACGTTCGAATCCTGACACAAGACCGCACCTGCTTGAACAGCCGTTAAGCTTCCTTTTGCTGCAGCAACTTTGGCTTTCGTACGAGCAGTATTTAAGTTCACCATTGCAATGGCGGCCAAGATACCGATAATCGCAATCACGACGAGCAATTCGATAAGGGTAAACCCAGCACCACTTTTCTTGCTCGGCACCAGGCTTAACCCATGACCACCACTCAAAAAGTGGTGCTGGGTAAAACCTTTTTTGTTTGTTTTCATTTGCTCACCTCCATTCTTTATGCTAAGAGAAAACGAGCTCGTGCTTTCCTCTTAACTTTCATGTTATTTTGTTAGTTTATGCACAAGTCGACCGTGTGCACTAAGTATACCATAAAATACCTTGCATGTACACGCGCGTTAACCCTTCAACCCGTCCGTCGCTCTTTCAGAGCTTTGGAGAGCGGGGAAGTTCAGGGATTAACGCTACGCCTATGAAATACTGTTTGCCACCTGAAATATCGGCAGAATTATCGCAGCGACCATAAGCCCCACAGCCGCGCCAAGGACAATCATAATGAGGGGTTCAATGAGTGAGGTAAGGGTCGCAATCATCGTATCCACCTCACGCGAGTAAAACTCGCCCAAGCGATCCAGGACCTCGTCCATGCGGCCGGTGCGTTCGCCAACGCTCATCATCTGCGGCACCATGGAAGGCACTAATTTGCTCTGCACAAAGACCGTGGTGATGGAATTTCCGTCCTCCACTTCCTTGATCGTTTCTTCGACCAACTGCTTAAAGGCTTCGTTCGAAACAATGTCGGACGTAATTTTCAGAGCGCGGCTTATGGGCACGCCGCCCTTAATAAGGGTTGAAAGGCCGGTCGCAAATCTTGACAAGATAATTTTCTTGAAAAGGTTGCCGAAGATCGGCACATGAAGTTTAAACGTGTCCAAGCTCTTCCTGCCGCCCGCGGTCCGAATCGCCGCTCGAAACGCCGCAAGCAATCCGATGCTGGCCGCGAGTATGGCCCACCAATAGGCGACGGCAAAATCGCTCACCGAAATAAGCATCTTGGTCATGAACGGCAGCTCGGCGCCGGTCTCCTTCAAAAGAGCGGTCATTTTCGGCACTACGAATATTAACATGAGGACTCCAACCGCAACCATCGCGGTAATGATAAAGATTGGATACACCATCGCTCCCTTAATCCTGCTCGTTAAATCAAAGTCCTTTTCCATCTGCGTCGCCAAATAATTCAACACCTTGTCCAGGCGGCCGCTCGTTTCGCCTGATCGGAGCATCGAGATATAAAAATTGCTGAACACGTGCGGGTGTTTGGCAAACGCGGCAGACAGCTTCATACCACCGTCAATGTCATTGGCCATTTCAGCGATAACATCCTTCAATATCTTGTCGGGAGTTTGCACAACCAGAATGCGCAGCGCCTGCACCACCGGCACCGTGGCCGCAATCATGACCGCCAGTTGACGGGAGAAAACAACGATATTTCTCTTTTTTGCTCTGCCGAGTATCGGTAGGGCGCGCGGCACCAGCCGCCTCCGCGTCTCTTGAAGCGAAACAATGGTGAGTTTCCGCTCGGACAGGAGCTCCGCAACCGCATCGACGGTGGTTGCTTCCACCAATCCCTTGATGATGCGTCCCTGCGGATTTAGTGCGCGATAATTATATACGGGCATGGTTAGCGGATATTACTTGGATCGAGCGCGTACGCTTTCGCTTCCTGCGCAGAAACTTTTCCGGCCTTGACGAGTTCCAGCAGGCGGTAGTCAAGACTGATCATGCCCTCTTCGCGAGAGGTTTGGAGCACGTTATTGAGCTGCGGAAATTTCTCCTCCTGAATGATTGAAGCGACCGCCGGCGTCATCGTCAGCACTTCACACGCTAAAATCCTGCCGCCGCCCACCGCGGGAACGAGCCGCTGGGCAACGATTGCCAAGAGTACTCCGATGAGCGAGTCCTTCGCCCAGTTCCGCTGATCCTTTTGAATGTTTCCGATGAATTTCTCGAGCGCCGAAATTGATGAGGTCGCGTTGATCACGAGCAATACCAATTTACCGCTCTCGGCAAGCGTCAAAATCAATTTTTCAATTCCCGGTTCCGAAGTTTCACTCAAGGCGACCACCTCTGAATCATCATCCAGTAAATCATCTAACCCCTGAACAAAGGACGGCGTATCCTTGCCCACCTCGCGCTGATTGACCATTGATTTTTGATTCACGAGCAAATATTCAATGGGTCGTTCGAGGGTCACAATGCGCCTGCCTTGCGTCGCATTGATATGTTGCAGAAGGCTTGCGACGGTCGTTGTGCGTCCGGAATTGAAAGGACCGCAGATGATGATTAAACCTTGTCGTAACGCGATTTTATCCAGCAGAATATTTGGCAACTGAAATGTTTTGGGATCGGGAATATCTTGCGGGATGGCGTGAATCGAAATAGCAGGGTATCCCTGCTGATAATATACGGTGATACGAAACCGAGCGCGGTTTGCCCATGTGTATACCGTGCGAACTTCCTTTTCGGTCACGAGGCGCTTTTTCTCATCCTCTGACAACCAGGAATCCACTAAATTGCCGATCGTATCGACGGTCAAAATCTTCTCGTCTGCGAGCACGAATAATTTTCGATCAAGACGCAGCACCGGGTAATTGCCGGCCAGAAAGTGTATGTCGGTCGCCTTCTTTTCCAGCGCCACGCTAAAAATAGTGTTTATAAAGAGTGTCTCGGCAGTCGAGCTGGGCATACGGTTTTAGAGTAAGCTGTTTATTTTATCCACGACTTCGGACGGCACAAAGTGCGCTTTAATCAAATAATCCGAGGCGCCGAGCGCCAAACAGCGATCAATATGCTCTTTCTGACCGTAATTGGTCAAAACCAAAACCGGTATGTGTTTGGTCGCCTCATCCTTCTTCAATACTTCGAGGACCTGGAATCCGTCCATGATCGGCAGGTTGAGGTCAAGGAGAATAAGATTGGGCAGGCTCTTTTTTATGAGCTTCAAAGCTTCCTTGCCATCGCCCGCGGTCAGCACCTCGTAGTCCTGCATTTCAAGCTTTGTCGCGTACATCTGCACAAGAAACTCGTCGTCCTCGACAATGAGTATTTTTTTAGCGTTCGCCATAAGCGTATGCGTTAATTGTTAATCCTCGCGTTCTTCGGTGGCCATAAGCACCTCTTCGAGCGTGGTACTACCGAGAAGGGCTTTTATGATACCATCTTGTTTCATGGTAATGTAATGCTGGTTTTTGAGCTCCTCATCAACCTCCTTGCGCCGGAATCCCGTCGCAATCAAATCCTTCATGTTCTTGGTGACGTCAATTGCCTCAACAATCGTTGACCTGCCCGAATACCCTGAATTGCCGCAGCGGGGGCATCCCTTGCCCTTGTAGAACTTCATGGGTGACGACTTGGTAATGCCGGCATAGAACGCGTCGTCGGGGATTGCGACAAAATCATCCTTGATGCGATTCAAAACCTGCTGACCGATCTCAAAGGGGATTTTGCAGTTCGTGCAGATCTTGCGGACCAAGCGCTGTGCAACCAGGATATTGCAGGTGTTCGCCAAAAGAAACGGCTCAACCTTCATGTCATAGAGGCGCGGAATCGCGCCTGTTGCGCTGTTCGTGTGAAGAGTGGACAGCAAGAAGTGGCCGGTGAGACTGGCTTGAATCGCAAGCGACGCAGTTTCATTGTCGCGAATTTCTCCGACCATAATGATGTTCGGATCCTGTCGCAAGAGCGACCGAAGACCGTTCGCGAACGTAAAGCCTACTTCAGGCCGGATGGCTGATTGGTTCACGCCAGCGATAAAATACTCGACAGGATCTTCAAGCGTGGTGATATTCACGCTGTCGGCGTTCAGCATCGAAAGTACCGCAAAGAGCGTCGTGGACTTGCCGCTGCCGGTCGGCCCGGTCACGAGGTACATGCCGTTTGGTCTCTTGATGTTTTTCTGCATTTTTTTGAGCGCAATGCCGGTAAAACCCAGATCTTCAAGGGTGGGCGCCTTTTCCGGCGTGGCAAGGATTCTCATCACCACCTTCTCATAGTTCATAAGCGGCAGCGTTGAGATACGGAAGTCCACATCCTTGTTGAAAACGTTCAGCCGAATGCGGCCATCTTGCGGAACGCGCGTTTCGTCAATCTTCAAATTGGCCATTACCTTAATGCGCGACACGAGCGCCGCGTGCACGTAAATGGGCAGCACAATGGTTGTGTGCAAGATACCGTCAATGCGGTAGCGAATGCGGCTTTGATTGGCTACCGGCTCGATATGAATGTCCGACGCTCTCCCTTCAATCGCGTGACGCAGCACCACGGAAATGATCTTCGTGACAGGGGCGCTCTTGATCATTTCATCAAGCGTGGCGTGGCCCTCAAGATCAAGACCCAACTCTTCCTTTGGCGCGAAAATACTCTCGGCGGTGTACAGCGCCTCACCCACTTCCTCATGCAGCGACTCATATTGTTTGGCGGCGGCGCGGTAGCTCTCTTGCGAAATCGCGTAATACTGCACTTGGAGGTTATTCTTGAGCGCGACGAAGTCAACGACCTCGATCGCCTTGAAGTTTCCGGGGTCAACCAACCCCACCTTAAGAGTATTTCCTTGGCGATCAAATACCGCTATTTTATACGTCTCGGCAACGTCCCGCGGAATCAAATTAAGCAAGCCGCTCGATACGGATTTGCCCACCAAATTGACGTACTCAAGGTTATACAGCTCCGCCTTTATCTTTCCGGCATCGTCATCGGTGATAACGACCAGCTGGCGCACGTATTTCTCGGCGTCGGCCAAATTGGGAAAATCTCGTGCTAATAAATCCTGATACTGCTTATCAGTCACGAGCTGCTTCTGATAGAGAAGGTCAATATATTGTCGAACGATGGACTTTACCATAGTTTATTGGCCGAGCTGCGGCGGTACAAACGGGTTTGCGCGCCCGTAGGCGCCGATCACGATGGGTTTCAAAAACTGCGTGGTCAGCTCCTCAAACTGCTTACCTTGCACCAATTGATCGAGCGAGCCGCCGTCTTCAACCTCGCGGATCGCCTTCGTTATTTTAATCTTCAGGCTCTCCACCTGATCGGTTATCTCGATATCGCGCGTGCTTACTGTCTTGGGAATAATCGTGAATGGCTGCGGGTGGTAACTGCGGTACACTATAATACCCGATGCGGAAACCAGAAGGATGAACATGATAATGAGAATGATTTTCTTTCGCTGCATGTCAATCCAGATAGTAAGTGATTAATTCAATATCATACTGCGGGACCGCCTGCGAAAGCTCCTCGTCATCGCCTGTTTTGGATGCGAAGGCGCCGCCGTCAAAAGACAATGTCTGTACGTCGAATAATCTGACATTCCGCTGAAGAACGTCCAAATATCTCTTGAATGTTTCGTAGTTCCCTCCTTCAACGGACAGATTGAGTTTAATCGTTTTGACCGTTGATTGTGCAGACGCGGGTCGCGACTGCTCGCTTCCGGGTGGCGTTTGGCCTTCATCCGCAAAGGCAATATTGATACTGTTCAGTACCAGGCCGGACTGACGCGTCACTCCGTCAACAAGAGCGAACAAATCCCCGTACTGTGATCCTTGCGGCAGCAACGCATCGAGTTTCACAAGGAGCTCTCGTTTTCGATCGATGATGAGTCCGAAATCTCGGATATCATTATCCAAGCTTATCTTAATTGACTGTAAGTCTGACAGAACCTTCTCCTTTGCCTTGAGGCTCTGTTGCGCGACATTTTTTACCTTGTCGATGTGCTCGGCAAGAACGAATGAGTATCCCAGAAAAAGTGTAATCAATATCACTAAGAGCAGTACCCACCGCAAATAGCGATTCAAGATCTGCAGGGCGAGTGTTGCCTGCACCGATGCGTCCTTTGTTTTTTTAAGGCGTCGAAGTGGCATAGTAGAAAAGACTCGGATTCAACGTCAGCTCAAGCGTAAAATCAACTTGCGACTGCTGTGCGGAGTTCGAAACAAGCTGCGCCGACGTCACGGACGCTTTTCGCACAAATTCTTTAGCGACAGACGACCCAAGCAATTGCAGCAATCGCGACACTGTTTCAAAACTTGAACCATGGGCGGAGAGGCTTAAGCTGCCGTTGGTTGCCGCGGAAACTCCGTCATAGTACACGTCAGGCAGGGTATATTTCTCGAGCAGCGCGAAAAAATTTGTCCAGTAAATGTGTCGGGAAAGCAACGAGTTAATGAGAGATACCCTGGCGCCAATGGCGCTCATCTCCGGTTCTTTCGTGCTGTACACGATGAGATTCGTTTTGAAAGCCTCGATCTGCTGGTCTATCTCGGCTGTTCGCGTCTCTACCTGATACTTCCAAAGACTTAGGGCGCCGTAAATGATTGCCATGAAACCCACGCACGCAAGCACCGAAAATAGTATCAAATGCGATATTTGCCGGAGGCTTCGAAGGCTCAACTCGGCTGGTATTAAATTGACCTCCTGCAGATCGCGAAGTGCTTCAGGAACTTGCTGCCTGCGCGGAAAATGAAAACCAAGACCGCGAAAACCCTTTTTCGGCGGTTTCGGCGGCTTTGCGGCTGCCTCTATTGGTTTGGCAGGAGTTTTTGGCGGTGGCAGTGGCGCCTGTGGAGTTGCGGGGAAAGGAGTTTGTAATGGCGGTGCTTGCTGACGTGTTTGAATTACGGGCATGGCCGGCTCTGGACTTTGGATTTTTTGTTCCGCAACTTCTTGAGGAGCTGCCCGTGCTCTTATATCCGAGCCCATCGGTACCCGCTCCCAAGCCGCATCCGGCTTCAGTGTTTGAGGCCGCACGCGGACTCGAACTCCATTTCTTCTAAAAAGCAATCCGAACCAGTAAAAAATATCAAGCCAACGCGGCAGGAGAACCCGAGCTCTTTTTTCAGGACGCGATGGCACTCGTTCGAATCTTGAGGAAACCGCTGGCGTTACGGATGGCGTTGGCTTGATCGGTTCAGCTGCTCGAACGATCGCTTCAGACTCCGGCACGGGCGTTCTCCAAGCTGGTTCAGGAGCACCCCTCTCCCGCGCGGTATGCTTGGGCATCTTCGGTACGTGCGGCCCGCGCCCCCATCCTTTGGAAAAAAATCCGGAGAAAGCGGTAAGAAACGATTTCAGCCAAGGTTTCTTTTGTCTTGCCCGTGGCCTCTTTGCCGCACGCGATACCCTTGCCGTCTCCGACGAAGAAATTGTTGGGATCGGCGGTACCATGTCGGGCAGTGGCGGCGGAGCTTGCTGCGTGGGCTTCAGAGTCAGGGGCTGTTTTTCTGAAAGCAAGCTATAGTGACGGGGCACAACCGGTGCCTCACGGTGAGGTTCAATGGATGGTCTTGGTTCTCTTCGGCTAAAAAGTGCAAGAAAACTCGGAATGCCAGTTCTTTTTCGGCCGCCTCCCTTTGCGCCGCGTACCACCTCTTCCGGTGCTGATTCAAAAATGGGCCGGATGACGCCGAATTCGTCCGATGTTCTGCTCGCCGGTGGTTGCCCAGTTTCTTGTGGCGTCACCGTTGACTGTGGTTGCCCTTGCTCCCGTGCTTGCGGCGCCTTTGCTGCCTCAATTTCTTTCTTGGGCTCGGAAGTTGCGCCCCAATGCGCTCCTCCAAAAAACGGCAGCCACGCGAATACCCTCCGACGGCGTTCTTTCTTAGGTTCGCGCAATTGATACACGCGCTCGTTCGAGCGCGAAGAACGCCGTGCCTTGTCCTCGACAGCCCGCATTTCTTCAGGCAACAGGTTTATATCCTGTGTGTCCAAATCGTCGTTGGTTTTTTTCGCTCGCATGGGCGTTGAGCGTCGGCTACTCTCAAGAAACGATATTTCTCATGGCAAGACCGATGGAGACGGCCATTTGGGGTCCGATGCTCTCGAGCACCGGCTTTAAGTCGATCGGATAAATCACCCGATCCCAGGGATTACCAATGTAGACCGGGATCTGTAAGAGCTGCGAAAGGTATGTGGTAAGATTTGGGAGGAAGGCCGAGCCGCCGGAAAGTAAAATCCGATCCACTTGAATGCTGCCTTGGTTTTGATAAAGCTCGGACACGTATTGCACTTCGTTGATGATGGGTTCCAAACTGTCCTTGATGGCTTCAGGAATACCGCCGTGCGTTTCCTGCATGCGAATCCCGAAGTCGAGCTTAAATTGTTCGGCTCGTTCAAAATTAACGTTCAGACTGTCGCTGATTGATTTGGTGATGTGATAACCGCCGATGTCCATGCCGCGATTTAACACGGGCACCCCGCGCTCAATAAGACAAATATTCGTCGATGAGGCCCCGATGTCAATCACCATGACGGTTTCTTTGTCTACGCCGATAAGGGAGCGCGAGAGCGCGAATGCTTCTGTTTCAAGACTTAAGAGATTTAAGTCTGCCTGCTTGAAAATCTCAATATAGCGGTTCACGAGATTCTTCGGCGCCGCAGTCAAAAGAATTCTCACATTCTTCTTGCTTTCAGTATCGGTTTCGGTGGCCACAACCGGACTCTGGGGTATCGGCTGTTTTCCATTCTGTGGGAGACTGCCTTGCCCTGCTGACTGCTCAATGTTCACGCCGGCGGCTATTTTCTCTTTTTTTTTCAGAACCATTCCCACATTCATCATGAAAATTTTTTCCGCAAGGGTGGCTCTGCCGCCCTCCAACACCTTCCATGAAAGAATCATCTCTTCGATGGGCAGGGGGATAAATTTCTTGGCTTCCCATTTAATCGCCGTGTTTAAGTCGCGACGCGACATGCGTGGGAGGCTGATAATCGAGTTAAAAACCGCGAAGGTTGGCAGCGCCGCAATACCCTGGTTGGTCGAGGCGCGCGCTCTTTGCAGGACTTTTCCGATGAGGTTTGCAACCAAGCTAATCAAGTCTTTTGACTGGTCCCGAATCACGTCAAATTTGGCTTCGGCGTAGCCGTACGTCGAAAGTTTCGGCTGTCCTCGATAATTTTCTAATTGGGTGATCTTAATTCCCGATGTACCGAGGTCAATCCCTAAAAAGCTTTTTCTGGCCATTACGTTTTATGGTTACAGTGGGTAAGGGCAATGTATAAAAAACACAGTTTATTAACTTTACAACCGCATGCTTCTCATTTTGGCCTACTACTGCGAAAAACGACACGTCATTTTCTATATGATTATACCATAAACGACTGGCTTTAGAAATGTC
>CAZQTS010000036.1:0-9274 GCA_964596475.1 uncultured Gammaproteobacteria bacterium
GCACCACTTTTTGAGTGGTGGTTATGGGTCAAACCTTGTGCCGAGCAAGAAAAAGGGTGCTGGGTTTACTCGCCGTCGCGTAGCCGCTATGGCGGAGCACGGCAGCCATGGCTTCTTTCCTTTCGGAGTTCCGTGGAGCGGAACCGCCTGTACCATTCGGTGTGGGGCGTGGGCAAACCTAGCACCACTTTTCAGCTGGTAGTCATGGGTCAAGCCAGTGCCGAGCAAGACAAGAAAAGAGGTGCTGGTAAAATCTTTTTGTCGTTCGCATTGACAAAAAGGTGTGCCGTGTGTATAATTTTCGGTGAAATCGTTCCTTAGGAGGCTGCAATGGAGGCTCCGTGGTTACCGCTTCCTGCGTTGGTTAAGTATCACGTATACCTGGCGGTTCTTCAGTACGGTCCAGGGATCGTGTTGGCGCGCGACGTCAGGCGGTATCCGTACCGCTCGCTCCTTAAGTCGTGGATTGCAGTTGCCCACCACGGCGCTGAAAAGAGTTTCATCCTCGAGAGTATCGTACGGGCGAAGAAAGCGGCCAGGCGTGGCGCGGCTTTACCAGGGTTTGTTGATAACAAGTCGAAAGCCGCTGGAGAGCGGCCAGAGTGAGGCAGTCGATTGGCACGACTGCCTTCTGTTTTTACCCCGTTAGAGAAAAGTTCTCTAACGGGGTTTACGGCAGGTAATTTAACGGATTGACCGGAATCCCGTTGATGCGGACTTCGAAGTGCAGATGAGGTCCGGTCGTGAGCCGACCAGCTCCTGGCGTGCCTGGTTTACCACCGCTCGAACCGATGTTCTGGCCCTGCGTCACAAACGATCCTTCAGTGACGCTGATACCGCTTATGTGTCCGTAGACAGTCGTGATGCCGTTGTCATGGATGAGCATGATGTAGCTATATCCCATACCGGCATCTTTTGCTCGCGCTACATAACCTGATGCCGCAGCGTAGATTGGCGATCCCTGTACGCTTCTGATGTCGATTCCGGGATGTTCAAACACGTTACGGTAAGGGTAATCGGGGTCGTGGAAATAAGCGGTGATTTCACGCGAGGGTACAGGCCAAATCATGGGCCCGCTTCCCAAATCGCGAACACCCTGCTTGAGTTGCCGATTCAATTGCTCTCGCGCAACTTGCTCAAGGCTTACGATATCGTTATTGATGCGATCTTGCTCGCCTCGGAGTTCCTCCAAGAGCTGCTGATAGGTATTCTCTTGCCCCCTGGTTTCGTCAAGGAGCGAGTATTTCACGGTTTTTTGATCTTCAAGCGCTTGCTTTTTCAGATCAAGCTCGCCCTGTAAGCTTTCTAATGATTGCCTGCTTTCGTCTAATGCCTCCTGCTCACTCACCAGCGCGATCCTTAACGTGCCCAGCACGTCAAGTCCACCGAGCACATCGTCCTGAATGCTTTGGAGCGCTTGGATTTGCGTGAAGTAGTCAGATAGGTTATCATGCGTGGCGAGAATTGCGAGCAAATTATACTGTTGGTCAGTGCGATACAGCGTGCGTATCAGTTCTGCGAGACGTTCTTTGTGGATTGAGATTTGTTCTTCTGTTGCTTGAATCTTGAGTTGGGCGTTTTTTATTTGCAGCTTGATTTCCTCGACATTAAGCTCGAGAGCCTCCTTTTCAAGCGATATTTTGGTGATGGTTTGATTGATGGTCGAGACCTGGTAGCTTAGGGATGCGATTTCTCGCTGTTTGCCCGCGAGACTCTTTTTGTACACGTCAATCTGCTTGCGCAGCGAATCGGCTTCTTTGCGTTTATCGCTGATTTGCTGGTTCAGTTCCCAGATTTCTTGGTTATAGTTCGCATCAAGCTTAAACTCGACAGCTCGCAGCGCAAAAGTGCCGGATAAAAAAATCGCCAGCGCCATGAGCACAGGAGTAATTTTTGCTCTTACCTTGGTTGTTTTTTTTGTTTTTGTTTTTGCCGCAAAATCGCCCATGTCTCTAGTATACCACAAAACACCGGCTCGGAACAACTTAGGGGGTGCCTTCGAGACTGTGGTGCGCCTTGGTAATGCGGTCAAGCGTTTCCTTTTTTCCCAAGAATGCCGCAAGCTGGGTGGGCGAAGGACTCGCCAACAGTCCCGACAGCGCAACGCGGACTGGCCAGAACGTGTCCCCAAACGAGAGTTGTGCCTCTGCAGTGCGCTCTTTGAGCCCGAGCTCGAGGTTAATATGCGTCCACTCTCCCGTAAAATTGCTAAAGTAATCGTGCGCAATCGAAAGGCCCTTGAGAGTTTTCGCGCGAGTGCTCTTTTTGAATATCAGCAGTTTTGTCGGGTAACGAGGAAGCTCACGCAGAAAGCGAGAGAGCGGTTCGAGTTCGGCCAGCGAATGAACGCGTTCATAGAAAAGATTAAATACCGCCACGCGCTGTTCGGGTTGCAGGTTAGGAAGGTACGGCTGGAGCTGTACGGTGAGTTCATCACTCGATTTGGGAGCCAGAACATTTTTAATATACCAGGCATTGTACCAGTCGAGTTTCTTGCGATCAAAGACCGCTCCTGTTTTATTGATTTTTGCAAGATCAAATTCCTGAACCAATTCTTGCAGTGAGAAGATTTCTCGCTCGTCGCCAGGGTTCCATCCCAGAAAGGAGATATAGTTAATGAGCGCCTCTTTCAGATAGCCGTGCTGGACATGCCATTCGACCGAGACATGTCCCTGTCGTTTTGACAGCTTTGAGCGATCCGAATTGAGGATGAGCGGCAGATGATAGAACTGAGGCTTTTTGAAGCTAAGAAATTCATAGAGAAGGACGTGCATCGGAAGTGACGGTATCCACTCCTCTCCTCTGATTACGTGCGTGATACCCATGAGGTGATCGTCAACGATGCTTGCGAGATGGTACGTGGGGAATCCGTCCGATTTGAGCAGGACGGCATCGGTGAGTGTTTCGGTGTCAAAGTGGAGCGTTCCGTGAATTCCGTCGTTGATTGCTAGCTTTCGGCTTTTGCTGGGGAGCTTCAATCGGATGACGGCAGGTATTTTTTTTTGAAAATTTTTCTGAACTTCATTGGTCGAAAGTTCCCGGCAACGGCCGTCATACCGCGGCGGTTGCTTCAATGTTATTTGCTCGGCGCGCAGTTCCTTAAGGCGCTCCTCGCTGCAGAAACAGTAGTATCCATTACCTTTCGCGACCAATTGCTGCGCGAACTTCTGGTAGATCCCCTTTTTGGCGTTCTGGGACTGCACAATAATTTCACCGTCAGGTTTCAGTCCGAATGAATGTAAAAGATTGATCAGATGTTGGGTCGCGCCCGTAACCACTCTTTTTTGATCGGTATCCTCTATGCGCAGGCGAAATAAACCGCTGTGTTTTTTTGCCCAGAGATAATTGAAAAGCGCCGTGCGCAAACCTCCCATGTGAAGGTAGCCGGTTGGTGAGGGAGCAAATCGCGTGGCGACGGCATTCATCGGCGTGTGAGTACGAGATAGGGAAAGATGATTGTTGCGCGAATGATCCGCATGAATCGCTTGGGCTCGCGCAGCAGACGAAAGAGCCATTCAAGCCCCCGTGAGCGCAGGAGTTCCGGTGCGCGTTTTATTCTGCCGGAAATAAAATCGAACGTCCCGCCAACGCCCACCGCGATTTTGCACGATGGAATAAGTCCTTGGTGACGGGTGATCCAGAGGTCTTGGTGCGGAGAGCCTAGTGCGACAAAGATGACCTCGGGCCGCAACAAGTTTAATTCCTCAAGCGAACGCGGCTCGCGGCGAACAGTGATATCGAGAGAGGGATACCTTCGCGTTACCGCCTGCCGCAGTACGGTGTCGTCGGTGATGCTATTGTGTTTCAGGAGGATGAGTGCGCGCAGATTTTTTTGCTGCGTGAAGCGAAGCAGCTTATCCGTCAGCATAACTCCGGTCAGGCGATCAGAAAGTGTAACGTGATAACCGCGGAGGCGTGCTGCAAGAATGATGCCGGCGCCGTCAGCCGTTGCGAGATCCGCTTCCCTTAAGATTTTTTTGAAATCAGGATTGCGCGCTGCGTAAACGATGTATTCGGGATTCACGGTCACGATGTGGTGAGTGCCGGGACTGGCAACAAAATCATCAAATATCTCGTCCAGCTTTTCTTGCGGAAGCAGTCGAATGGGGATGTCGAGAATCGTTATTGTTCTCATGTCAATACAGTTTGCTTGAGCGGTGTGTACACGGAACCGTGAAGACTGGGAGTACTTTCGAACAGAGTCAGGGTATCTGACTGAAATTGAAGTTCGGGAGATTGCCACTGTGCGATGAGGTTTCTACTGTATGCATCGAGAGCGTATTTTATTCGCGCAATGGTGATATGCGGACGAAAAGCCCGCCGTTCAAGTTCAGACACTCCCCTGTGTGACAGGTCCTCATCAATAAAGCGCGCCAGTGACTCGAGTTGAGAAGACAGAATGGCGATTGCGATCACTGTTGGTCGGCGTGGTGGCAGCATGAGCTGATCTCCCAGCGAAAGCTCCGGCGCCGGATTGCCTTGAGCCGCATCGAGTGTCGCGAGTATTGCAGGCAGGCGTTCGATGTTTGTTTCCCCGAGAAATTTAAGCGTAATATGCAGATTCTCTTCCCGAGCTGGTCGGATGCGATCAAAGTCGAGCGGTAGCTTCGTAAACGAACGTATGAGCGTTTCCTGCGTTTCCACAGGCACCTCCAGTGCGATGAACAAACGCAAAAACTGCATGCCTGTATTGTAGCCTCGGGTTAGCAAAAAATCAATCAGCGGTTGAGGAAGACGCGATTTTTTGCTATAGTGGTATTTGTCATTATGCATTTCCGGAGATCGTCTTTTCAGAGAATACGGCACCTGCGGCAGATCTCGACTGCTCTGCTTGTGGTGCTGCTTGCGCAGCCGTTTATTGCCCTTGCTCAATCGCTCAATGCTATGGATTACGAATACATCCTCTCTGATGGGGAGCTCATTTCCTATCAGACGATGGATCGCATGGATATTCAGAGGTTTCTTGAGCGTCGGAATAGTTACCTCGCTAATTTTTTTGCCACACTGGATACGGGCGAGCGAGCCTCGGCCATAGAGCTTATCTACCGTGCCTCGCAAAATCATCGCATCAACCCCCAATTTCTTCTGGCCTTGCTGCAAAAAGAGCAGAGTCTCATTGAGACACAAACCCCGACACAGAACCAGCTTGACTGGGCCACGGGATACGGCTGTTTGGATAATCAGCCGTGCAATGAGCGGTGGCGCGGTTTCCATAAGCAGATCAATAGCGCCGCCGAGCAGTTTCGGTATTACTACGAGCACATTAGCGAGTATAGTTTTCGACCAGGGAAAACGTCGGTGGTTGACGGGCAGGCGATTATTCCGAAAAACACAGTGACCGCAGCGCTCTATAATTACACGCCCCATCTGCAGGGCAATCGATTATTTAAGACAATCTGGGATTCGTATTTTGTAACGCGCCTGCCCGACGGCACGCTCGCTCAGATTAAAGGAGAGCCGGGCGTCTGGTTAATTCAGACGGGTACGAAACGTGCGTTCACCTCGCGACTGGCTCTGGTGTCCCGTTATAGTCCGAACGGTATCGTGCAAGTCGATAAATCTGACTTAGACGTTTTTGACCGCGGTCCAGATATCCAGTTTCCCGCGTATACACTTCTTTCGGGCGCCACTTCGGGGAATATCTATCTCTTAACGGTTGATCAGAAGCGTCTCATAGAATCGAAGGATGTCTTCCGCACGCTCGGTTTCAACCCCGAGGAAGTCGACGAGGTGAGCGATGAGCAGCTTGCGGCCATTCCAGACGGCAGGCCGATTACCATCGCGGATTCGCATCCAACCGGAACCCTCCTGCAAGACAGCGTGACGGGCGGCGTTTTCTATGTCGAGCTCGGACGCAAGTATCCTATACTTGCGAAAGAAGTCTTGCGCGTGAATTTCCCGAACAGAAAAATCGTCAAGGCGCGAACGACCGTTCTTGAGAGCTACGCCACGGGATTTCCAGTTCAGTTCAAGGAGGGAACCCTCCTGAAGGGCAGTGCCCCGACCGTGTACGTGGTCTCTAATGAAAAGAAGCGGCCTATCGCATCCGAAAAGGCGTTTAACGGTATTGGCTATGCATGGAAGAACATCATCGTGGTGAGCGATGCGGCCTTGGAGATGCTGGGGACTGGTGACCCGGTTGATCTGAAATAACGGGATATGCTAGCCTTTGCAGCGTTCACGCCGCATCCGCTGACTGCGATCCCTGATGTCGGGAAGGAGCACCGGGGCAAGGTGCAGAGAACACTGCGATCATTCCAAACGCTTTCGCATGAGCTCTACTCTGCGCAGCCCGACGTCATCATTTCCATCTCACCGCATCCCCGTGTCGCGATCGAAGCCTTTACGATTAACCAGCGACCTGAAGTTATTGTTGAGTTCAGCATGTTCGGCAATCTCTCCGATCGGGTCGTGCTCAAGAATGATTTGGAGCTTGGGTATCGCATTAAGGAGCCTGTTGAAACGCAGTTACCGGTCGTCCTCACCGACGACGAGCACCTCGATTACGGCCACGCCATCCCTCTCTACCATCTGACAAAAAATTTCAAACCGCACATGATTCGGGTGATTCCGATCGGCGCAAGCGCACTAGATCCCAAGCAGCACTTCAGTTTTGGAACCTTGATTAATCGTCAGATTCATCGCGTGACCAAGAGGATTGCCGTGATTGCATCGGGTGATCTCTCGCATGGTGCAAGCAAACGGTTAGTTGCCGGATATACTGCAAGGGCTGCCAGGTTTAACCACATGGTGCGTGTTGCAGTTGAACGAATGGACACGCCTGCCCTACTCGCCATTACCGCAAAAAAACTCGCCACTGTTTCCGAGTGCGGTATACGACCCCTCCTTATGCTCTTAGGCATTCTGGATGAGCGGAAGTACCAGAGTTCAATTTTGAGTTATGAGGCGGCACTGGGCGTTGGGTATCTTACGGTTCAGTTTCAGGTTCGCTGATTATGCCCTCTCCGGTTCGTTTTGCTTCGGTAGTGCCTTTGCGAAAGCTTCCGAAAGCTCTCGGTGAATTCACCTATCGTATACCGCCAACACTGCACTGTGAGGTGGGAGATCTCGTGCGCGTTCCTTTTCAACAACACACCGAGGTCGGTGTGGTCACTGCTTTGCACGATACTGCTGGGGGACAGAAAAAAATCAAGGATATACTTGCGAAAACACCGCTTTCACTTACAAAAGAACAGCTGAAAATCGCAGCGCTTCTCGCACGTTACTATTATCAGTCGCTCGCAACAGTATTCAAGAGTTTTCTTGCCCCGCCGCCCCAGCGCGAAGTGCATCGTGTGGTCAATACACAGCCGGCTGCTGCTAACATCAGAGTGCGAAAGATCGGCAAGGTATCCGAACAAGGCTATTTATTTTACCTTACCTACGAGGATATTGTATCGTATGTGGCTGCTTATGTTAAACAGTACCGCACGGGACAGACGCTGTGCATTGTTCCAGAACACAGGACATCGGCACAACTTACTGCTTTGCTTGCACACGCGGGTCTCACGGTGGTTGCGCTGCCGCCAAAGCAACAGAAAACTGAATTTTTTAAGGCATGGGAACGAAGCAAGCGTGCGCCACTGGTCATTGGTTCACTCTCTGCGCTCTTTCTGCCCTTTCGCAACTTGAAGCGCATCGTGGTACTTGAGTGTGAGCATCAATCATTCCAGAGAGCAGAACAGAACCCGCGCTATCATCTTGCTGATTTTATTTTTGCCATTGCGCGTTTCTATCGGGCAAAATTACTCCTTACTGGTTTTTCGCCGGACATACGGTTACTGCATGAGGTGATGCGACTGAAATTGCCCCTGCAGCGTCTCGGTCCGAGTGCGCCACACGGGGTTGTCATAGACATGACCGAGGAAATGAAAGCAGGCGACATCCTCCTCTCTGCTCGTGTTCTCGATGCCATGCATCGGGCTTCTGGACCGTTACTCCTCCTCTATAACCGTCATGGTTTTGCGCGGCGTACCGTCTGCGGCGATTGCGGTTTTCACGCAGTGTGTGAACAGTGCGGGAGAGGACTTGTTTTTGATTCTACCGAAAATAAACTGATCTGCCTTGGCTGCGGCCGTTCACACAGCGTATATCTGCTCTGTCCACGGTGCGGAAGTCCTTCGATAAAAACCGCAGGCATGGGCGTTTCGCGTATTGTTAAAGAGGTAAAAAAAGTTTTTCCGAATCGCAGCGTTATAGAATTTTCCCAGCGCAGAGCCAGCCCACCGCATGCGGATATCGTTGTTGCGACAAACAAGATTTTTTCTGGGGCACGGGATCGTTTTAGCGCTGCCGTCGTCGTTAATGCCGATCTTGATTTATTTCTTCCCAATTATCATGCTGCGGAATCACTCCGGCATTATATATATAAATTGCGTGCGTTTGCGCCGACGGTATACGTCCAGACTTTTCATCCCGAACACTATGTTTTCAAGACGCTGCATGACCTGCGTGATTTTTACTGGCACGAGATTGCGTGGCGGAAGCGTCTTGGGTATCCGCCGATAAAGACCCTTGCGAAAATCTGGGTTCGGGACAGTAAGGCATCTGTCTATGCGAGCAAATTGCGAAAACTCAAAGAATACTTTCGGGCCCTGCCCCGGGCTTTGCCCCGGGTCCTGCCCCGGGCTTTGCCCTATTTTGGACCGTTTGAGCAGCGAGCCGGTAGGGAGCTTCGCGCAAGCATCTTGATTCGATACGCATCAGATGATCAGCGGGTGCTTGACGTGCTCACTCACGCTCCCTATACTTGGTTCCAAATCGAGATTAATCCTTTTGAACTTACGTAATATGCTGTCGGTGGTGCGATATCCTGCCACTGTTCTGTCTAAGACTTCGTCACACATTGCTGTCTTTGATGAAGCGCTGCGTCAATTAGCTCGTGAGATGAATCAGGTCATGATCAGCGAAAACGGCATTGGCCTTGCCGCACCACAGATAGGAAAGAATATTCAGCTCGTCATCGTTAAAATTGGAGAGGAGGGAGATGCTTTTAAAGCCTACGTGAATCCCGAGATCACCCATCTCACCTCAAAAAATACAGCTATTGAAGAAGGTTGTCTTTCCTTGCCAGGAGTTTATGGTTATGTAACGCGAGCAGCAAAAGTCCACGTTCGCTACCAAGATTTAACCGGTGGTAAGCACCGAGGAAAGTTAAGAGGCATGGAAGCCATCGTGCTCCAGCACGAGATTGATCACCTGAACGGAAAACTCATCATAGATCGACCGATGCAGATCACCAAAGGTCAGCATTTGCTTAAGGGCAACGGCGCAA
>CAZQTS010000037.1:0-9013 GCA_964596475.1 uncultured Gammaproteobacteria bacterium
GATGCAATGGAAAATAATCTTGAACAGCGAGTACAAAAAATAGAGGAGCGAAACAGAAAAGTGGAGGACGATAAAGCGTGGGAAACGAGTTGGACCAGAAGAATGCTTTTGATGCTCTTTACCTACTTGTCAATAGGCGTGTACCTCTGGGCAATACAAGTACCGAAACCGTGGATCAACGCCATTGTTCCGGCTTTCGCATTTATGATATCAACCCTTACCATGCCGTTTTTCAAGAAGTGGTGGATGAAATCCAGACGGAATCAATAGGCGTGAAGTAGCGTCATGGCGCGTAAAGAAACAATCGTCTATTTTGCAGCAGCCATTCGCGGTGATCGAGCGCTGGCCACCATAGTGCAGCAACTCATTTCATTTGTTAAAAATGACCTGCGTCTGCCGGTGCTCACCGAACACATTGGGTATGAAAATCCGGTTGACACGCTGCCAGCAGAAGCTATTGAACACCGTGACATCGAATGGCTCAATCAAGCGACGCATGTGATAGCGGAAATTTCCGGTGCAAGCACCGGCACAGGCAGAGAAATTGAATACGCTCGAACAAAGCATTCATTTGGTCATGTGCCAGCAAAAATTCTTTGTCTCTATCACATAGAGGCCGAATTTACCGCTTCGCCCATGATTCGCGGTATGACTGACGACCGATATCAGAATGTGACCGTTCTGCCGTATCGAGCAGTCGAAGAAGCCTGTGAGATACTAAAGAGATTTCTCGCCTAGGCTTACCGCAGCCTTGAAATAACCGGAGAGAAATGTTAGACTATCGTGAGTTATGAATAAATCCAGGATTGAGAGGCGGCGGGTCCTTTCGTCGCAGACACAAATTCGCATCAGCTTGGCCTTCATAGTTCTCGTGGCCGGCTTTTTTTCGTTTGTGGTCTGGCCGATTCTGCCTTCGCAATTCCCCCTGTCCAGTTTTTTTAACAAATACTTTCCGCATCTTGGTCTTGATCTTCTGGGCGGAACGCACCTGGTCTATGAAGCCGATCTTTCGTCCATTCCGCCTCTCGAAAAAAATTCAGCACTTGAAGGAACGCGCGACGTTATTGAGCGGCGCGTCAACATTCTTGGCGTATCGGAGCCGGTTGTTCAAACTGCTCGCCAAAGCGGAAAATCCCGTCTCATTGTTGAATTGGCCGGTGTCTTAGATGTCAATCAAGCAATCAAAATCATTGGCGAAACGCCATTGCTTGAATTCAAAGAAACCGGAGCAGTCGCAACAAGCACGTCGCCCACAGATCAACAATTAAGTGAGGTTGAGAAGAAAAACCAGGAGAAAGAAGCGCTGGCAAAAGAACTTATCAAAAGGATTCAAGCAGGCGAGAAGTTCGAAGATCTGGCAAAGCAATACTCCGAAGACCCGGGAAGTAAGGATCAGGGAGGCGATTTGGATTTCGTGTCGCGGGGCGTATTTACTCCATCGTTTGAAACAGCCATCTTTGACGAGATGAGGGTAGGCGAATTAAGAAATACACCGCTCAAAACAGAGTTTGGGTATCATGTCATAAGAAAAATCGAAGAGCGAAGCAATGAGAAAGGCGAGCTTGAAGTTCATTCGGCTCATATTCTCCTGCGTTCAGAATCAGTGACGCCTGAATCGCAAGTGAACTGGGTACATACGGCGCTCTCTGGAAAAAACCTTAAGCAAGCACGAGTAACCTTTGACCCGCAGACAAATTTGCCGCAAATTAGCTTGCTCTTTGATAGCGATGGATCAAAGCTGTTCGAAGAGATCACCAAGAGAAACGTGGACAAGCCTGTCGGTATTTTTCTCGACGGGACGGTCATTTCCGCACCGGTCGTTCAGTCGGTTATTTCTGGCGGACAGGCGGTCATCACGGGCAATTTTGGCCTTCCCGAGGCAAAACTTCTGGCTCAAAGGCTGAATGCTGGTGCTTTGCCAGTTCCCATTACGCTCATCAGTCAGCAGACGGTCGGGCCAACTCTGGGTAAAGACTCGCTGGAAAAAAGTTTGTTTGCCGGCCTCGTTGGTTTTATTCTTGTGGTGATATTTATGGTCGGGTATTACCGGCTGCCTGGTCTTATCTCTGTACTGGCGCTCGCGATCTACGCGATTATTGCGCAAGGACTTTTTGAAATTATTCCGGTCATACTTACGGTTGCCGGAATTGCGGGTTTTATTCTCTCGATAGGAATGGCAGTCGACGCAAATATTCTCATAATTGAGCGCCTCAAGGAGGAGTTGCGCAAAGGCGATTCGCTTTCCTCGGCGGTCGAATCTGGCTTTTCACGCGCATGGCTTTCGATCCGTGATTCAAACGCATCGAGTCTTATAACCTGCGCCATACTGTACTGGTTTGGCACCTCCATTATTCGTGGCTTTGCCGTAACCCTGGCGCTCGGTATTCTGGTGAGTCTTTTTTCGGCTATTACCATCACTCGCACTTTATTGCGGATCTTGATCAGAATAAAATTCCTGCAAAAGGGCTGGCTATTTGGCGTTCGACACCATAATGCGTGATCTGAAAATTATTCGGAAAAGAAAACTGTGGTATACGATCTCGCTACTCATGATCGTCATCGGTCTTGCTTCTGTCATGGTGTTCGGTTTTAAGTATGGTCTTGATTTTACCGGCGGAAGCCTTATCGAAATTCAATATGCAAAAGACCGGCCGTCGAATCAAGTCATCAGTGACATTCTTGCTACCAAAAATTTCTCGGCACCAAAAGTTCAGCCAAGCGGCGATACTGACGTCATCATTCGACTGCAGGAGATAAGCGAGGCGCAGCATCAGCTTTTGCTCTCATCTCTAACGGAACAAGCTCAAAAAGACAATCCTGAAAACAGCATCATTGAAAAACGGTTTGAATCGTTTGGATCAACCTTAGGCGCAGAACTTCGTAGAAATTCTATCTACGCTATTCTCTTCGTTCTGGTCGCTATCATTTTGTATCTTGCTTACGCGTTTCGAAAGGTAACCCATCCTGTTGCGTCGTGGAAGTTCGGAACAGTCGCTGTTATAGCACTCGCACACGATGTGCTGGTTGTGCTCGGTCTCTTTTCGATTCTCGGCTACCTCTACAACACTGAAATTGACAGCCTCTTTATTACCGCACTCCTGACGCTGCTCGGTTTCTCCGTGCACGATACGATTGTAACCCTGGACCGCGTACGTGAAAATATTTTTAAGAAGCAGGACCTTACGTTTGAGGAAGTTGTCAATGCGAGCATTAATGAGACCATTACGCGTTCAATCAATACATCAGCAACGACCTTATTTGCGCTTATCGCGATTTATTTCTTTGGCGGATCAACAGTTAAGGATTTCAGCCTGGCACTCATCGCAGGCATCGTCGTGGGAACCTATTCGTCAATCTTCATCGCAGCGCCGCTACTGGTGACTTGGTACAACTTCTCTCGCAGGAAAGGATAATACTCATAAGTGCGAGCACATATGAACCCGACCCCGAGCTCGAGACTAAGGGGTGGGCGACTCGGTTTTCGGGCATGCATAATGAACCCGACCTCGCCCTCAAGGGCGAGGTATCAGGGCGGTTTCTTTACGAGGAGAGCCCGCTCCGCGGGTTAATTTTCAAAGCCCTTCATCCCCGACGGTACCGTCGGGGTATTCGGGCGAACGTAATAGAAGCTTGCAAACGAGCCATTTTTTATGCATAACATTAAAATCTTGACTAAAATAATGAATTATGCTATATTCAGGCCGCAGAGTATCAAACTATGAGTCCATCAATTTTAGACCAAGTAATTTCATCGCAAAAAATGTCTGCTATTTCCCGGTTCGATCCAGAGGAAATAGCCGCTAAATTGTTTGCAATTCTGTCAGAACGCGAGCACGACATCATTGTCAAGCGGTATGGTTTGACTGGTAAGGATAAGGTTACGCTTGAAGAAATTGGCACCGCATATTCCGTCACACGGGAACGTGTTCGTCAAGTTGAAAATTCTTCGCTGAATAAAATTCGAAGTGAGTTTGGCAGTAGCATCTTGCGCGATCTCGAGTACTTGATTCGCAAT
This sequence comes from uncultured Gammaproteobacteria bacterium, assembly GCA_964596475.1. Taxonomy (GTDB): domain Bacteria; phylum Patescibacteriota; class Patescibacteriia; order UBA1558; family 2-01-FULL-52-15; genus CAZQTS01. The sequence continues at coordinate 4,016 of CAZQTS010000037.1, forward strand.
ATTCTTGAAGACCACGGCGATCTGATGAGAGAGGAGCGGCTCATAAGAACGCTCCTTGCACAAGAAGGAGAAAAGGTTACCAACAATGCTTTGGTTCGGTTTCTGCTCAATCAATTGCTCACCGACCGACTACAATCGTTAGAGGAGTCAGACAGTATCTACAAAGCCTGGTCACTGCCCGGCATCTCTTTGGATAATTTTCACACCATCATTGGTCATTTAGTTGTGATTGTCGAACAGCATAATGAACCAGTGACGCTCGATACTCTCTTGGACAAGGCGCGCGATCGAGTGGCGCTCGGAAACACCGGACGCGATTACGAGACCATTCTCGTGAATTATCTTGATGTGACAAAGAAAATAGAGGAGAATCGCTTCAGCGAGTGGGGTCTTGCACACTGGAGTTCAATACGACCGCGGCGGATGAATGATAAGATTTATCTCATCATGAAAAAGGAGAGCAAGCCGTTGCATTTCGTCGAAATCGCAAAAAAAATTAATGACGCCAACTTCGACAAGCGCGTCGCGTATCCGGCAACCATTCACAACGAACTCATTCTCGATCCAAAATACGTCTTGGTTGGTCGAGGAATCTACGCGCTCCGCGAATGGGGATACAAGCCGGGCGTCGTCCTGGACGTTATCAAGGAAATCCTCAAAGAGAACGGCAAGCCACTGACGCGCGATGAAATCATAGATCAGGTGCTCAAAAACCGAATGGTCAAGCGCAGCACCGTCATGCTCGCACTTATGAATAAGAAGCATTTTACGAAAAATCCAGACGGCACCTACGTGCTCGCTGGTTAACAAACTCATCGGAAATAAACACAAACAGTAATGCCACTCGGTCTCGATTCAAACTTTCTCGGCCAACTTGCATCGCTCGGTCCTTTGGGGATTGCCTGGCTCCTTTTCATTCGCGGAGGATGGATTATTCTAGCTGTCGTGACGATTAAAACATGGTGGGACGTTCGATTATTGAGGCTTCAGTCAAAATTCCTCTCAAAAATAGAGTATGTGCTCCTCGCCATTGATATCCCCAAGGATAGCGAGCAAACACCGAAGGCTATGGAGCAGGTGTTCGCGACCATCACTGGCGCTCATGCTGAAATTAGCGGGCGCGACAAATATTTTGCGGGCGAAGTGCAGCTTCCCTTTTCATGGGAGATCATTAGCATTGACGGTCATGTCCAGTTCCTCGTCAGAACTCCTAAGGTCTACCGCGACCTAACCGAAGGCGCCATTTACGCGCAGTATCCCAATGCCGAAATCACTGAAGTCGATGATTATACGAAAGACATCCCGAATCAATACCCCAATGACAAGTACAATGTGTGGGGCGCGGAGTTGCAATTGGTGAAAAATGAAGCGTACCCTCTTCGAACCTATCGCTCTTTTGAGGACCAGCTCTCGCAAGAATTAAAAGACCCAATCGCCTCCCTCGTTGAAAACATGAGCCGAATTCAGCGAGGCGAACAGGTATGGCTGCAGATTATTACGGTGCCGACCGAAAACATCGAGTGGGTAAACCGTGTACTCAAAGTTGCCTATAAAGTCGCTGGCAAGACAAAACAGCCAGAGGCCAGCGGCAGGAACTGGTACGCCCCTTTGCTTAATTTTCTCTACACCTTGCCTGATTGGTTCACCGGTGCAGTGACGCCGGCCGCTTCAAGAAGAGAACAGCTCGATTTTCGCGTGCTCAATTTGACGCCCGGGGAGCGGGCTGCTGTTGAGGCAATCGAAAATAAGGCGTCAAAATTAGGTTTTGTCTGTAAAATTCGACTCGTGTACGTTGCCCCCCATGAAACCTATCAAACTGGCCGTGTGGTGAATTCGGTTTTCGGCGCGGTCAAACAGTTTAATGACCTCATGCTGAACGCGCTCAAGCCGAACAAGCGAACAAAAACATCGGTTGTGTGGTTTTTCGTCGAGCAGCGAAAAAACGCGCGCAGACAACGCATTATCAGAAATTACAAGAAGCGCTCATGGTGGATGGGCGCGAAGTATTTTATCTTGAATGTAGAAGAACTTGCGACCTTGTATCACTTCCCGTCAATGTTAATCGCCTCGCCGCTTCTCAAGCGAACGGAGGTGAAGAAAAGTGACGCTCCGGTACAACTCCCCCTTGAGGCAATTGACGCCACTCGAAATTACGCAGAGGAACTCCGCAAACAGCTCGTCAACCTTGAGCTTGATAATGATTATTACGAGAAAAAGTACGCAAAATATCGAACGTCAACGGGTGAGCCGATCAGCGTAACGCCACCGAAGGCGCAATCAAATGCGCAACAATCAAGCGTACCTGAAAACTTACCAATCCAGCAATGAACGAAAACGACTCAAAGATTACCGTCATCGCCACAACGAATTTCCGCAATCGACAGCAGCGGTTTGGCATCATGCAGGAAGATCGCCGAAGACACCTCTACATCGTCGGCAAAACAGGAATGGGTAAATCGCAACTTATTGAGAACATGGCGGTGCAGGATATCCGCGCTGGCCACGGACTCGCAGTCGTTGATCCGCACGGCGACATGATTGAACGCCTGCTCGGCTTTGTGCCGGCCGAGCGAATTAACGATGTGGTCTACTTTAATCCTGCAGATCTTAGCCACCCCATCGCATTTAACGTACTGGAAAAAGTCTCTCTTGAGCAGCGGCATCTTGTCGCATCCGGGCTTATCGGCGTATTCAAAAAAATCTGGGCAGACTCATGGGGCCCGCGACTAGAATACGTTCTCCATAACGCAATTTCTGCGCTCCTTGAGTACCCGGGTTCTACTCTGCTCGGCATAATGCGCATGCTTACAGACAAAGCGTTTCGCAAACGCGTCATCAGTAAAATCCAGGATCCTGTGGTCAAAGCCTTCTGGATCGAGGAGTATTCAAAATATCCTGATCGATTCCAAGCAGAGGCCATCGCTCCAATTCAAAATAAGGTTGGCCGCTTTTTGACCTCGTCCTTAATGCGAAATATCGTCGGACAAGTTGCTTCAACGATTAATTTGCGTGACGTAATGGATCAGCAAAAAATCCTGCTCATCAACCTCTCTAAGGGCAAGGTAGGGGAGGATAATTCTTCACTTCTTGGAGCCCTCCTCATCACCAAAATGCAACTTGCTGCCATGAGCCGCGTTGATATACCTGAAGCAGAGCGCAAGGATTTTTATCTCTACGTAGACGAATTTCAAAATTTTGCCACTGAAAGTTTCGCGCATATACTCTCTGAGGCTCGTAAATATCGACTCAACATTATTCTTGCGCATCAATACATCGCGCAACTTGTGTATGATTCCAACAGTACGGTGCGCGATGCGGTCTTTGGTAACGTCGGAACCCTCATGACCTTCCGTGTCGGTGCAGCTGACGCGGAGTTTATGGAACCCGAATTCGCTCCGACACTGACTATTGAAGACTTGGTCAATCTTCCGAAGTTTCAAATCTATATTAAACTCATGATTGACGGAGTTACCTCGAATGCATTTTCAGCAAATACCTTGCCGCCGTATCCTGTGCCGCCCAATGCGAGCGCAATGATTCAAAAAATCGTCAAGGTGTCGCGCGAGCGCTATGCTAAACCGCGCGATATGATTGAAGACAAAATAATTCGCTGGTCGGAAAACCGCGGTGATGAAACTGAAACTGCGCGTGTGGCAGCCAGTGCGCCCTCGTACCACCTGCAAAAAAAGGAGACGAGACCTGATACCAGGCGCGGAAAAGACACTGACAAACACCTGAACGTACTATTCGATGCCATCTGCACCAATTGCGGCAAGCACACCCAGACGAAATTCAGGCCTGATCCCAACCGTCCGGTGTACTGCCCGGACTGTTTGAAAAGAATCAAACAGGGCGAGATTCCTATGGTGCCTGTCAGCGAGGCTAGTATCCCAAAAGAAATTCCACTTGCCGAAGCCATCGCAATGCACCAAAAAAGAAATACTCCTATCGCCGTTAAAGAACCAACGACTACAATGTCAGCACAGAACGACAATCATATTTTGAAGCCACGGGAGGTTGTGCAGTTGCGCGGTGGTGAGAATATATGAATCATGCTATACTCTGTATCAGAGAAACGTTGTGGAAAACTCTATTCTTCAAAAAATAGCAAACAAAAAATGAGAAAAAAAAGCCGTAAGGTGAAGGGTTTTACGCTCATAGAACTAATCATCGTGGTCGCAATTCTCGGGTTACTTGCCGCTTCGTTATTCGTGGCTATTGATCCTGCAAAAAGGCTCGGTGACGCGCGAGACGCACGTCGTTATTCAGAGGTTACCTCGATACTCAACGCAATTCTCCAATACACGGTCGACAATACTACCCTGCCCACGGCTGTTGCAAGTATGACACCCGGCGCATATTATGAGATCGGGAATGGGACGACTGGTGTTACCGATGGTAACGCGACGCAGTGGGGCGATTGCACTGAATTAGATGGAGGTTCAGCCGCACAAAATATATACGGCAAAGTTAACCTCTTCAGTGCCCTTTCTGACCGTTACCTTGCAACAATTCCGCTTGACCCATTGATCACCAACAATGCGAGCGGATCAGACTATTATATCAGGAAATCAACCAATAATCGTATCCTCGTTGGTGCCTGCGTGCACTATCAAACCGGCTCACTCGAGGTTCAGCGTTAACGCAACGGTAATCAGCACCCTCCTTCTCATACGGAGGGTGTTTTTGATATGATAAGCAGATGCAACAGACAGCCAGCGCTCATCAGCGCACTATACCATACGTCAGTGAGCTCCTGATTGTCTCTGTTCTGCTGCTTGCCGCAATTCTGTATCTGCCTTCGCTCCGCTATCCCTTTGTGTGGGACGATGAAGCGCAGATTGTCAGTAATGAGGTCTTACGGGATCCGAGGAATATTTTTGTCCTGCTCACGTCTCCAACCTTTGACGTCGGCGGCGGCGTGCTTGCTGGCGCTTATTTTCGACCCTTGGTATCACTCTCAAACTTTATTAATTACCAACTCTGGGGAATTAATCC
>CAZQTS010000038.1:0-8852 GCA_964596475.1 uncultured Gammaproteobacteria bacterium
GAACACTGGTTCCTCACTTCGTTTCTGATCGCCCTGGTCTCGATCACGCTGCATCTGCTGCTCTCGCGGTACGTGCAGCCAAGAGCAGCAACTCCGCGACAGCAGGCCTTGATCAGCCGGGCGAGTAAGCTTGCACTGACACCGTTGGTTATCGTGGGCTTGATCTGGCTCTGGGATCTCTTGTCAATCGCCTGGATCGGAATCAAGACAGCCGCGCGATCCGTCTGGTATGTCCTGTGGGACCTGCCGCTCCAGATCAACGACCTGCCGCCTTTCAACGGCGAGTGGCCATTTGTAGGCTACACCCTGCGATGGCTCATCATCGTTGCACTAGCCGCGATCATTGTGGTTGGTGCAATACAGTTCGTGAGCTGGCTCATCTCAAGAAGAAGAAAAGCGCGCGAAGTTGCGGGACGCGAGCCGCAGCGCCGAGACGCACAGACGTTTACTGAGCGGCAAATGCAGGTGGGGTGGAAGAACTATCCGTTCTATCTCATCCCCGCTTTCCACGCCGCAATCGTGCTCACGCTCGGGCAGATTTCACGCGTGAAGTACCGCCATACCGGATGGCTCCGGTTGCTGTATGGCCTAAGGCTCAAGTTTCCGTGGATCGAATCGATTGTCGACGTTGATCAGACGGTTCAGACCTTCGACGATCTCGTGACGGAAAGCCAATTTACGGCCGGTTTAGCAGAGCCGCCGGGACTGGAGTTTGCCCGCGGTATGGTTACTGCTCGCGAGATCGGCCCACAAGCGCAGTTCAGGATCTTTCTCCGACTTCGCATCGCACACCCAGAAAGCTGGTACAAACTAAGTAGAGCAATACGAGAAAGAGAAGGGGGTATCCAGAAGTACTTCAAGCAGCTGATCGAGGGAACGACCCAGCGCGTACAGAGTTCGATGTACATAAGCGACATGAAGAACATCCACGGGTATCTCCTCTCGATCTGCGTGACAGAGCGCATCAAGGCCTCGCGTGAGCAGGCAAAAGAGGACTATGACGATGCGCGTAAGAAAGCAGAAGAACTGAAAACAGCAGATCCAATAAAGTATCGCAACCTCGTCATACCCCCATCCGAGGAAGAGGTACCTGCGGGTGCGAAGCCTCCTGATCAAACAGATTTGCTGCTCCGCGCAAGGAGCGCCGAAAAATACTGGCGATTGCTCGATAAGTGGGGGGTAGACCTGGAATTCTTCCCCCATATCAAGGATGTCACCCAAAAGTTCGACGTTCCGGTCAGAAGCCTCGCTGATATCGACTTTGCTGAACCCACGCATCGGGAAGCGCTGCATGAATACTTCAAGGTTCTCGATGAAAAGCAACCTCACAGTCTGATGCGCAGATTCTGGCGCGAGGGTTTCCTCGTCACCGAACTACAGGTCAAGGATGTTGAACCGGAGGATGTGATCGCTAAAGCGCTCGGAGAACTGGGTAAGCAACAGGCCGACCGCTTAAAGAATTTGATCGTACTCCGTCAGAGCCTCGACAACGAAGAAATGCAACTCGAGTTGCGTTCCATTTCTGCCAGAGGGGACCTCCGCAAAGCCAAAATATGGCTCGGATACCCTAAAGAGCAGCTCGAGCCGCAGCTCGGAGATGCAAGCGATCCGGTGCTTCAACACCTTCTCCGCTTCCACCAGGGATGGCGCACACTCGAGGAAATGGCGAAGCAAACAGGACGTGGCGCGAACTTCATACTCGCGCCGCAGGATCTGCTTCGGTACCTCGGGACTGGGGAGTTGCCGCCACCATCGGCACTCGTGCCTACCACAAAGAAGTAGAAAGGGGGTGCATTTGCAGCCCCCGCCTATGACAAGTTGGCCACCTAGTAGTAGGAACTCGGCGCGTAGCCGAGGGAATACGAACGGAGACAACTACTCTAGGTGGGGGCTTCTTTTTTTACCCCGAGCTTAGTCAAGGGGGAGTCGAAGGATCCCCATGAGACCGCGAACGACCGCGGGATCCCTCACCGACGTATCGTCGGGTTCGGGATGACGCTGGGGCGTCAGATTGCCACGTCGTCCGACCTACCGTCGGGACTCCTCGCCTGCCTTGCCGGCAGGCAGGCAATGACACAAAGAAAACGTCACACCTCTAAAGCCGTGGAGCTTCACAACCAATCCTTTTTTTTGAAAATTCTGTGAAGGGTAACCGTAACTAACCCAATGATGATAACGATAATCCAAAACCCGTATGGATTTCTTACAATCGGATTGCTGGCTGTATTCACCCCAAGGATCGTCGCAATGAGGGTTGCGGCAAAAATACTCACCGAAAGTGAAGTCAATACCCGCATGGCCTCATTAAGCTTGAACGAGATAAGCGAATCGTTGGCACCGTGGAATGCATTGATCGTCTCGTTGTGGATTTCGAGTATCTCCCAGATGTCTCGTGAGCGTTCGATAATGTTCCGAAAATATATGTTCAATTCAGACGAGAGCGCAAAAAGACCGGGTCTTCGAATGCTGATGAGCTTCTTTATCGTGCTCTTGTGCGCATTAACGATTCTTCGAAAATCTACGATATTTCGCTTAATAAGCAGAATATCTCGCACCATGCGTTTCTCTGCTCCGGCAAACATTTGCTTTTCTATCGTTTCATTATCCTGCGAGATATGATCGAGCATGGGTAACATGCTCGCCTGCAAACGGTCAACAATTTCATGCAGCAAATGCGCAGGTGTTCTCGAAAGATACCGCTCGCGCAGGACTTCACTCTTCAAACACTCCTCAAAAAACTGATCAGAGAGTTCGTGCTTACCATCGCTTATCGTAATGAGATAATCAGCGCCGATAAAAAAATCTATTTCCGCCGCATGAATCGAACGATGGGTCCGTTGATAATAAGGGAAGAGGAGAATGAGAAAAATGTACTTTTCATACTCGTCAACCTTCGGTCGCTGGGCGGTATTCAGACAATCCTCGAGATCGAGCGGATGAAATTCAAAATGATCCCTCAAAAACTGAATTTCATTCTCCGAGGGCTTGACGATGTGAATCCAACGAACGGTATTTGTTTTGATTTCTCGCAATCGATTTATCATCTCGGCCTCCTGCAAGGCTAAAGTATACCATAGAAACAAAAAATGGTATAATTTATCTATGCCTGAAACCATCGCGCGACCAGAAAGTACGGAGCAACATACACCACAAACGTCTCCAGAACGCGCACCTGAAGCAGGACGCGAGAAGCAATTTGAGCAGCCCACAGGTCCGAGCGCCATCGAGCAGACGCGGACTGCTCGACCACAGCAAGGGTCTGCCCAGCACATTGATCGTGCCCACACAGCAGAAAGCAAAGATCAGGAACTGGTAGGCATCGAATCAATACTTGCCGAAGGATTGGAGGGATTTTTTTTGAGTTTGAGCAAGCCACAGCAGCTGGAATTTAAGCGAATCGGCGAGGAAACAGCCCTAAAAATCAAGGAAACGCTCCATCGCAAGGCAATGCAGATTAAGGACATTGTGCTGCTGATTATTAACTGGCTTAAAACCTTGCCGGGAATAAACAAATTTTTCCTTGAGCAGGAAGCCAAAATCAAAGCTGATAAAATAGTGAGCCAATTCCGATCATGAGCCCTCTGGCACTACTGTGGTTAGTGGTTATTCTTACAGCCGTGGGAATCGCGTGTATGGTGATAGTGCGCTCCGTGATGCACAAAAAAAACGAGCGGCACTATGACCATGATATTCTCCTGATCACCATCCCGAGATTCTCTGATTCTGAAAAAAAGCAACCGCCAACCGCGAAAGAGCGCCTTGCGCAAATTGAAAATCTTTTCGCAGCGCTCTCTTCACTCAAGGCAGAATCTGGTTTGCGCGAGTTTCTCTCCGGACGCAGCGATCATTTTGCCCTCGAAATCGTCTCACATAAAGGCAGTATCAGCTTTTACGCTTCCTTCCCCAAGCGACTGGCAGAATTTTTTATGCAACAAGTGCAAAGCGTCTATCCTGACGCGCACTTTACGCGAGTAGTTGATTACAACATCTTCCAGCCGCAAGCCGTGATTCTCGGCGGATACGTGGTTCTTCGTCGGAATTTCATTTTTCCGATAAAAACATATAAATTTTTTGAATCAGACCCTCTTGAAACGCTGACGGCCGCCTTGAGTAAAATACCGCCAGAAAGTGGTGCGGCCATACAATTCATCATGAGATCTGCCAATAAATCGTGGCATCGAGAAGGACGCGCCATTACCGAGGCGGCATACAAGGGCGCATCGCTTGAACATGCACTCAAGCACAATCGCGGAGCTTCATCAAAGACGGGGATTGCCAAAAAGCTCCTGCGCGGCGTCACGTCAATCGTCGGCGCGAGTTTATCTGGGAGTCAGCGCAAGAAAGATGAAACGCATGTAGCAGCGCCTCCTCATGCCTTGTCGCCAAAAGACCTCGAGGTCATCAAAGGCATTGAAGAAAAAACCGGCAAGGGGGGTTTTGATGCGAACATTCGGATCATCGTGTCTGCTCCCAATCAGCAACAAGCGGAGATTTTTTTGCGTAATATCATGACATCCTTCGGTCAGTACAATATCTACGAGTACGGCAACGCATTCAAACCGCTCTATGTCGGCAGTCAAAAAGGGATCATTCAACAATTCATCTACCGATACTTCGATCCGCGGGCGCGGCTGGTGCTCAATGCGGAAGAGATGGCCAGTCTCTTCCATCTACCAGAGCGAATCCAAACGCCGAATATTCAGTGGCTTGCTGCACGCGAAGCGCCGCCACCCGTTGAACTGCCCGAGGAAGGTATTCTGCTCGGCCACGCTATTTACCGCAATCGCACGCGCGAGGTTCGTATTAAGGACGCCGATCGCCGAAGGCACGTCTACGTCATTGGCCAAACCGGCACCGGAAAGTCAAAACTCTTGGAGTTCATGGCAGTGCAGGATATCCAGCGCGGAAAAGGCGTATGCGTCATTGATCCGCACGGGGATTTAATCGAAGCAATCCTCACGAATGTCCCAAAAGAGCGCATTGGCGACGTCATTGTCTTCGATCCTGCTGACACCGAACGTCCTCTTGCCCTGAATATGCTCGAATTTAGCAGTCCGGAGCAGAAAACGTTCCTTATCAACGAAATGATTAACATTTTTGACAAACTCTACGACCTGCGGCAGACCGGCGGACCAATGTTTGAGCAATACATGCGCAATGCCATGCTCTTGATCCTCGACGACCCGGCATCCGGATCCACGCTTCTTGAAATTTCGAAGGTATTAGCCGACGAAAAATTCAGAAAGCACAAACTTTCAAAAACGCAGAATATCGTGGTCAAAGACTTCTGGGAAAAAGAAGCGCAGAAAGCCGGTGGCGAGGCAGCGCTGGCTAACATGGTACCGTATATCACCAGCAAGCTTACGCAATTTGTCGCCAACGACATCATGCGTCCGATCATCGCGCAACAGACGAGTTCATTCAACTTCCGCACCGTAATGGATGAACAAAAAATCCTCCTCATCAATCTTTCAAAGGGAAAGATCGGCGAAATGAATAGCGCCCTCCTGGGCATGATTTGCGTCGGCAAACTCCTGATGGCAGCGTTAAGCCGCGTGGACAGTGACGCAGAAAAGCGAAGGGATTTTTATCTTTACATAGACGAATTTCAGAATTTCGTCACCGAGAGCATTGCCATCATTCTTTCAGAAGCGCGCAAATACAAACTCAACCTCACCATAGCGCATCAATACATCACCCAGCTTGTGAAGAACAATGACACGCGGGTGCGGGATGCGGTATTCGGCAACGTCGGCACCTCGCTGGCGTTTCGCGTCGGCGTCGAAGACGCTGAAAAAATTGCCCAGCAATTCGCACCGGTATTCGATCAATACGACGTCATGAACATGGAGCGCTATCATTTCTATATCCGCCTCCTTGTCGACAACCAAAACCCGCCGGCATTCAGCTGCAAGGCGCTTCTGCCGCCAGCCGGTAGTACCACAATGGCCCTGCGCCTCAAGGAAATGTCCCGGCTCAAGTATGGCAGACCGCGTGCGGTCATTGAACAGGAAATTCTCGAGAGAACAAAAATCGGAATCCCCATCCGCAACCCCTTGCCTCCCATAGCATAAGTTGGTATACTGGAAACAATCACGGTTCGCTCTGAAAAACAAAAAACAAAAACACAGGTTTCTGAAAATAAAAAAGAAAATGGCCAACACAAACAAAATTCGAGAACTCGAGGAGTTTATCCGGAAGCAGGAGCTTGAGCTCAAAAAGATGAAAATCGTCCTCGAGGAGCTCAAGGGCAAAAGCTCAAGCCAGGCCGTTGATTACGTCATCAAGGCTTCAGAGGTCGGTACCGAGAAGCAATCCGACGACGGGTTGATCATTGAGGGAGTGTTTGACGGACAGAACATGATTGGTCCGGATGGAAAAAAATACTCGGTGCCGGCCAATTACGCATCCAAGTCAAAACTGGTTGAAGGCGACATTCTCAAGCTCACGATCGACCGGCAGGGAAATTTCATATACAAGCAAATAGGTCCCATTGAGCGAAAGCGATTAGTCGGCACGCTGGTGCGTGACCGCGAGAAAGGGGAGTATATCGTACTCACCGGCGACAAGATGTTTAAGGTCCTCCTCGCAAGCATTACCTATTACAAGGGCGAGGATAACGATGAAGTCGTGGTTCTGGTTCCCAAGGACGCTGACAGCACCTGGGCAGCCGTCGAAAACATCATCAAGAAACCAATTTTACTTCGCAATGACAAAGAGAAGAAGCGCAGCAAGTCCAGTGGCAGCTCTTTGTCTCGTGAATAACGCGCACGCATAGCCTGCTTCTTACCGCAGTCATTTTTTTTAATTCATCTGCGTCATTCTTTGTAAAGAGTTCACCGTCAACAGTTACACGTCAATAGTTTCGCCCACAGGGCGATCCGCCTCTGGTGGAAATAGTCAATAGTCAAAAGTTAAACGTCAAGAATCAACAGTTAACAGTTAACCGTCAATAGTTAATGGCAGTCCTGTATCGCAAATATCGTCCACAAAAATTTGTCGATGTAGTCGGTCAAAATCACATTAAGATCACTTTGGGAAATGAAATCGCCCAAGGGAATTTGGCGCATGCGTATCTTTTTGTCGGACCCCGCGGAACCGGCAAGACAACACTTGCGCGACTCTTTGCACGCTCGATCAATTGCCTCAAGCACAAACCGGGTGTCCATGAACCATGCAATACATGCGAATCGTGCACGCGAATTCTTGCCGATAAGTCATTGGATATTGTTGAGGTTGATGCGGCAACGCATACGCAGGTGGATAATGTGCGCGATAACATCATTTCCAGCGCTCGCATACCGCCGATAGCAAGCAACGGATACAAGGTGTTCATCATTGATGAGATACACATGCTCTCAAAGCATGCCTTTAACGCCCTGCTCAAAACAATCGAAGAGCCTCCGCCACGGGTTATATTTATTCTTGCGACGACGGACATTTACCGGGTTCCCGACACCATTATTTCGCGGTGTCAGCGATTTGACTTTAAAAAAATACCGCAACATCTGATAGTCAACCGCCTCAAAGAGATTTGCGCAAAGGAGCAAGTCATGATTCCCGATGATATTTTGATGGGCATCGCGCGTAAATCGGAAGGTTGCCTGCGAGATGCTGAATCTCTGCTTGGTCAAATGGTAGCGATGGCGGAGAAGGGTAAGGTCAAGTCCGAGAATGCATCGCTCATCCTGCCAAAACCGAACTGGGCGCACATCGCCTCACTTACGGATTTGCTTCACAAAAGAAATCTCAAGGCGTCTCTTGAGCTCATCTTTGAACTCGTCCACGAGGGCATGGATCCGGAAACCTTCATTGCCGATCTCATCGAGTATCTGCGGCAAGTGCTCCTGAAGAGGTCAATTGGAACCAGCTTTCAGCCAGACTTCGATGAACAAACCGTTGCTTCCATCAACCAGGCCGCATCCGATTTTTCAATGAGCCAATTAAAACAATTGATTGAGATTTTCATGCGAGAGGCTTACCGAACAAAAAATACGATTATACCGCAACTCCCCCTTGAGCTTGGATGCATTGAATTTTGCCAGGAAGCGTATGAGGGACATGAGCAGGAGCGAAAACCAGTGGCAGGAACGAGCACTCCCGCAATGAACGCAACAGTGGTTCTTTTAAAAAAAGAATGGGCGACAATTCTTTCAGAACTAAAAGGGCATAACCACTCGCTGTCCGTATTTCTAAAAATGGCTCACCCGCTCACGCTTGTTGGAAGTACGCTTACGATTGGATTTAAATACGATTTCCACGCCGACACCGTGCGCGAAAATAAAAATAAAAAAGCGGCTGAAGAAATAGTAAGTCGTGTATTGAAGCAACCGATCAGCATTGACTGCGTCGTTGATTATAACTATACTGAAAACCACAAAAATTTCATCGGCGGCGACGAACCAGAGGTGCAGGACGTGCTCGCCATCATGGGCGGGGGAGAGGTTATTTAGCTTATAGCTAATGACTTATAGCTTATAGCAGGGAGCTGCGAGTTTTTCCATATGCCATATGCTATATGCCATATGCCATAAGCCATCTGCCATCCGCCATACGCCATCTGCCATCCGCCATCTGCCATAAGCTATATGCTATAAGCTATAAGCCATGTTCGGGGGTCGTCTAACGGTAGGACATCAGGCTCTGAACCTGATAATTGGGGTTCGAGTCCCTACCCCCGAGCCATCCGCCAAAGGCGGATGTCCTGAGCGACCTCGAGCTTAGTCGAGGGGGAGTCGAAGGACCCCTTGTTAAATTGGGTCATTGCATGAAACGAGCATTCATTATCCACGGCTGGGAGCGCTACCCTGAAGAAGGGTGGCGGCCCTGGCTTAAGAAACAACTTTCAGCCA
>CAZQTS010000039.1:0-8436 GCA_964596475.1 uncultured Gammaproteobacteria bacterium
CCGCCGGTGACCAAGTGCAACTGCCTGTTTCGTGAGCGAAACATTCTGCGCAAAAGGCTTCTCGGAAGCGTCCATGTGTACGGATGCGTAACCGAGTTGAACGCACTCGCGTACCACCTTGATATCTTTACCGTGATCAAGATGCGTCACAACGGGAATTTCAGGCGCATATTCCCGCGCCGCAGTCTGCATCAAAGCCAGTATCGTATGAGCCCCGGCATACGCAATCGCTTTCATTGACGTCTGGAGTATCACTGGTGATTTAGTCTTTGCCGCAGCGGCAAGGACTGCCTGAACCGTCTCAAGATTCGTAATATTAAATGCCGGTATCGCGTAGTGACCGCGACGAGCTTTAGCCAACAAAGGTTGTAGGGAAGTCAACATCGTTATAACAATGCAAGCAGGCTGATAAATTTTTCAGGTTGGAGACTTGCGGTCCCCACCAGTGCGCCTGAAACTTTCCCCAGATTCAAAAAATCCCTGATATTCGTTTCATCAACACTGCCCCCGTAGATAATCCGAGTCTGTGACTCAACGACGTCTTTCGGATACAATTCGATGAGTGACTGGGTGATGACTTCAGACGCGTGTTCTGCCATCGGGGGTTCGACCGCTTGGCCGGTCCCAATGACCCACACTGGCTCGTACGCCATAATGATCTGTTGATTTTTTTTTAAGAGAATCCCTTTGAGACCCTCAATGGTCTGACGCATGAGAATTAAATCAGCGTGGCCGATGCTGCGCTCTTCGTATGTTTCTCCGACGCAGATAATGGGCACAAGTCCCGCGGCAAGGGCGGCAGCCACCTTCTTATTGACCATTTCATCGGTTTCCTGAAGGTACATGCGGCGCTCCGAATGACCGATCAGTACATGTGAAGCCCCGGCTGCGACAAGCATGGAAGCCGATACTTCACCGGTATAAGCGCCCTTTTCCTGCCAAAACACGTCCTGCGCGCCGAGTCGAATCTTAGAGCCTGAAAGCTCCTCACGCACCGCCGTGAGCGCATCGTACGACGGGCATACGACAAGCTCAATCGATTCGGGAATCCGCGAGGCGAGCAGTTTACGCAGTGTGCGAATTACCTGCACGCTCTCGTGCACAGCGAGATTCATTTTCCAGTTCGCAATGATGATTTTTCCCGATCCTTTCAATTCCATACGGCGCGCCTATGTTTCTTCCCACCGATAATTCTCCCATGCCCAGAACGCGAGCGCCTTGAAATCCCGGAATCGATCCTGATTTTTCTCGCTGCCCAAAACGACCGCGATGAGATTGCCGGCGTCCGTTCTTCTCGCTTCCGCGACTAAATTGTATCCGGAATCATTCACAAAGCCGGTTTTACCAGCAACCACTTTCACGATGCCGCCGATGAGCTGATTCGTTGTCTTAATCACATGCTGTTTGCCGGTTGCCGAGGTAAACGTATATGAGTACAAACGAGCGAACGAGGCGATCGGGGGCTGGCCGAAGGCTTTGCGCGCCAACACGATTACTTCCCGTGCCGTTGAGATATTCTCTTTCGAAAGACCGGTTGGGTCAACAAAGGTCGTATGCGAAAGCCCCAGCGACGCAGCCTTCTTATTCATGGCATCCACAAAATCGTCCGCTGAAAGGCCGGTCGCTCGCGCAAGAGCGCGCATGGCCGTATTATCGGACGCAATAACCGCGGCCGCAAGCAAATCCTTTGCCTGCACGCGCTCGCCGACACTAAAATTATTGTATCCGAGCGGGATGTAATCAGTTGCGGTAATCTCAATCTCCTGCCCCAGTTCACGCAGCGCATCGAGCACCACGAGCATCGCTGCCAGCTTGGTGATGCTTGCGACGGGTCGCTGGGCGTCGGCGTTTTTCTCCCACAGCGCGGCGCCGCTCCTCTTGTCCACGACGAGCGCTGATCGGGCGGTTATGTCAACCCCGATCGATTCACTGATGATGCGCACCGGCGCGGATGCCTGGGCAGAGGAGGTGCGAAGCATGAGATCGTGTTGCACGCCCGCCGGTCCAACAGTATTGAGAGTAAAAATACTCGGCAAATTTTGTTGCACAGGAGTTGCGAACTGAAACAGCAGGGCAATTCCGGCAAAAAGTGAGCTGAAGTTCATACGCGGTACGCGCTCATTTTCTACCTGCCACCCTGCGCCTGCTGCGCCGCGGCCAGCTTCTGCTGGTGCGCAGCTTCAAGAGCCGCTCTGACACTTTCATGACTGTGTAACTTGTCATAATCGGGCAATTCCTCGACTCGGTTGATGCCCAAGAAGCGTAAAAAATCCATCGTGACCGTGTACGTTGTTGCAAGCCCCTCTTCCCTCGGTTCAACCAAACCGCGCATCAGGAGGTTCCTCAAAATCAGACTGCAATTAACCCCGCGAATCTGTTCGAGATTCTCCTTGGTAATGGGCTGCCGATACGCAATGATGGTCAGGGATTCAAGTGACGGTCTTGTCAGCTCACCTGTTGTTTCGTCCTTTATGAATTCGGCAACGATTTTTTTATTTTCCGGATTGGTCACGAGTTGCGCCTTGCCGTCGTTGACCATGAGATGGATACCGCGCGCTTTGGTGTTGTAGTGCTCTTCAAGATCCCTGATCGCTTCCTTCACTTCATCTGTCGAGCACGATACTATTTTCGCAAGCGCAACAAAGGAAAGCGGTCGGCCGGCGACCAAGAGTAGACTCTCCAGCTGTACACCGAGTCTAGACATCATGCGGTCGTGTGATGACAATTTCTGAAAAGAGGCGATCTTGTTGAACGCGCACGTCGCGCAATTTCACCAGCTCAAGCAAAGCCAAGAAGCTCACAATAATGTCCTGCTTATTGGATCGGTCATAGAAGGCGTGGAAATTCAACACACCCAGCTTGAGCGCTCCTCGCAATGCTTGAATTTTTTCTCGAATGGAAACGGTATTCTTGAGGATGATGGTGGGCAACTTGATGATAACTTCAAGGCGGCCGATTACCGATCGGAGCGCAGCTGCCAGTTGCTCCATGCGCAGGCGCTTCGGTGGTGAAAAACGCTGCTCCTGCGGCAGGGTCAGCGGAACATCGCGCACATACGTAAAACGTTTCCTTCCGATCATGTGCGAAATGACTTTGCTCGCGTCATAGTACTCCCGATAAATCTTGAGCTGCTCTTCCAGATTTGTGTCCTCCGATTCCAGCTCAAGCGACGGCAGGAGGTACTTTGATTTTATGTAGATCAATTGGGCCGCAACAACCAAAAAATCCGCAACCTCATCGGGCGGAAGTTGCTCTTCATGCTCAAGGTAGCTAAGATACTGATCGGTGACCTGAACGAGCGATATGGTCGTAATGTCGAGCTTCTCCTCCTCGATAAGTCGGAGCAGCAGCTCAAGCGGTCCCTCGAATTGCTCTAATCTGAACGTGTACGGCGTACCCATCAAGTTACAAACTTAACTAACTGCGCGAACGCTTCGCCCACACCTTTTTCCGAGCGCGAACTTTTGGCTGCTTCACCATGACCACGAGCTTTCGCTTCTTGCCGATATCCGCAATGAACGGCTTTTCAAGCTTCAGATAATCGTTCAGTTTCATGCGCAAGCTCTGCGTAAGACTGCCTCCGCTTACGATAATTTCCTTCATTTTCTGCAAATCCTTATCAAGGACGGACCGGAGCTTATAGAGAGAGCCGAATCCAGTAAGTGTTCCGGGTTTTATCTTAAAAACTTTCGTCAGCACGTTTTCTTTCGGTATCTCGATTTTCTTCACCGTGCCGCCCATGCGCATAATCGCCTTTTTCAGGAGCGAAAAATCAACATTTTTGCTCGCGGGCAGAGATACCAGATAAAACCCTTGATCGATTTTGACCATGAGCGACTTGACCATTTGTTCGACCTTCACTTTCAGTGTCTGGGCAGCGTCAAACGCGGTGTAGACTTTTTTGTGATTGAGCACGGTGAACGGAATCTGGTGTTTTTCGAGAAAAGCAGTAACTTTTTTTGCTATCATGAGCGTTTCTTTTAGTTAATAAAGGTACATTTATTGTAGCATTTTTTCGCGTTTTTTACCACCCCCATCATGCGAAAAAGAAAAAAGAGCATGAAAAAGCCCCCTCTAATTGAACCCCTACCTCTTCTTCTGTAACTTGAGCGGGAGCCGCTGCTGCTGCGCGATAATCGCTTTGGCGATTCTCCGACCCGCGGGTGTGAACGAAACCTTCTCGGTAAACCACTTCTCCGCGGTCTTGTGGCCGAAGCCGGTGAGCAGCCCTTTCGCAATGAGCCGATCAAGACTCTTGGTTATTATCTTGACTTCATTTTCTGTGGGCTTCGGGTAGTAAGCGATAAAGACGGATCGTGCGCAGTGGGGTCCATGCAGGTATACCTGTTTCAAGATATACCGCTGCAAGTCAGACAGGCGCATCGTGCGACCTCTTGAACGCGATCCCCAATTCGTCCAGTTGTGCTTTCTCAACCTTAGACGGCGAATCCATCATCGGGTCTCGGCCGTCATTCGTGAGGGGAAATGCGGTGACTTCGCGGAGGTTCTTCTCGCCCGCAAGTATCATAATGAGCCGGTCAAGTCCTGGCGCAATACCTCCGTGCGGCGGGACGCCGTAGGTGAACGCGGTTAACAGGTGTTGAAATCTCTTCTGCTGCTCTTTTGAAAACCCAATGAGCTGGAAGATTTTCTGCTGAAGCTTTGGATCGTGAATCCTGACACTCCCGCCGCCAAGCTCAAATCCATTAAGCACAAGATCGTGCTGCAGGCCCCGCACCTTCCCCGGATCAGTATCCAAAAGCGAAACGTCCTCTGGACGTGGAGCCGTGAACATGTGATGCGAGGGTGCCCAACGCTCGCCTGCGCCAAAATAATGGTCCTCCTTGGTCTGCGCCACCAAGAGGGGGAAATCAATGACCCATGCAAAGGCCAGTTCATTCGCGTCATTCGGATTGGTGCGCAGGTCGGGCTTGTCGGTTTTGTACTTCTTCATGACCTCCTGATACGAAAGGCGTGGCCACGGCGTCCTGGTGATGCGCTTTTCGGGAAAAAGTTTCCTCACCATGTCGGTAAACATCTGTTCGGTGAAACGCAGAATCTCATCTTGGGTTACAAACGACATTTCCATATCAATCTGGTAGAACTCGCCGGGACTGCGGTCGGCGCGCGCATCCTCATCTCGAAAACACGGAGCAATCTGGAAATACCGCTCGAATCCCGCAACCATCAGCAACTGCTTATATTGCTGGGGACTTTGCGGAAGGGCAAAAAATTTTCCTTTGTGCAGGCGTGAGGGAACCAGATAATCGCGCGCGCCCTCGGGCGTTGACTTTGAGAGCATCGGCGTTTGGATTTCAATAAATCCCTTTTCCGAAAGATAGGTGCGGACAAACTGCATGACCTGATGCCGCAGGCGCATGTTGCGCGCCATGCGCTCGTGACGCAAATCCAAATAACGATAGGTAAGCCGCAGTTCCTCGTTGGCCTGCCGCTCCTCGGTGACAATTTCAAACGGCGGTGTATGCGCTGTGGACAGCACCGTCACCTCCTTGACCAACACCTCTATCGTCCCTGATGCCATCTGGGGATTCACCTGCTTCGGGTTGCGATTTTGAACTATTCCCGTGATGGCGACGACGTACTCAGGACGTACCTCGCCCATGGCGGTCACCCGCGCCTGAGAGAGCTTATGAGGAACGCATACCAATTGGACAAGACCGGTGCTGTCGCGCAGATCAAAAAAAACAATCTTGCCCATATTGCGCCGCGAGTGAATCCAGCCCGCGAGCGCCACCTCTTTCCCGACCCACTCTGAAGAAAGCTCGCCTATGTAAACCTTCATGCAGACATTAGACCGCTCTGGTCAGTGCATTGATGACGAAGACGGAAATAGCGAACGCCGCTAAAACAACGACCAAGCCGATCACGCCGGCCGAGATCAGCTTTTTTGCACGATCAATTTTATCCTCCTCGCCAAATGAGGTCATCCAAATGAAGCCGCCATACAGAATGATAATGATCGTGATGATGCCCAGGAAACCAAGTATGATCCGAATGATATTTTGGATCACCACCTTTATATCCTGCGAACTGAACCCTGCGAAGGACGTGGGGAAATCAAGCGAGACTTGTGCGCGGGCTGTGTGGGTAAGAAACAGCGGCGCGAGATACATAAACCTCCTGATACTTCGCATCATATCGTGATAGTTAATTATTAAGGCGTAAGCCTCTGTATGGTACGCGCAAAGGGAATCGACTCCCGCACGTGCCGAAGCCCGCATATCCATGATACCAGACGTTCCAATCCGAGTCCAAACCCCGCATGGGGTACCGAACCGAACCTGCGCAAATCAAGATACCATTCGAATTCTTTGAGGGGAAGCCGATACTGCTGGATGCGTCGCTGCAACACCTCATAATCGTCCTCTCTCTGGGATCCGCCGATAATCTCGCCGTAGCCTTCGGGTGCAAGCAGATCATCGCAGAGCGAAAGATGAGGATGCTCGGGATCGCGTTTCATGTAGAAAGCCTTAACTGCGGCAGGATATTTTTCAACGATGATTGGTTTTTCGTACTGCTGGGTGAGCATCGTCTCGTCGTCGCCTCCCAAATCCTCTCCGTCGGAAATATCCGAGCCTAACCGCCGGAGCTCAAGAACCGCCTCGGCATATGTCTTTCGTATAAAGGGAGATTTAATAGTTTCAAGCCGCGAAGTATCCCGTTCAAGCAACTGCAATTCCCGCGCGTTTCTTGTCAGGACTCTTTCGACGAGAAAAGTGACAAAACGTTCCTGCAGCGCAATATTATCCTCGTGATCGGCAAAGGCCGCCTCGGCATCCATCATCCAGAATTCCGTCAAATGACGCCGCGTCTTCGACTTTTCGGCGCGAAAGACCGGACCAAAATCAAAAACCTTGTTATGAGAAAAAATCGCTGCTTCCAAATAGAGCTGTCCGGATTGGGACAGGTACGCCTTTCTGCCAAAATAGTCGATCTCAAAAAGTTCCGAAGTTCCCTCACAGGCGTTGGGCGTTAAGATCGGCGCGTCAATTTTTACAAATCCCTCTTTGTCCATAAATTCGTATATGGCCATAATCAGTGAGTGGCGCACCCGCTGAATCGCCCACTGGCGCGGTGAGCGCAGCCAAAGGTGGCGATAATCCATTAAAAAATCAACACCGTGCTCCTTCTTCCCGATCGGATATTCAAGAGCGCGGTGAACAAGCGTGAGATCAGCAACGTGCAGTTCGTACTCGTCGCGTTTCGGGTGCTTGCGAACTCGACCGGAAATCGCTACAGACGACTCCTGCGTAAGCTTTGCCGCGAGGTCCCATACGGCGGGCTGCACCGCCTCCTTCTCAACAATGGCCTGCGCCCAGCCGTACCCGTCTCTCAACTGCAAAAAAACAACCTTGCCGGAAGACCGGAGGTTCGCTACCCACGCTGATACGCTCACCTCCTGCTGATCGTACCGCTTCAGGCTGTCGAGACGGACGGATGCCATACCCTGCGCGCATTCATTTACCTTACCCGACCCCGCTTCTGTTTATGTATACGATGATCGCCTCTCATGCAGCATTCATCAAAGAAGTGATCATGATTCATTTTGTTGTACATCATGGAAAGACCAATCGCGATAATGAGAACTGGCCAAAAATAACTCCAGACGTCGCTGCTGATAATTCCCATCTTGTCCAACAGCAGCAAAAAACCAACAATGGTGATGATCAGGGCAAATGCCATGGTTTTGTTTTAATTTTTAGACCCACCCATTGTACTCAAATGGATGCGAAAAAGCAACTCATCGTAACGCGATAATCTCAAATCTACCGCGTTTTCTTGTTCATCCATAGATTCGATCGAGACTGGTCATGATGCACATATTATAAGTCGCCCTGCCGAAATCTTTTGCGTTGGCTTGGAGAAACCCTATGACTTCATCTGACTCGGCGCCCGGCTGAATCCAGACATCGAATTTGTTCACACGGCGCAATTGTTTCAGAACGGCAAGCGTCTTTTCTGGCGGCAGCACGATATCGACGATATCAATGGGGCTTTCGATATCGGCAACCCTCGCATATGCGGGGAGACCAAAAATGATCTTTTCCCGGAGGTTGACCGGAAACACGGTATGACCATCGTTCAGCAAATGGCGAACAATTCGATTACCGTACTTTTCGGGATTATTTGATGCGCCAACAACTGCGATCTTCATGGGTACTGATATCAGTATACCCCGATATACACCGAGGGTGGAAGTGTGAGCAACGTACCGTCGCTGGCCAAGAAAAATGTTGATTTTCAGGCAGAGCTGGGTTACACTTTGAGTAAAGCGTCCACGGGTTTCCTCCTTCGCCCTTCGGGCTTCGGAAGGACGCGGTACGCCCGTGGCATCAGGGCGCTTTGCTCCGCAAGGTGTCGGCTCCGCCGATTTTTATGAAAGCCCCTCATCCATCCCGACGATACGTCGGGACG
>CAZQTS010000040.1:0-1807 GCA_964596475.1 uncultured Gammaproteobacteria bacterium
ATGCTGGCATCGGGACAAAACCCTTATTCGGGGGTTCGCCCGGTCATCCGACCGGGCGCCCGGGGTTTATCCCCGGGCGATTCCCCCTCGTGCCTCCAAAATTTGAGCTGCGGGACAAAACTCCCATGTAAACTTTTTATGTCTGCTCGGATAGACCAATCGGCAAAAATGTTGTGGGATTATCACCATATGCAGCACGAGCTGCAGAAGGCAGATTGTATACTAGTGCTTGGTAGTCATGATGTCCGAATCGCCGAGTATGGTGCAAAACTCTTTTTAGCTCGATGGGCCCCATGGATAGTGTTTTCAGGAGGGCTTGGTCGCCTCACCAAACAGATATGGAATAAATCAGAAGCGGACACCTTTGCACGCATTGCAATACAGATGGGTGTGCCAAAGGGAAAAATCATCATCGAAAATCACTCTTCGAATACAGGCGAGAATATTCTTTTCACGAAACATCTCCTCCAGCAAAAAGAACTCGATCCGCAGAAGTTTATACTCGTTCACAAACCCTACATGGAACGACGTGCGTATGCGACTTTTAGGAAGCTTTGGCATGAAAAAGAATGTATTGTTACGTCACCTCCAATTTCCTTCAGAGATTATCCAAATGTATACCGATCAAAAGAAGATTTAATCAATATTATCGTAGGCGATTTACAAAGGATCAAACTTTATTCAGAAAAAGGATTTCAGATTCCTCAAGAGATTCCCCGTGAAGTCTGGGATGCATATAAGGAACTTGTTAAATCGGGGTATACGAAAGACTTGGTGCCCGAGTAGTGCATATTGCTGGAAAGAAAGATAGAAAGAACACGGTCCGCCGTGTTCTTTCACTTCGTCTGAAGCTTACAGTCGGGTAGATCAGAAGAATTCCGGCTCTCTTACCCCGCTGTCTCGTCTGTACTGCTCGGCCAACTCGAAAAGGTATTGAAAGTTCTCAAGGTACGTTGGCTCCCCTCGCTTCCGTCGAGCCAACGTAATCAGATCTTCGCACCTTTTCCAGCACCGCCAGATCATTGGCCAGTAGGCGGGTAGCATAAGCTCTGGATTGATGTATTTCCCCTTGGCAAGGTAGCCAATGCGGTTGAAAGCCGTTGTCACAACTTCAATCTTTCTCAAGTGCTCCTTAAGTCCGTCGTCGCTCAAGTCCTTTGTATCTACAGGTTTTCGTTCGTAGATGTACCGACGCGCTTCACGTGCTTCGGGTATACGTAGTTCACCAAAAATTGCAAGCAGTACCTGCAGGGACCGGTTCTTCTTTAGTTCATCAAGCTGTTGATCAACATACCGAAGGGTAAAAACAACAAGTATCACATAGGCGAATGTTGATAGTGCGCTTATCATCGCCGATATCGCGAGGACCGTATTCAAATCCATGAGCCCCTCCTTAGGAAAGCGAGAGGGGATTTTCGAAATCCCCTCGCACTGATGAACCCAACAAGCTTAGGAGCGTTGTGACTTGAGCGATCTTTCCAAGAGGACAAAAGTAGCCACCAGGCTTGATACGCCAACAGTGATGGCAACTATGCCGATGCTCAAACTGAAGCTCCATAAGGCCACAACTCCCCCGCCTGTTATAAAACTACCCAAGAGGCAGAGTATAACAGCACGGAAGAACAACGTGTGACCATGTTCATTTTTCTGTTGAGTTGTAAGCTTCATTACAGACCCCCCAGTTATGTTTAAAGGACGGTAACCTGAATTAGGTTATGTCGAATTGACAGCAATGTCAAATTCTTGCAAGTTTCTTCTTTCTATTATAATTTAGTGTTACTCTCTCCGAAGCCTCGTGCGAAGGAGG
>CAZQTS010000040.1:1907-8293 GCA_964596475.1 uncultured Gammaproteobacteria bacterium
TTGAGCGTACTTGTAGAAGAAAACAAGCAGTCCTCTGGACTGGAACGGGCCTCTGGTCCGGGGCTGGCTTTTGTTTTGCATGGCCTTGGAGGCTTCAAGGAGCAGGATCATATTCAAGCAATCGCGCGCGCTTTTTTTGAAAATGGATACACCGTGGTGAACTTTGACGCAGCAAACAGCATCGGTGAAAGCGAAGGGGACATGGAGGGCGCATCCGTCACCAACTATCTTGAGGATTTAGAAGATGTCATTGCATGGGCTTCGGCGCAACCATGGTACTTGGAGCCGTTTATTCTTTCCGGTCACAGCTTAGGAGCTATGGCAGTGTTACTGTACGCAGAAAAGTTTCCGGGGAAAGTGAAAGCCCTGGCGTCGATATCCACGGTGGTGTCCGGTGCCTTGCAGAAAAGCATTTATAAAAAGAAGGCGCTTGCGCAGTGGGAGCTCGCAGGCTATGTATTGCAAGAATCATTGTCAAAACCCGGGATTATAAAAAAAATACCGTGGAATCTTATGACCGACGCCATGCAATACGATGTGCTGAAACACGCAGAGCTGCTGACCATGCCGGTCCTGTTAGTTGTGGGTGAGCGCGATCAGAGTACTCCAGTGGCTCATCAGAAGCTTCTGCTTGACGCACTCCCCGGGCCGAAGGAAAGTCATATCATAAAAAAATCCCCGCATACGATGCGGGATCCTAGGCACGTGCAGGAGCTGCATGATATTGTGTCGGCGTGGATCCGAAAGCTCTGAATATGTAACGCTATTCCAACTCTTGGTTAAAATTCGGCTCGAGATCTTTCGTTTGAAGTTCTTGGTTGAAGTTATACTCACTGTCAACTTGCGTCAGATCCTCTTCGATACTGCGAAGAATATCGCGGTCGCTTCGTGTTTTGAGACTTTGGGTAATGTTTTGACGTACGCGGCTCAAGAAGGGATTTTGACCGGCCGGAGTTGAAACGAGTTGTTCATAAAAAACAATGACCACTGCAAGCGCGACGAACAAGAGAATTCCGATGAGCGTCAGTGTTTTTTTGTTGTTGTTCATGGATTAGGGTTGTGTTGGTGAGGTTGTTGCAGATGGAAAACTTTCCGGCGAAGCAAATCTAATTTTCTGCATGATTAAACGAATTGTTTCGCGCGCATCGCGTACGAACTCATGAGCTTTCTTGAGATGTTTATTACCCTCGGTAAAGAGTTCGTTTGCGTTTGATGCGCTTTCCATCTGATTAAAAAGCTGCTGCGCTTGGTTGTAACTTTCCTGGGCTTGTCGCAGCTCTTCATGCAGCCGCTCTTTGAGCTTTAAGATTTCTTCGACCGAGATATTGTTGGCCGTAAGACGCTCGATGAGAACGTCAAGCTTTGTCTCAACGAGAGAAAGGCGCTCGAAGGCATGACGGATTCTGCTCGAGACAATGAGCCCCCGATAATAATTCATCCGTCTTTCTTTTGATCGCCAGAAGTCCTTCAGAGCAGCGATGCGTTCATCGAGTTCCTTGACGTTTTGCACCTTGCTTAAGGTAATCGCTCTATTCTGTATGACCGACACATCCTTTGCGATTTGGTCGCGCAGTTTATTTTTTTCTCCTTGGGCGATGGCCGCGCTGCGTTCAATCAAGACCCGCAGGTTGTTCAGATACGCTGCCATGCGCTGGCCAAGGAGCGAGGAGAAGTTCCGCTTAGTCTCCGCATCATAGGGAATCGTTGATGTCGCTCTTCTGGTCGGTTTGCTTGGATTTTTTTGGCCAAAGCCAACTTGCGGCATGATGAGAAGCCCTCCTGCCAGAAGAACCAGAAGAATAAGAATGAATTGATGGAGCGGTTTTTTGTTTTTGGCCATTGCCTTAAGTATAGCACAGTCACCGGCTCATTTCACTTTGCTCATTTTATCGGCTTGTTCAAAGTTCACCGAAAGCAGGCGCGATATGCCGTCATCACCCATGGTGACGCCATAGAGAATTTTTGCCTGCTGCATGGTCGCGCGGTTATGGGTAATGGTGATGAATTGGGTTTTGTCAACGAGCTCGCTTATAATCTCGGCAAAACGGATTGAGTTCGCTTCATCGAGAGCCGCGTCCACCTCGTCGAGGACCGCGAAGGGCGGCGGATTGTTGGCGATAATCGCGCACACGAGCGCGATGGCGGTGAGCGCTTTTTCGCCGCCCGAGAGCATCGCGATGCTCGCCAGCTTTTTTCCCGGAGGCACCGCCTGAATCTCAACGGTATAATCCAGACTTTTTGATTTCATTTTTACCGCCCCTTTTTCCCCTGAATCCAGCTCATTCTCGTTCCCTTCAGTTTCGAGTTCATCCTCCTCCGACTCCTCCAGCATTTGGAGTATAAGTTTTGCGTGCCCTCCCCTGAATAATCGCTTGAAGTAATTGGAGAAGTGCATGTTGATGTTCTTGAAGGAGTCTTGAAACTGCTTGCTGATGTGTTCATCCAGATCGTCAATGAGCTTGGTGAGCGATTTTTGCGCTGCGCGCAGATCAGTGGTTTGTTTGCTAAGATACGCGTGTTTTTCACTCACCTCCTTATATTCTTGGGTGGTTTCCGCGTCAATCCCGCCGATGATACTTAGTTGTTTTTTGAGGCTTGCGATCGTTTCCTGCGTTTGTGGCACGTTGAGAGACGCTACCTCTTGATAGGAAAATCCGGGTGCTTCCTGCGCAATTTCTCTTTCCAAGTCCTCTTTTTTCGTCTCGAGTTTCGCCAGCTCAACGCGCAGGCCGGTAAGCTCGTTATTTTTGACCGTATAGTCATATTGGAGCGTCCGGATCTTCTTCTGCAGATTGATGAGCTCGGCTTTTTTTTCTTCCTCGCGTTGGTTGAAGCTGTCGATCTCTGATCGTAACGTCCGCAGGGTTGATTGCTTTGCCATAAGTTCTTTTTCGATGTCAGCGATATCGCTCGAAATGAATTTTTGCTTGCTCGTCTCATCCGGTGTCAGGTGGTGACGCAACTCCTGTTCCTCCTTTGAAAATTCTTCAATCTGCCGTTCGGCGAGTGAAAGTTCATGCTGTTTGAGTCCAAGCTGCAAGCGCTCCTCATGGAGCGCGCGAATGGTTTTTTCCTGCTCTGCACGGG
This sequence comes from uncultured Gammaproteobacteria bacterium, assembly GCA_964596475.1. Classification (GTDB taxonomy): domain Bacteria; phylum Patescibacteriota; class Patescibacteriia; order UBA1558; family 2-01-FULL-52-15; genus CAZQTS01. The sequence goes on from CAZQTS010000040.1 coordinate 4,995, forward strand.
TTTGCCGCACCTGTTCCCATCCGCCAGCAGTCGGCTGCGCTCGCAATTGCATGAGGAATTTTTTGAGTCGCTCCGCAAAACGCCTGAAGCGTTGCCTAAAATCGCGAAGCGCCTCAATGGTCTCGATCGTTTCCACCTCGCGCGCTAGTATTTCGTGTTCATTATGGAGGCCCTGGACTTCGGCATCAACCAACGGCGGGTTTTTGGGTGATGCGGCAAGCTCCTGCTCAAGAGCGGTAATCCGCCGCATGCTTTCGTTTGCTGTCTGCTCGTGCAAAGCGATGGAACTCTTTAGTTTTTGTATGGTGCTCTTAAGCTCCTCTGATGACGTTCGTAAATTATTTCTCTTGCTGACAATGTGTCCCATCCGCTGGTTAAGGAGGACTTCGTTACCCCCGCCTTTCTTGATCAGCTCGATGTCTTGGTGACCCTCAAGCACGATTTTTTTCTTCGTGAGGAGGTTATACTCTTCTTGTACCGCAAACAGTTTGCGCTGCAGAGCGGCAAACACCTCATCGCGGCCCTGCGCCCGTTCGTGTTCGTCCAATTGTGCCTGTATGTCAGACTGTTGCTTCGCAAGTACTTCGAGAACCGTTTGTTCGCGGGAGAGTTTCACAGAGACTTTCTGCAAGTCGCCATTGAGTTGTTTTGTGAAAAAGCTGTAGTACTGGTTCTGCGCCGAAAGAAGCTGCCGTTCCAGATTTTCCTTGCGCTCCAGTCTGCGCACCTGACGGGTGAGTGTCCGCAAGCGCGGTTCGATTTCCCGAAGCACAAGCTCCGCCTGTGTCAGATTCTCCTCGGTCCGATCCAGTTTATGGATTGCCTGATTTTTTTTCAGTTGGTACTGCCGAACGCCCGTCGCTTCATCAAAAAAATCCTTGCGTTCCGCAGCAGAAATAGTCAGCAGATTGTCAATCATGCCTTGGCCGATGACGCTGTAGCTTTTTTGTCCCACCCGCGCCTTCGCCAAGAGCAACTGGATGTCAATCAGCCGGACTCGCGATTTGTTGATGAGGTATTCGCTCTCGCCGTTCCGATCCACCACGCGTTCGATGACCAATTCGTCGTAGTCGATCGGTGCCTGCCGGTCTCGATTGTCCATGCTGACGGTAACGCGGGCAAAACCCAGCCGCCCCCTCTTGTCACTGCCGGAGAAAATCACATCCTCACTTTTTTTCCCGCGCAAGAGCTTCAGGCTTTGCTCGCCCAAAACCCAGCGGATCGCGTCGGCGATATTTGACTTGCCCGATCCGTTCGGGCCGACAATTGCGGTGAGCTCCCGATTGAAGACCAGTGTGGTGGATTTCGCAAACGACTTGAAGCCCTGGATATCAATTTTTTCCAAAAACATGGTCTACTCCCACTGCTTGATTTTCAGGGCTTCGCGGGCAGCGTTTGTTTCAGCTTCTTGTTTGCTTGAACCTTCTCCCTGCGCCACCAGCTCTTTGTCGAGATAGACGCCCACGGTGAAACGCTTGTTGTGATCCGGTCCAACTTCTTCGAGAATCTTGTAGCGGGGCGTGATGTTGTTGATTTCTTGCGCCTTTTCCTGGAAACTGCTCTTGGGGTCAAGATAGAGCTGTCCCTCGAGAATATGTTTTAGTTCGGGAATGAGGTGCCGGAGAAGGAACGCGCGTGCGGCATCAAGACCTTGATCAAGAAAGATGGCTCCGACAAGCGCTTCATAGGCATTGGCCATGATGTAGGCGCGCGCTTTCGGACTTTGGTCGCGCGCTTCACCGCGACTTAGATATAAGAGCGGATAGAGGTCTAGGTCCTCTGCGCGATCGGCAAGCATCTTGAAGTTGACCAGGCTTGACCGCCAGTTCGTGAGATCGCCCTCGGGGTTGCTGAAATTCTTGTACAGGTATTCCGTCACCGCCAGTTCAAGGACCGCATCGCCCAAGAATTCGAGTCGCTCATTATGATCAAGATTAAAGCTCTTGTGCTCGTTCAGGTATGAACGATGCACGAGGGCGGTTTTGAGAATGTCCTGGTTATTGAACTGTATGTTAAGCTTTTTTTCGAACTTTTCCAGTTTGTTCATATTCGTTGATATACTCCAGCGCGCGAGTGAACATGTCCTTATTTTGATTGTAGGTGAGGTTCTTGGTCGCATCCTCCACATCAAACCAGCGGGCATCCTTGAGTTCGGCTACCTTGGGCACAATGAGTTTCTCTTCGTCGGTCTTAAAGAGGTAGTAATGCACGAGTTTGCGGAAGGACGATTCGCCGGCTCGGTGGACTTTAAGCTCTGCGTCGCCTAAGGGAGCCACGAGTTGCAGGTCTGTGATGCCGATTTCCTCCGATATTTCACGCGCCGCGGCTTTTTCGAGCGATTCAATAGAATCAACATGCCCCTTGGGGAACGTCCACTTGTTGTAGGCGTCAAGAATAAGGGCGAAGTAGAGCTGCCCGCCCGTTTTGCGGTACACAAGACCGCCGGCTGAAATTTCTTTGATGCCCTGACTCTCGGGGCTCTGTTTTTCTCCGAGCTGGATCATCTCTTTATAGATACTGCCCAAGACGCCGTTGATGAACTTGCCGCTTGAAGCGCCGCCAAAGGTCTTGGCGAGTTCAATGGCCTCGTTGATGGCGACTTTGGGAGGAATATCCTCGGCGTATTTCAATTCAAAAACCCCGATGCGCAAGACGTTGCGGTCAACGGTCGTGATTTGATCGAGCGGCCACTCCGGCGCAAAAGTGGTGATGAGTTTGTCGATCTCGGGCTTTTTTTTGATGATGTTGTGGAGGAGATTTCGCGAAAATCCTTCATCATCGAAATCCGGTGCGAATTCGGCGATCATATAATCTAAAATGGCGTCAATGTCTTTCTTGCCGTCGTAAAAGTCCCACGCGAAGAGTGCTTGCAATGTTAAGGTACGAGCGAGATGTCGGTTGGCCATTGGAGTTTACGCCGCCGCAGTTTTTGTTTTTTTCTTCGCGAGGCCGATGGTGAGTACTTGACGGCCTCGATAGTAACCGCAGAAGCTGCACGCGCGGTGGGGTAATATTTCTTTCTTGCATTTCGGGCAGCGGGCGAGCGTTTTTGGTTTGATTGCAAAGTGTAGGGCGCGCTGTTTTCGCTGTCCCGGTGTCCGTTTCTTTGTTGGGGTGCCCATAGTGATCTGGCTGTTGTCTTGTTAAGGTAGGTGTCGAACAAAAATCTAAGCTTACTATAGAGCAAATTTTTGTTTTAATCAAGATTCTACCAGCTCAACCCTGTGTACTGCATCAAAATATGGTACAATAATAGATATGTTCTGCTCTGCTAAGAAATAAAAAAAATGCAAAAACAA
>CAZQTS010000041.1:0-394 GCA_964596475.1 uncultured Gammaproteobacteria bacterium
ATTTTAGGATTCCTCGGCATTTTGGTTATCGTGGCCATTATCTTTGGCGGGGTGAAGATGATGACCTCGGCTGGTGATGCTGATAAGATGGGCGAAGGCAGGAAGGTTGTCATTGCAGGGGCTATCGGATTAATCATCGTGCTTGCTGCTTATGCGATTTCAGGCTTTGTGATTAATAGCTTGACAAAGGCGATATGAACCCGACCCCGTCCCGACATACCGTCGGGAGGGTTTTCGGTCCGGCATAAAAAAAATTCGAAAAAGCCCGAGCAGACCGGGGCTTTTTGTTATGAACGATACTAGCGCGACATTTCGCGTATACGATTGACTTGCAGAACTTTTTCAATATTTGCGCGCCTTAGAAGCTCTTGCTGAAGATCGTGCGCGATATGTT
>CAZQTS010000041.1:404-4818 GCA_964596475.1 uncultured Gammaproteobacteria bacterium
ATATGTTTCTCGATACCCGGAATGATAGCTTCAGATTCATTGTCCGATAGCGGGTCTTCGGTGCCCGCCGTCAGTATGGTAATTCGACTTAAACTAAATACCCGGTAGAGAATCGAACGCTCTATGTCAACGTTTTGCATATGACGGTATGGCACCGCTTCGATTTGGATGTTTAAGATCCCTCGGCGGATTTTAAGCGCGTGCTCGTCGAGCGCGAATTCGTAGGCGATGTACTGAATCCAGCTCGAGAGCAGAGCGCCGACGAATACGATGATGAAAACCGAGAGGAGCGCGAGGGTCGTGTCATGAATCGTTTGCAAAAGTTCTTCTGAAAGTTCCGATATGCGACTGATCCACTGCAAGAACAGAATGAGCAACAGCGGTACCACAAAATACTTGCTCTTCTCAAAAAAGAAGAGCCAGTAAGCGCGGTATCCCAGTCGCTGAAAGCGATTACTGATTTCCATAAAATCCCTTTGAGTATATCATTTTTTTACTCGAGACGAAATGCGTAGTGGGCGCGAGAGAAAAGTGATATACTTAACCCGATGGAGAGGTTAACGGAAATCATTGCGTTCCTTTTCCTCGGTTCGCTTGTTTCTTTCAGCGGTCTTTTTTTAATTGTCGTGCATGCCGAATTAGACCTCCGCGGAACCTTGAGTAACACAAATCTGACAAATTTGAATAACGTCAATGCAATACTTTCACCTTCAAACACCAATGTATTGACAAATACCACACAGGCGAGCGGCACGACAGCGAGCAGTACCGCCGACACCAGTGTCGCCAATACAAACTCTCTTGACGCAGCGCATCCCGCAAACCTAAACACCAATACCACATCCACATCCACAGCATCGTCCGATACGACACCTCTTTCCAATAACACGAATACAACCCTAACAAACTCCAATACATCGCTTGATGCCAATACGAACACAACGCTTCAGAAAAATACGAACGACGAAGGGACTCTTAATACCAATACACTCGACAGCACCCAGAGTGTAACGAATGTTAACACCCGCACTGATACGCAGGACACTGGTTTGAAAAACACAAATGATAGTGTAAACGTTAATTCAACTACCAATACGACGCCTACGGAACAACGCGAACCGTCAAGTGCTGCGGGCAACACTGCGAATGAGTTTTCAAATGTGAACACTGCGCAGCCGGAAGTCGGCCCTGGCTCTATCAATCAAAACATCTCTACTAACGTTACAGGCGGAACGGTAAGCGGTGACGAAGTCCAGACACCAGTCGAGTTGCAAAGCGACCGGCCGTCAAGCGCTGCTTATGCGCAATACTGTCTATCGTTTGGCATTGTTAATTCGAAAGAGTGTCAGATATTGTTATCCCTTGATCTGAATTCCGAGTGCAGGAAGGAACGAATCATTACGCCAGAAGCATGCGAGAATTTTCTCCGACAAAAATATATTGCAAGCCTTTGCGAGCAAATCAGTCCCCCAGACGCTCCGGTGGGTGATGAAAACAGAGCATGCATTGAGCAGCTCGTTGATTCTTTCGCGAAGCCGATGTATTGCGGATCAAGAACGTCCGACGATTGTCGGAGGATAGCGGTACAGCATGTCGGGCAAATTATTGCGTCAGATGTGCAGAGTGATGCATTGAGCGCATCCCTTGCGGCGAAGCTGGGGACCACTACCACGGCGGGCGAAATCCTATCCGCGATACAGACACAGGATCAGCCTCGTGAAACCTTGCCGCTCGACGTCGAAGCAAACAAGTCGCTGATTCTGCGTCAATCTGATCAAGTCATCGACGTATCAAATGAAGTGCGGGCAGAGGTCACGGCCCCGTATGTTCTCGTGTATGACGATGATAACGACGGTTTGCCAAACGATCTTGAGGATTATTACCATACTGATCCAGCCGATTCTGATTCTGACGACGACGGCTATCCGGATGGAACAGAACTGATCAATGGGTATAACCCGCGCCAGAGCGGCGGCAGCAAGATAGACCCTGACTTGCAACCAGTTGAGATAGCAGTACTTACCAAGGTCCCACTTGAACAGCCCCAAACGAGAGGAGAGGTCGATCAGTTGTTTAGCGTTCATGCAGTTCAGCCAGCCGCCTCCGCTAGCGGATACATCATTAATGGTCGCGCAGAACCTGATTCGTTCGTTCTCATGTATGTCTATAGCCAGATGCCGCTGGTGCTCTTGGTCAAAACCGCGGAGCATGATGGTCGCTGGACTTATGAGCTGAAGGACAATCTCGTGGACGGCAAACACACGGTGTACGTCGCTGTAACCGACGATACAGGCAAAATTACGCGCAAGAGCAATCCGTTTACCTTTTTTGTCCAGAAAACCCAGGCAGTGTCGGCAAGCAACTTCCTGCGTGACCAAGCCATCGCCGAATTCGAAACGAAGCAAAATCCGCTGACTCTATATTACGTGATTGGTGGAGCCGGCATGATAATTCTTGGTTTGGGAATATTCTTTGCGATTTATTTCAGCAGGAGGGCCCGTCATGATTACCCGGAGCAGTGATTCGAAAACCGCATCACAAGGTGCTTCAAATATCATCGCTCGGTACTCGCAGGTGATCTACGCCGTGATTTTGATCGCCCTGGTTCCGACAACCATCATTTTTAATACCCTCTATGTTATCAGGAAATTTCGCACCAATATCGACCTGCAGCTCCAGCGGCAGGCGCTGCTCGTTTCCGAGATCATCAATGCGACCAGTATTGCATCATCGAGCGATCTTAGTTCTTTGCAACAAAAGATAGAGCGCATTCTTGAAAGATCGGAAGAGGTGCAATCTATTGATGTCATGGAGAATACCGCCTACGGCTTTCGAGTTATTGCAAGTTCCCTATCTGAAAATCTTGGTCAGCAGGCTGATCAACTCAACAATACCATTGCATGGAATAGGGATCAGGCGATTGCGCATCTTGCGCGACCGTCGCCCCAGGATATTGATAAGAATCCTGAACTTGCCGGTGTCCGGTATTGGAATGTGGTCATCCCCTTACATGATAACGAGGGAAGGAAAGTGGGGCTCCTGAACTTGAAAATGTCCCTTCAGATTATGGACGCACTGACGAGGCAGACACTCGTGGGATCCACGGTGCTCCTTGTAGTGACGCTCGTTGTCGTTCTCGGGCTCCTGCTCGTCAATATGCGGCTGTTCGAGTTTGCAGTCCTTGCGAGAAAGCTGGAAGAGGTGAACGCAATGAAGGATGAGTTTGTTTCCATGGCGTCCCATGAGCTGCGCGGTCCGCTCACGGCGCTCAAGGGATATGCATCAATGTTTGCGGACGGCAGTCTGGGCACAATGAGCGCACAGGGCAAGAAGGCGCTCGCCATCATCGAAGCCTCTATCCGGCATATTTCTGATTTGGTGGACGATTTGCTTGATGTTTCACGGATTGAGCAGCACCGACTCGAAATGAGATTTGAACCAACAAGCCTTGCAGCGAGTATTTCGCAAGTCATTGAAGAATTCAAGATGCACGCGGAAGCAAAACGGATTTCTCTAGTCTTTGAACGGGCTGACCAGCGCATCCCGCCGGTCTACGCGGATAAAAACAAACTGCATCAGGTGATAGTGAATCTTTTGAGCAACGCGATTAAGTACACGAGGGAAGGCTCTGTCACCGTTCGCGCAAAAGCGGACGACGAGAAAGCAACAGTCAAGATCAAAGACACCGGCATCGGCATCGCTGCGAAAGATCGAGAGAAGTTGTTCAAGAAGTTTTATCGGGTATCGAACGCGGCGACAAAAGGGACCATCGGAACCGGCCTGGGCCTTTGGATTACCAGGCAACTCGTTACGCTCATGGGCGGCGAAATATATGTTGACAGTCTCGTCGGCGTAGGTTCTGAAGTGACCTTTACGCTTCCGCTGTACGCGGTGCACACGAAGCCAAGGCCTGCCAGCACGGTTAAGCAGCGTTCCGTTTAAGCGGTGCCGTTGCCAGATAGAGTTTGTTGAGAATATTTTCCTGCGTCAGCACAAGACCCGGGATCGGATATCGGTGAAAGATGAGCTGGGCCCCGGGTTTCAACTCTTTTTGAAGTTTAGCCAATAATCGTTCTGCTGCTTCGGGTAAGAGATAAAAACTGACTATATCAGCCGTCGAGAGATCGTAAGAAAAAAAGTCGCCTGACTGAATTTTGATGCGGCGCGACTCGCCAGCGAGAAAAACCTTGAGCCGAGAGTACAGGCGTAAGGGGGCGATGCGCTCAATGCCAAGGCCTTGCATGCGATATTTTTTGCATGCAGCAATGAGCACGCGACCATCACCAGAGCCAAGGTCAATCCACAGATCACCCGGCTTTGGGTTGACCAGGGCAAGCATGTTCACAAGAACATCTTGCTGGATCGGTACATAAGGCGCGTCTGATTTTAATGCGCGCAAAAGTCCCCAGAGCCA
>CAZQTS010000041.1:4918-8156 GCA_964596475.1 uncultured Gammaproteobacteria bacterium
CCTTTTGCAATAACCGTGACACCATTTTGTTGCGTTGCCACGCACTCGTTGGAGTAGGTTTTGCCGTCACTGCCGCACACAGGATCGTATTGCTGTGTGCATACGACGGTGGATTGGTTTGTGTTCACTCTGCTTTTTGGCGACTGCCGAGCGCAGCCGGAAGTGAAGAGTAGAAGGGCAATGGTTGGCAGCACGAGTTGTGGCTTCGCGTTTGTCATTACAGCAAGTGTACCAGGGTGCAAGCTCCGTGGTCAATTACAAGGCGGCGATCTTAACAAACTATCATGCGTAAAGTATACTTAACGCATGTGGTATGTGTTCAATAGATTTACTTTGCTGGTGATCGGGGGTATCGTAGTGGTCTTAGCGCTCTCGATGAATGAGGTTGCGGTATTTGCCGGTAAGGTGAGCGCGGCGAATCGATCGGCGTATGAACGATGGCTGTCAGCTCGACAAAATACTTTTGCCGATCAAGTGACCTGTCAGCAGAGAACAAAAAAAATCTGTACTTTTGTATCGTGCGATGCGGCGACCTCTGATGGCGACTGCGGCGATATCAAGAATGGCTGGCAGCCGTCGGATACCGCCATCCCTGAAGCGTATGACCATCTTGTGGCTCTTCGATTAGTTGCGGAGGCAACATCCCGCGGTACCTTGGAAATTTCAATTGCCGATGGCACCATCGCTTACCGGTTATTGTCGTACCGCTCTAGTCGTGAGATTGAGCAGGTGAAGCTCATCGACAGTCGCGATATCACCCGTCTCGTAAACAAATTCATACTGTACGATTTTCTCTCCCGCGCCACGGCTACAGAAAATCAACCGGAGCAACAAGCGCGCGATGCGTCGCTTTTGGCGCGCGATCCATTGTACACGGTGTCGGTTATATTTGATCCCGTCTATACGGACCGACTTTCCACCGCGTCCGTGAGTGAGTTCCGGTGCCAAAGGTCACAATGCCCGCGGGAAATTACCGACATCAAGAATCAGATCATTCGCCTCTGGGGGGATTCGTTTGTCAGCGATTAACGTCCCGTTTTTGCAGCTTGGCAAGGATCTCGTCGAGCTTATTGAAAAGAATAGTGTTGTCGAATTTCACCGGTCGCGCTGTCCTGAAGCTACCGATTCGGTTTATAAATTCCTGAAGCGACACTTTGGAAAGTCTTTTCACCATGAGTCCCAACCCTTCTTCCTGCAGCAGAAGAGCATTGAGCTTCTGTTCAAAGAAATTGCGAATGGGAATCGAGAGAATTGGTTTCTTAAAATAGAGCGCTTCGGTTATCACATTGAACCCGCCGTTCGTGATGACCGCTTTTGAGGTCGCAATGTCTTGAATAAAGGCATCCTCGTCAAATTCCTTGGCGGTGATATTTCTTGCCTTCACGGTGGGTGCGGCATTGTAGACAACGAACTGCTCCTTGCTTTGGGCAAGGATGGGCAGAAGTTTGGTGTAGCTGTCAGAGGTCTGATACACGAGAATATGCTGACCCTGTCGGGGCCTGGTCGCAAGAACTTTCTGCCGAAGGAGCGGCGGAACGAAGATTGGTTTCATGCCCTCGCGAGGTTTTGCGCGCGAAAAAGTTGTAACGAAGAAGTAATCAGCATGGGGCACCATCATTTTGGCGATAAGGTAGTTGATTTCATAGTTCACAAAATCCTCCGGCATGACTCTAAAGTGCGCTTGCGTGATGAATTGAACATTATCGATGCTGATGATCGGCACGCGAAACAGCGTCGCGACAATTTTGCCGTGAAAGTCAAAGTCGGTAATCACCGCATGAGGTCTGAAGCCGACGAGTGAGCGTCGGATGGTCGCAAAATCTTTCCGAAATTCCTTGATGTTGGCGAGTACGCGGAACGCGGTGCGAATACGGAATACCTTGTTTTCCCGATACACCATATGGAGCCCCATCACTTCGGCGACATTTCTGAATCTCTCCCGCAGATACGCAAGCGGCCGTCGGCCAGCGCTAAAAATTGTAATGCGATGTCCTTTTGTAAGCAGATGATCAATCACGACGCTGCTTCTTGCGGCGTGTCCCATGCCCTCACCGTTGATGGTGTAGACGATGTTCATACAATTGAAAGTCTCACTGCCTGGTCGGTTTCTGGTCGAAAGTGGGCCTCTGGCCCAAAGTGGGCCTCTGGCCCATGGAGTATTTATACGACTGCGCTCGAACCCACCTTATCAAAAATTCCTGACCAAAGGAAGCCGCTCCGGCGGCAACCTCGCAGAGATTTTCCCTTACAATTTTTCTTTCGCGCGCCCCCTAAAAATTCAAAAAAGGAAAGGGAAATTTCTGCTCGGTCTCGCCCTCCAAATTTTCGGGCGGAGCGGCGGGACTGACCCCCATTCTCGCTCGCGGGCAAAAGGCTTCCCTCCCCCTTCAACCCCCCCCCCCTTCCTTTTTGCCCGCTCGCTAGGAAATGTATTCGGGAAATTTTTTTCTGAAAGTTCTAGGGTTTCGATGTTATCAAAATACGAAGTTTGTAAACTCCTTTTCCAGCCCCACCCGTAATACGCTCCCCTAATCATCTTTCCAATATCGCCGTGGCTTACAATGAGAACCAGACCATCGGGATGACGCTTTTTGAATTTCAGAAAGAATCTTCCGTGCGCGATCATAAAGTACGGGGAAACTTTCTGCTCCTTCCACCTCAAGAAAATAAGTAACCTTGTCGGAGGCAATAAATTTATCGGCATAACGAGGTATATCAATTACTGGCTCACCGATTAAAATTCCGAAGTCTCTCTCGATTAAATGTCGGTCGGCAATAACTTCATCAACCGCAATAACATTTGCAATAATCTTTGCTGTCTGATAGGCGCGTGCAAGAGGTGAAGTATAAATAATATCAATACCGCAATCTTTTAATTTTTGGGCGACTGTATACGCCTGCTGTCTGCCAAATTGCGTCAGCGTGGTATCTCTCCTTCCATTAAGAATACCTTTTGCATTATCTTCATCTTGTCCATGTCGAACCCAAAAAAGTTTCATAATTGTGTTATTCGTTTGGTATTGTAAAAACTGCTAAGTTGTGATATTGTCTTGCCAGTCAAAACCGCGCTGGTTTTGTAAGCACATTTCAAATCCAGGAAGGAGGTTGCCAGTGAATAGCATACTTATTGCCGTTGAGGGCATCGATGGTTCCGGAAAGTCCACCCTCGTGAAGTATATCGAGAAAGAGCTCAAGAGAGAAGGTCGCCAAGTCGTAAGAGTCGTGACTCGCGAGATGG
>CAZQTS010000042.1:0-7948 GCA_964596475.1 uncultured Gammaproteobacteria bacterium
TCGGCAAACCTCCTACGCTCAAAGATTCTTGAGCTTGCTGGATTAACGGAGCACTTCGGCAAAAGCGGCATTTACTACCGCACTACCAAGAGTTTTACCCGCTTTGAGTTTCGCCCTACGTGGATACAGCTTCTTTTGCGCGACCCGCAGTACAAAATAGACACCAAGAATCTCGTCAAAGACGTAACCAGTAATAAATGGGGTTATCGCGGTATGGTTAAGTTTACTCCCGAAAGCGACATTGACTACATCTTCAATCTGGTGAAGCAATCTTACGAATCAACATTATGATACTAAAGTATGAAAAAATTGTAAACTTCCGCTCCATCCAAGAGGTTCGTATTGACCTCGAACCTTCTTGCAGAGTTCTTGGTGGTAATGCAAGTCTATGAAAAGAGTGTTTCTCATACACGGATGGGAAGGCTATCCTGAAGAAGGATGGCGGCCCTGGCTTAAGAAAAAACTGGCAGCAAAAGGGTTTCAAGTGTTTGTTCCAGCCATGCCTGATGCTGCGCACCCAAAAATGAATGCGTGGGTTAGCCATCTTGCGAAAATAGTAGGGGATCCTGACATAGAATGCTACTTTGTGGGCCACAGTTTAGGCTGCATCACCATCCTACGGTATATTGAAACGTTAAGCGGGCGTGAAAAAGTCGGCGGGGCAGTGCTGGTTGCTGGCTTTACTTCTGACCTGGGATACGAAGAACTTCACAGTTTTTTTATGAAGCCGATAGATTGGAAAAAACTGAAGTCCCGCTGCTCAAAATTCACGGCCATCCACTCTGATGATGACCCTTACGTATCGCTCCATTATGCCGATTTCTTCAAGGAAAAATTAAATGCCAAAGTAGTCATTGAACACGCAAAGAAACATTTCAGCGGTGGCGATGGAATTATGGAACTGCAAAGCGCCTATAACGCCGTGATTAAAATTTCCACTCGCTCGTCAATCAGCAAATAACACGATGCGCGCAAGGCCGCAGCTCTGGATCACTGCATTTCTCATTGCTTTTGTATTGAACTTGCTTTGGGAGAATCTGCACGCCGTCCTCTATGCACACTATGGCGGCGGGCCAATTACTGAACCTCTGCTTATTTTTATGTCTATAAAAGACGCGCTCCTGATCCTCACGTTAATCGCTGCTATCAAAGTAATTCCCAATGCAGCCAAATATCCGTGGCTCATTTTCTTGTGCGGGATAGTTACTGCAGCAGTAATAGAAACCCAAGCGCTTGCAACCGGCAGGTGGGCGTATACCCAAGCCATGCCTATCATCCCGTATCTTGGCACTGGACTTTCGCCAACCGTCCAGCTGGGCTTGCTGGGCTATATCAGCTACCGAGCGACCTTCGACCGCAGCATGTAAAGCGATCACGAGAGCCACTTCAGAAAAAACATGCTATAATGAGAGGCGTGCGAATACTGAACCGCCTCAAATTTCTTCTTTTTTCTGCAATAGTCATCACCACGACTACCTATGTACTGGTGAACGTAATCGAGCGTACGCAGCATCACACCTATGCTCAAACGACCACGTACTTCGTCGCAACAACAGGCAACGATACGAATCCGGGAACCTTCTCCCAACCTTTCCGGACAATCACAAAAGGCGCCAGTGTCTTAAAGCCAGGCGATACCCTCTATCTCCGCAGCGGCACCTATGATGAATACTTCGTCTACAACAAAATCCCGGGCGGTACCTCCTGGCAGAATCCGGTAACGATCGCGGGCTACCCCGGAGAGACTGCGATCATTCAGCCGAGCACCGGCCCCAATGTCTTCGATGTCTTCACCTTTGCTTGTACGACCTGTATCTACATTGTGCTCGACAATCTCGTGATTGACGCCGTAAACGTTCAGAACAACGCGATAAAAATCACTTATGGCGGGGCTGGCTTTTCCCATCATATCAGGATTCAAAATTCCGAAATAAGAAACGCGCCGCATCAAGGGGTGCTCGTGACCGCTGACGAAACCAACCGTTCCGACGGCAACGAATTCATTAACCTTAACGTTCACCACAACGGCAACACGTGGCTCGACCATGGATTCTACATAGGCTCGAGCAACAACCTCATTGAACGTTCTTTGATCCACGACAACGCCGGCTACGGCGTTCAACTCTACAATGGCGCCGTCCCTGCGATCACCAACAACAACATCATCCGTTACAACAAAATATATGACAATGGTTGGTATACCCACACCTTTCCGAGCGGTACCACGGGCAACGGCCCCGGCATGATTTTAGGGAGTGGCAGCGGCAACCTTGCCTACAACAACTTACTGTGGGGCAATGACGGCGGTGGTATTCAGATCGCGTATGGGGGTTCAGCGAGCAACAAGGTATATAACAATACCATTGCTGGAAATACAGGTAATCCTCAAAGCTTCTGCATCTATGCGCAACCGCAGACTCAAAATGACGTTATTCAAAACAATATCTGCTGGCAGAATGGGGCGGGGATTAAAAACGAAGCCACGGGCACCATCCTCTCGAATAACCTCGCCACCGATCCCCTCTTCGTGAATCAAACGAATTTCGATTTTCACTTGCGGAGCGGCAGTCCGGCGATTGACGCTGGAATTACATTAGGCGAAGTTACCACTGATTTCGAGGGGACCTTCCGACCCCAGGGAACTGCCCCTGATATTGGCGCGTATGAATTTTTCACTCTCGACTCCACCCTGCCGACGGTCAGCATGACCGCGCCCCTCGAGGGCGTTACGGTATCGGGATCAGCGGTCGTGATCTCCGCATCGGCCTCTGACAACGTGGGGGTCCGCGGCGTACAGTTCACGCTCGACGGCGCGAACCTCGGAGCAGAAGATACGAGTGCCCCGTACTCCGTCGCCTGGAATACGACGATTGTCAACGATGGGCCGCATACCCTGCGCGCGGTGGCGAGGGATACCGCCGGGAACCAGGCAATCTCGGCCAGCATCACCGTGACCGTGAACAATGAGATCAGCATCTACTACGTCTCGACGACCGGCGATGACTCGAACCCCGGCACCCCGACGCAACCCCTCCGAACAATTCAAAGAGCGGCTGATCTTGCGCAAGCGAGCAACACCGTAATTGTAAGGCCCGGCGCGTACCGCGAAAGAGTAACAATCAAAAACTCCGGAACGCCAGGAAATCCGATTATCTTCCAAGGCGAACCGGGCGCCATAATCGACGGCGGGGATGTCTTTACCAGTTGGGAAACAGCGCCAGAAGTCGGAGAAGGGGTGTTTAAAAAATCCGGCCTTCCCTACAACCCCTACAGCATGACCTGGAATGACAAGTATATCCTCCGGATTAATAACACTTTGATGGCTGACGGTCGGGGTTTCGATCTCTTGCGAATGCCAGGCCTCGACCCCCGCTGGAATGGCGTTGAAGCCTGGTTCGGCTATCTGAATGGGCTCACCTACGTGCGGTTCAAAAACGCCGAGAATCCGGCGAACGAAGCGGTAACTTTCGCGCCCTACGGCCGCGGCGCAGTCACTATTGACGGCAAGAACTTCATCGTTATCAAAGGATTCACCATCAAGAATGCCGACAACGCAGTGCTCGTCGTGAACGGCGCCAGCGACAACATGATTGAAAATAATCTGCTCTTAGGAGGACGCAATACCGTGAGCCTCAATGTGAATGCCTCCCGCAACCACGTCCGCGACAATGAAATAACGCTCAACTACATTTACGGCGATCTCGGTCATCCGTGGAGGACGAACGCCACGGTCTATAACATTTTCGATGCCATTAAGAATAAGGGTCCGAGCAATCTGCGAGGAGTTGAAGTTTTTCAGGCTGGCTCCGACAACCAAATATACAGAAATCATATTTTCCAGCATTTCGACGGTGTTGATCACTATTCAGGTGGCGGCCTGGTCCCTGGTGTGGTGAACGGCGGCATTGATCGGGAAACTCATGCGCAATTCAACCAGCGTCTCAAAATCTATGAGAATACGATTCATAACCTACTCGGTTCAGGCACCCAGTCGATCGACGGCGGCGTAGATATTGAAATCCACGACAATCTGATCTATGAGGCGACCGAAAACATGCGCATCAAGCGCGTCACCAAAGGGCCTCTCTACATCTATCGGAATCGCATCTACAATATCACCCAAAAAACCGCCGGCGGAACGCCCGAGGGATATGCGCTTTATATCTCCCTCTATGACGATCCTGACACGCCTGCAGCCGTGTATTTCTACCACAACAGCATAACAGTGGAAGGGAATTCGATTACTTTTGCAGCAACCGATCCCGCCCTCCCTCCTACCCTTGGCTTACCGAACTTTTGGTTTTTGAACAACATTTTCTCGAGCATAAATTTGTGGGGAGCCTTCCAACCTTCGTGGACCAATGTGCTTAAAGCCCATTTTGACTACAATTGGGCAGGAGGATACATGCAACCTGCACCCTGGCCAAGCGCGGCTAATAACGTAATGAGTCCAAAACTACGGCTATTCCAACCACTGGACAATCCCGACTTCACGCTGACATCGTACAGTGCCGCACTCGAAAAAGGCATAGATCTCTCGCAACCCTTTACCGTGGACGGCGTAAGCCGTGGGCCGCTGCCCGGCATGACACTGGGATATTTCTCCGGCAGGCAGCCGGATCTCGGCGCCATGCAATATTTTCCGCCGCCATTTGATTTCTCGGTCACCAACAGCGGTCCGGTCTCCGTCGTGACGGGGACTTCGGTCACAAACACCATAAGCACCGCTTTTGTCTCCGGATCGTCTTTAGGAGTCGCCTTCTCGGTGACAGGCCTACCGCAAGGTGCGACAGCTTCATTCTCTCCGGAAAACTGCACTCCGAACTGCCAGACGACACTCAAGATTTTGACATCGGTGGCAACGCCAGTAAGTACCTACCCGCTCACGGTAACCGTGAGCGGCGGAAAGGTCTCGCGGACAACAGGTTTTGATCTCACCGTTATTTCCGACACTATCGCTCCCTCGGTCTCAATAATCAGTCCTGCAGGGGGTGCCGTCGTATCAGGAATAGCTACCATCGCGGCTATTGCATCAGACAACGTTAAGGTTTCTGGAGTCAAGTTCAAAGTAGACGGCTCGGACTTGGGAATAGAAGACAGCTTTGCCCCCTATGCCATAAAATGGGATACGATCGGCGCAGCAAACGCCTTACACACCCTCTTTGCCATTGCCAGCGATGCAGCCGGAAATAAAAGCATCAGCTCGCCGGTAACCGTCACCGTCAATAACCCTGTGGTGGATAAGGCGCCGCCTTCCGTAAGTTTCGCAGAACCGCTCGATAACCAAATTGTTTCAGGAACAATCATGGTCACTGCTTTGGCTTCGGATACCTTTGGGGTCTCCGGCGTGCAGCTTAAACTTGATGACATACCTCTTGGTGCTGAAATTGCAGCCGCTCCCTATCAAGTGTCATGGAATACCTCGGCGGTGAGCAACGGAACACATCAACTAAGCGCCTTTGCGCGGGATACTGCTGGTAATACCACAACCGCA
The DNA here is from genome assembly GCA_964596475.1 of uncultured Gammaproteobacteria bacterium. GTDB lineage: Bacteria > Patescibacteriota > Patescibacteriia > UBA1558 > 2-01-FULL-52-15 > CAZQTS01. The sequence goes on from CAZQTS010000042.1 coordinate 5,495, forward strand.
AGTATCGCAGTCACCGTAGACAATCGCACGCCGCCACCGACAGCCCTGTCAGTTACCGTAACTGCATTGCCTGCTTCCGGCAATGCACCACTGCACAATGTAACACTTGACGCGCAGACAACAGCCAACAATGTGGGATTGATTTCATATACTTTCTACTGCGATCGCGCTGATACCGACACCAGCATCGCACAACCGTATGCCGCTCGCTTTAACGATAAGACGTCGTATGCATGGTCTGCGGTCAATGTCTGTAGCTACACGACACCGGGAACGTACACAGCTAAGGTGATTGTAGAAATGGGTGCGCTCTCCGCAGAAGCGCGAACGACAATAGCCATTGCCCAACCGCCTACACCACCTCCGCCGCCACCGTCAGGAGGAGGCGGTGGCGGCGGAGGGTCTAGCCCGGGCAGCATTGGGATCACGCCACCGCCACCACCAGTGGTTACGCCGTTAACCGTTACCCTTGCCCCGTCGCCCCAAACAGGTACTGCACCAATGAAGGCTACACTGCAAGCAAAAGTCACTGGCGAAAGTGGCGCCACGATAACCTATACGTTCTACTGCAATAAATCCGGCGATGACGAGACGCTTACGATGCCAGCAGATGCACGTTTCGAAGCCAGTCCGACAAAGGTGCTTTTGGCACCCGACGTATGTCAGTATACGTCTGCAGGAAATTACACTCCAAAAGTTATCATTGAAACAAACGGAGTCCGCAAGTCTGCTTTTGCAACCATCATGGTTGCTGCACCGGCCATACCTCCAACTCCCACGCTCATCCTTACACACAATTTAACCGCTGGCATGCAAGATCCTGACGTGCAAAAGCTGCAGCGATTCTTGAAACAGCTCGGTTATTTCCCTATCAGTCGCAAGACCACCAGTTACTTTAACGCAGTTACTCGCAGTGCGGTGATTAAATACCAAAAAGCGAAAGGCATCACGCCTGCGAACGGATTTGTCGGACTTGAGACAAGGCGTCTTTTGGCAGGCGGGGCTTTGCCGGCGCCGCCGCCACGAATACTCGCACGCGGAATGAGAGGACCTGATGTACTCGAGCTGCAGAAGAAATTGCAGGCGCTCGGTTTCATCCAAAAAAAACAACCGTTAACACCCTTGTTCGGCATCCTCACCGAGCAGGCGCTCAAAAAATTCCAGTGCGCCAAAAAAATCGCCTGCAAAGGCAAGCCGCCCGCAACAGAGTATGGTGTGCTGGGTACAAAAACAAGGAAGGCGCTCGGTCTATAATATGCGACGCGGACTCAACATTTTCATCGTTGTTCTTGCTGCCGTGATCGTTTGGACAGCGTGGTTTTATTGGAAAAACTTGCGCGGTATTGGCCCTGCAATCAACAAGCCGCCTGCTGACATTACCACGCTGTTGCCCACGAGCACACCGAGACAACAGCCGATACTTAAGCCTCCAGCATTCCCCCTACAAATGCCGGCTGGGTTTACCATCGGTGTTTTTGCCAAAGACCTTGGTGCGCCTCGCGTCTTACTTAAAGATCCTAACGGAACGCTGTTAGTAAGCATCCCCCAACAGGGACGGGTGGTTGCGTTGCCTGACCGCAATGCCGACGGCGCTGCAGACGAGACCATAACCATTGTCGACAACCTGCAAAAGCCGCACGGTCTGGCGCTCAAATGCGGGCCATCGTGTAAGCTTTTTATCGCCGAGGAAAATCAGGTGGCTTCCTATGACTATGATCCGGAAAACTTTAGCGTGACAAACAAGACGAAACTTGCTGACCTGCCGACAGGAGGCAACCATACCAGCCGTACCATCATAGTTATGCCGCCGCCGAATGACCATCAATTGCTCATTTCCATCGGTTCATCCTGCAATGTCTGTAATGAAAAAGACGATCGTCGCGCGGCAATACTGGTGTATGACCTCATCACAAAAGAGGTAAAACATTTCGCGCGCGGCCTGCGCAACGCGGTATTTATGACCGCGCATCCGAACACCAAGAAGATTTGGGTTACGGAAATGGGAAGGGATTTGCTGGGTGATGACCTTCCACCGGATGAAATTAACATTGTCGAAGAAAATAAAGATTATGGCTGGCCCTTGTGCTATGGCAAGAACATTCGTGATACCGCTTTCGACCGACAAAGCGTCTACAAAAGAAATCCCTGCATGGAGCCATTTGAAATCCCCTCATACATTGATATCCCTGCCCATTCAGCGCCGCTGGGACTTGCATTTATCACCGGGGACGGCTGGCCACAAGAATTTCACAGCGACCTTCTGGTTTCTTACCATGGTTCATGGAACCGATCCACTCCTACCGGCTATAAAATTGCGCGATTCAAGCTTGATGAGCAGGGCAGATACGAGGGAGCAGAGGATTTTATTTCAGGTTGGCTCCGACGCTCCGATGGATCGGAGGTCGGAGCCCCGACCGAAGCGTCCGGGCTCACTGGATACGGAGCGCTGGGCCG
>CAZQTS010000043.1:0-7899 GCA_964596475.1 uncultured Gammaproteobacteria bacterium
GACCCTTGGTATCACTCTCAAACTTTATTAATTACCAACTCTGGGGAATTAATCCGCTCGGCTTCCATTTGTACCAAGTTTTTTTTCACGTCATCAACGTCTATCTCGTCTATCTGGTTACGAGTCTCCTGTTAAAAAAGATCCGCGTCCCGTATTCTGAATTCATTGCAGTTCTTACCAGCTTGCTCTTCAGTGTGCAGCCTGCCAATGTTGAAGCAGTAGTCTATATGGGGAGCATCGGCGAGGTGCTCTACACCTTTTTCTTACTGGTCGCGTTCTGGATAATTCTTCGCATCCCTGGCGAACAAAGACATTTTGACGCACGCTCAGCGCGTATGCTCGCTCTTTTTTTTCTTTTTGTCCTCACAGGACTTCTTGCGAAAGAAAGCGCTGTGGTCATGATTCCAATTGCCGCAGCCTATTTTTTCCTTTTTAACAAAACTACGCATAAATTTTGGATGCTCTTTGGCGCAGGAACTGCTTCAACGCTTCTCATCTACCTCTGGCTCCGACTTTTTGTCTCACATATTCCCTTTATCGTTGATTATGGTTCGTATATCTCGCAAGCGCCACTTCTGCAACGAATGCTCACCCTGCCCTATATCCTCATGCGTTACTTTTCCATATTGCTATTCCCAAAAACGCTTGCCATATACCAAAACGCGGTCATCACACAGGTCTCTGATATCCGTTTTTGGGGCAACGCAACTCTCATAGTTCTCGTGTGCATCATAATCGGATATCTCATAAAATATTTCAGGTCAAGATTTTTAGTTTTTTTCCTGTTTTGGTTCATCATCGGAATTCTGCCGGTGCTGAACATTTACGGTATTGACATGACGGTGACCGAGCGGTGGCTCTATTTCCCGTCTATCGGATTCTGGGGATTTCTTGTAACGCTGCTCTTCACCGTGGCAAAAAACAAACCAGCCCACACCGTGTCCGTCGTACTATATAGCATACTGCTCGCAAGCCCGTTGTTTGCATGGCGGGCACTTTCACGCGAGTATGACTGGCGATCGGCAATAACGCTCTATGGACACGACATACATTCCGTCCGAAATAGTTTTGAACTCCTCAACAACTATGCGGTTGAGCTTATGAAGATACAAGAGTACGATCAGGCGCGCGGTTTACTCGAACAATCAGTTGCGTTGAATCCGAAGTGGTTCATATCGCAAACCAACCTTGGAGTTGTCTATCAGTCCCTTGGCCTCAACCGAGAAGCAGAGGAGCAGTACCTCAAAATTATTGCGACTGACGGCAACCCCTTTGCGTATGCAAATCTCATTGTCCTCTATATAAACAACAAAGAATATGATAAGGCGCGAATTCTCCTTGCCGAGAGTATGCAGCTCTTTCCAACCTTTAATCGACTCGATTTTTTAGCTGTTCTGCTTGAATACAAAACAGGCAATAAAGAAAAAGCCCTTACCCTCATGCGTGAGCTCTTATCTCGACCTGTTGTTGACCGAGACATCGAGGAATTTAATAAGCAGCTTGATCTCTATCTTCGGTAAGTCTCGACTGTTATTGCCTGCCTGCCCACGGCCCCGCATTTGCGGAGCCTCGCCTGCGGCGGGGCGTGGCCGGCAAGGCAGGCGCCCCGATGCCCCGCCCCTCGCGAGGGGCGGGGTCGGGTTCATAACACCCTTCATCCCCCTTATCTTAAGGGGGATGAAACACCTGTCCTGCACCTGCCTGCCACACCGCTGCCAGCCGGCCACTTGACATCGAAAAAAGCTATGGTATAGTGAAATTAGCACTCGGATGCAGAGAGTGCTAATCACCTATGAACCAAAGGCAGGAAAACCTACTGCAATATATTGTTGAGGATTACCTTTCAAATGCGCAGCCTGTCGGTTCGCAGTATGTTGCTCATAAGCACAAAGTGAGGGTGAGCCCGGCAACCATTCGCAACGAAATGGCGCAGCTTGAAGAGGAAGGGCATATCTACCAGCCCCACACTTCTGCCGGCAGATTGCCGACAATGCAAGGGCTGACCTATTACGTACAGCATCTCCTCAAACCAGTTCATATAACCGGGCGGGAGGTGCAGCGACTGGATGACATTTTTACGAAACACGGACTTCGCGGACTCGCAAAAATGGCGGCTTCCTTATGCCACTCGGCCTGCATTCTTGCGCAAAACAATTCCAACTTTTATTACACGGGATTTTCTCATCTGTTTTCCCAACCAGAATGCGCAGACGCTTCACTCGTGTATGCGATCGGCCGCGCCATAGATAAATTGGAATCGGTTCTCCCTCAATTCATGGACGATGAGCCAGGAAGCACGCCGAAAATTTATCTGGGCGATGAAAATCCGCTTGGCCATGAATGTACTGCGATGGTCATAGGCAATAATAGAAAGAAGACCCTCTTCGGAATTTTGAGCCCGCTTCGCACGAATTATAACCGTACTCTTGGCATCCTTACCAAAGTAGCCGAATACGTATGAGCGATCAGAAGCCATCACACGATCAAAAGATCAAACCCGCTCCGCACGAGCTGGACCTGTTGCGAAAGGAGCGCGACGAATATCTTAACGGGTGGAAACGGGCGCTCGCCGATTACGACAATTACAAAAAAGAGGTCACGGGGCAGATACACGATCTCAAGCAGTACCAACTCATTGAAATCGCCCACGAGATTCTGCCGTTTATGGATGCCTTCGAACAGGCACTGAACCATATTCCCGAACATCTCAAGGAAACGTCTTGGTGTAAAGGATTGCTTCAGATCAAAAAGCAGTGGGAGCAGTTTATAAAGAACCATGATATTCAGGTTATCGAAAGTTTAGGCAAGCAGTTTGACCCGCAGCTGCATGAGGCGATCGACACCGAGCAACAGCATGACAAAAAGGATCATGAAATTACGGCTGAACTTTCGCGTGGATACACATTACGAGATATCTTGATTCGGCCGGCCAAAGTCACCGTAAATAAACTCCCGGCGTCGTCAGAAGAAAAATCTAATAAGTAACAATAAACCTATGGCTATTATCAAATGGACACCGTTCTACGAGCCATTTCTTGACATGGAAAGAGCATTCAGCGATATGGGCATGGCAGCAACTAACTTTAATCCGGCGATTGACTTGTATGAGAAAGGGGATGCGTTTATCGCCGAGGTAGCGATTGCCGGCATTGACCCGGACAAGCTTGCCATCAGCATCGAGGGCACTGTTCTCGATATTGAAGGGAGTATCGAAAAGAAATCGGAAGTTGATGAAAAGAATTACTACCGCAAGGAGGTTCGCACCGGCTCATTCCACCGCTTAATCAGCTTACCTTCTGCGGTCAATGGCGACGGGGCAACTGCCGAGTATGAAAAGGGCATTCTGAAAATTACCATGCCCAAAAAAGAAGAAACAAAAGCAAAAACCGTATCTATAAAGGTCAAGAAATAAAAAAAGCATAGCCCCAAGAGCATCGCACCTTTAATAGTCAATAGTTAACAGTCAACAGTCAATAGTTATATGATACCCTCATCTCACCAATTGAGTTTAAAATTGATTGAGCGGTGTCCGTCCTGCCAGTCGACAGTGCCGCTCATGAATATACATATTCTTAACGAAACGGATACTAATATTACTGCGCATATGGCATGTCCGCACTGCTACAGCAAATATCTCATGTATATTGTGACACATCCGCAGGGCTTAATCGGCAATGCCATACTCACTGATTTGAATTACGAAGAAACGATTGCGCTCATCGGTCAGGCGCCGATGTCTGAAAATGAGTTCCTGGCGATCTATAAGTTGACGCAAAGCGTGGATCTCATCAATAGCATTAAGTTCCAATCACATAATAATCGAAACTAACGTTACCATGGGTACAAAAATCATTGGTATTGATCTTGGTACAACCAACTCCGCGGTCGCCGTGATGGAGGGCGGCAAACCGAAAATTCTTGAAAACAAAGAAGGAGCGCGAACCACGCCTTCTATTGTTGCTACCTCCAAATCGGGAGAACGGCTCGTCGGCATTACCGCCAAGCGACAAACCGTAACCAATCCAGAAAACACCGTCTATTCAATTAAGCGGCTCATCGGACGCCGATTCTCCGATCAAGAGGTTCAGTATGACTTAAAGATTTTACCGTACAAAATTATTCAGTCAGGCGAGGGAGTGACGGTGCGGATGGGCACGCAGGAATTCACGCCACAGGAGATATCGGCCATGATTTTGCAAAAGATTAAGGCTGATGCCGAAGCGCGGCTTGGAGAAACTGTAATCGAGGCGGTTATCACGGTGCCGGCGTATTTCGATGACTCGCAGCGCCAGGCCACCAAGGATGCAGGGAAGATTGCCGGTCTTGAGGTTAAGCGCATTATCAACGAACCGACAGCCGCAGCGCTTGCCTACGGATACGACAAAAAGAAAGATCAAAAAGTCGCGGTCTATGATTTGGGCGGCGGCACGTTTGATATTTCAGTTCTTGAAATCGGTCAGGGGACTGTCGAGGTAAAGGCAACCAACGGCGATACGCATCTTGGCGGCGATGATTTTGACCAGCGTCTTATCGCCTATATCATCGGGGAGTTCAAAAAAGAATCCGGCATTGATCTGTCCAAAGATCCGCTGGCACTGCAGCGCATCAAAGAATCGGCAGAGAAGGCAAAAATCGAACTTTCCTCCTCAACCGAAACAGAAGTCAACCAACCGTTTATCACGACGGACGCGTCTGGACCCCGTCATATGATATTGAAACTGACCCGAGCGAAACTTGAGGAATTGGTGCACGATCTGGTTGAAAAGACTCTTGAGCCGTGTACAAAGGCCTTGGCTGACGCTGGTATTAAAACAAGCGAGATTGATGAAGTGCTTATGGTCGGCGGCATGACGAGAATGCCGCTCGTATCACGTACCGTAGAGAAATTTTTTGGCAAGAAACCCAACGTGAGCATAAATCCGGATGAAGTAGTGGCTCTCGGCGCCGCAGTACAAGCAGGCGTGCTCCAGGGCGACGTCAAGGACGTTCTGCTCTTAGACGTAACACCACTCACCCTGGGTATTGAAACACTTGGGGGTGTACGGACGCCGCTCATTGAGCGTAACATGACAATTCCAACTGCTAAAACGCAAATCTTTTCCACCGCCGCAGACAATCAGGATTCAGTTGAAATTCACGTGCTCCAGGGCGAACGCGAGATGGCGGCCGATAACAAGACACTGGGACGATTTATTCTCTCGGGTATCCCGCCATCACCCCGCGGCATCCCCCAGATTGAAGTCAGTTTTGATATTGATGCAAATGGCATTCTCAACGTTCGGGCGCGCGATAAAGGCACTGGCAAGGAGCAGTCAATCAGAATCACTGCTTCATCCGGATTATCGAAAGACGAGGTTGAGCGGATGAAGCGTGATGCAGAACTCCACGCCGACGATGACCGTAAAAAGCGTGAGCAGGTCGATACGAGAAACGCTGCCGACACGCTTATCTTTAGCACCGAACGGTTTCTCAAGGATGCAGGCAGTAAACTCAAGCCGGATGAGATCAAGGATATTCAAGCCAAAATTGACGCTCTCAAAAAAATCAAGGACAAGGGCTCGGTTGAGGAACTCAAGCGCGCAATGGAGGACCTATCCGCCGCTGCGCAGAAAATCGGAACGGCCATGTATCAGCAGCAAAAAGCCGGTGCAAACCCCGGCGAGTCGGCAGGCCAAACATCTGGAAAGGACAACGTTGTTGAAGGACAATACGAGGAAGTCAAGGATTCCCCAACTGGTGACAAGAAATAGTCGGCGGACTATGGCCGAACCGCATGAGGGTAAGCAGATGCATCTGTCAGAAGCACGGGTAGGCTCCACAATACTATAGCTAATGGCAAAGGATTATTATTCAATTCTCGGCGTTCCTCGTACTGCGAGCGAAGTTGATATAAAAAATGCTTTTCGGCGCCTTGCCCACGAACACCATCCTGACAAAGGGGGCAGTGAACCCAAATTCAAGGAAATCAACGAAGCGTATCAAGTCCTGGGAAATAAGGATCGCAGACATCAGTACGATCAATTCGGCACCGCCTTTGATCAAAGGGCCGGTGCAAGCGGCTTTGCATGGCAAGACATTAACCAGGGCAGTCCGTTCGGCGGCTTTGGAGATTTTGGAACTGCGCAGCAATTCGACTTTGGCGATCTTGGCGATGTTCTGGGCGATATGTTCGGTTTTGGAACGGCGCGAACAGCACGCGGCCGCAGAGCTGTTCAAGGTAATGACGTTGAAACCACGCTTTCCCTAAGCTTCGACGAATCGTATTTCGGAACGGAGAAGGAATTAAATCTCTCGCTGCAAATAGCTTGTGACGTATGCCGCGGATCCGGCAACGACCCGTCGGCAAAAATCTCGACCTGCTCGCAGTGCCGAGGCACAGGCACGATGACCGCTACCCGCACATCATTTATCGGTTCAATCCGAACGCAGATCGCCTGTGCTCACTGCAACGGCACAGGAAAACGAGCTGATAAAAAATGCACCGGGTGTGGCGGCGCTACCGTGCGAAACAAGCGAGTCAGTTTGCACGTAAAGATCCCTGCCGGCATCGATGACTCTCGGACTATCCGACTCACTGGCAAGGGCGAAGCTGGTCTCTTTGGCGGACCTGCCGGCGATCTCTATGTCCGCGTCCGAGTCGGCGAGCATCCGTTATTCACTCGCGATGGCTACCATATCAAGAGCAAGGAAGAGGTGCCGCTCTCAATCCTCATAGCGGGCGGTACCATTGCAGCCGCTACCCCAACCGGACCGGTGAAGCTGAAAATACCAGGACATACGAAGAGCGGAACAAGTTTCATTCTCCGCAACAAGGGTTTTGAGAAATTAACCGGCAGAGGCAGGGGCGATCAATACGTAACAGTCCATGTCGCAGTACCGACTAAACTTACTTCAAACCAAAGGAAATTACTCGCTGACTTCGAAGCCAGCTTTTCAGAGTGAGGCTCCACGGGTTTACGCCCATGGCGTTCTGGTGCGTAGGTCAAAATAGAGGAGGGTCTGTTTCATGAGCAATCCTTGAGTAAGGGAAAGTTTTTTTGTGTGGCAGCGCAAGCTTGACAAAAACAGCTATAGAATGTATAATTTCATGTTAACCTAACTAGGCCGTAGCATTGAGCTACGACAGGTGTCGTTCATTTCAAATCACGCAATGCACCTCTTTAACAAGGAGGGGAGCACCATGGAATGGCTGCAAGGTTACAGCTTCTTGTGGGTACTGGTCGCGGGAGGACTCCTCATCGCGGCAAGTTTTGACCTCTTGCTTTACTTCCTCGAGCAGCAGTCTCGCAGGAAGTCTGGCTACCCGCCTACTCCGCTGCCAGTAAGGATTGTGATCGAAATCGCATACGCAGGCGCATGCCTGCTCACCGCCCTTGTGGTTGTCCTTTTCTGGACAATCCCAAGGGTTTGGAAAGGAGTTGTGTGGATGTTTTCCGAACACTGGTACCTCACCTCGTTTTTGATCGCCCTGGTCCCGGCTGCGCTCTATCTGTTCGCGTGGCGAATGCAGATGAAAGCTTCGGCAGCGGAGAAAGCTTCGGCAGCGGAAAAAGCTGCGGCAACGAAAAAAGATGAGGAAGCGAAAAAAGCTGAGGAAGCGAAAAAAGCTGCGGAAGCGATGGCCAGGCGGATGCGCAATCTTGCGCACAGTCTAGCGGCCGTCGTTATCGTAATGTGGCTTGTCCCGGTTCTCCAGGTTACCTGGCATGGGGTAACGATAGCCGCGTCCTTCCTTAGGTACCTGGTGTGGGACCTGCCACTGATGGTTAACGATCTGCCACCTTTCAACGGCGAGTGGCCTTTTGTCGGACACGTCCTGCGATGGCTCATCATCGTTGCACTAGCCGCGATCGCTGTGGTAGCTGCAATCCAGTTCATAAGCTGGCTCGTCTCGACAAG
>CAZQTS010000044.1:0-7803 GCA_964596475.1 uncultured Gammaproteobacteria bacterium
CAAATTGTGCCTGGAGTTCGTATAGCGCTTTACGGCTGCCGTCCAGCAGAGGGCGTATCCTCTTAGGAGGCGGTCAACACGCCATCCGACCTGTCGATGTTAACGATGCAGGCGGTGGCCCAGTACAAGTCTTCGGGCCACTTGGAGGTTTCGAATATACAACTTGAGCGTGCGGCTGCTTCCCCTAGACTCTGAGCTGTCAGCCAACCGTCATCGTGGCGGCTATCTCCCAGCCTAATCATTCTGTAGTGTTTCTTAGACACAGACGAGCAGGCTCACATCTTAACTGATGTAGTACGATATAGATTAGTCCTATTGTGTTTCACTGTGATAATTCATACCATATGACGTGTTAGTGCAGCCAGTACTACAATGACAGAACGCCGACCCGAGTATACTCCAAGCCTTAAACAACGCATAGAGGGATCGATGCAAACATCAGAACAACGTGCATCTGTTGTTGAGCCATCTCAGGCATCGTCACACCAGCCGCCTAAAGGTGTTGAGGGCGTTGCTGGTATGTTAGCCGCGATGGCGTTAGCCGACAACCTACGCGATGGGAATACAATAGAGATTCCTTGCTTAGGCATCTCTATTACAACTGCGGACTTAAGTAATGGCACGAGTAATGACTAGTCAGGGTTTTCGAGATCCCCCTTGTCAATCGTTACACCTAGGCTTGGGATCGCGACCGTTTTGCCTTTATTGACAGTGTCGGCAATAAACATAGCAGCTAAGGTACTGGCTACGCTTTGGACGTCACTTGCCGGCAGACTGCTCGCCTCCTTGGTCCGGCCCACCGCTTCCTTCTTCTCCGCCATTCGAATCTCCTCACGCCTGCGTGTTACAGGCTTCTGTTGACTGATGGGCCTCGCCGTGCGGCTCACCAACCTCTGGGTCTATCTCCAGGCGGTGCTCGTTGCCGCCGTGCCCACACCGCTGGCGGCCACCGCCCAGACCTGGCTTCAGACGCACGGTCGGCTGGCCGTCCTGCGCGCCCTCTGGTTGGCAGCCATCCTCGCGCGCTATCATCTGATCAACTCGCTGGCCTTTCCGTTTCCGGTAGTCACCTCACCAAAATTGTGAAGTACTGAGTGTACACCATTCGGCATGTCACTGCTTTCGCGACTGTGGCCGTTCAAGTGGCCAGGAGTTGGTCGAATGTTCGGGTGTGAGGCCCGGCCGAGAACTGGGCCAGAAGCGAGCAGCCCCGAGCGCGTGCAGGCTTCCTCGCCCTGCATCAGCGCCAGCGGCACAGTCACGAAGTGCTGCCACGACTGAAACAGTCCCGGAACAAACCCGCGCACCCGGCCCAAAGCTCGCTCCATCAGGCTGACAGAGAGCGGCATCGTACCATCCCCGGGAGAATGTTGACCTCGCGAGTCGCTTGTCCTCCCGGCAAGCACCATACCACTCCCCTTATTGCCCACTCAAATTCGCAACATTAATGGGTATGTGTTTGCTGAGCATTAGTAAGACAAAGAACGTAGCAAGTAGATCAGCAGCGTGAGCCATGATGTCTCGGCAAATGCATTCATCGTAAAGAGCTAGTCTTTTTTCATTCAGACTATCCGCGGTAAGAAGGCCAAAACATCTACATGCTTCGACATCCTCACAGTGATATCTGATCGGCACCACCAGCGCGGCATTGTAGTGTTGGCGCCAGTTCGGATTCTCGTTATGGTATGTAGGCCCCATGCTTCGCAGATCATTGGACACAAAGCACTGGTGGCCCAAGTTGACGATGTGATGATATGCGGTATTGCCATCTATCGAATAGATACTGGAGTGCGTTTCTCTATCTCTGTGGTGCAGGTACGTATAATGGTCTCTGTAAATAGTAATGATCCACTTATTTTTCGTTTGAATTTGGCGCTTCTTTTCTTCCTTAATATTGGGAATATGCTCAATAACAGCAGACGGCGAGACTACGAGTTTGACCGAAACATGTACGTCCTCCCCAATGTCTATGCGCTTAAATCTAAAATAATGTAGAAGAGAGTCTCTAATACTGTCGGTGACATAATCACAAATGCGGCTAAACAATCTTTGTTCGTCCCTAGTTAATTGGTGGACAATCAGATGGTCACTATAAGTTTTGAATAATTCGTCCCGATAGTTATGCACTAAAATGTGTGCTTCCTGAAACGATTTGGGTTCCAGCTTCAAATGCTTGGACAATTCTGTTAATTGGCTCTCCACCATCTGTATCTGCGCTTCGCGAGCGACCTCCTGCGCATGCATTTTGGCTGTGAGAGTAACCTCCTGTCGGATAAATCTAACCAATAGTACAGCGCTTATGATGAGCAACCCGATTAGCACCCCTAGATCACGGTAAATTATGTAGTACGGTATCTGATCTGGGTACCTAAGAAGAGAGACAGTTACGGCGGCACCAATAAGAGATGCGAACAGAGAGACGGAGGTGAGTGCTCTGTCCCAACTACCAAAAAATCGCTGCCTTACGAATACGGCAATACCTGACATACCCATTAGGCCGGACCTTTGAGATTAATATGCCTCACATAAGTTAGGTAACATTACGGTGGCTGTTTCAGCTTCGGTCACACCGGTCGCGGTGTTATTCAATTTATACCCTGATTGCTAGTCGGCGTTAGTGCAAGCGACCGCAAGCAGGGAGGCTTGCACCTTCAGGCTGAAGCCGAGGTTGGTCCGGGCATGGAGCCGCTGGACACCCATAGCTTCGAGTTGGCTGTTGACGGTTTCGATCGTGTGGCGGTAGCGGCGCAGGTCCATGTCGTCGCCCCAGTCATGGGGACGCATGTTCGCCTTGCGGAGTGGCACCAGGCGTACGCCGGTGTCGGTGAAGATCGTCCGCTCGTCGTCGGCACTGTTATAGGCCTTGTCCCCGTATACGCAGGCGCCCGCCGGTAAGCCGAAGGTCAGTTCATGAACGGGCGTCAGATCATGGCAGGCCGCTGGCAGCAGCTCAAAGCGGACGGGTACTCCAGCCGGCGTGCAGATCAGATGCAAGCGCCAGCCGAAAAACTTCTCACGTTTGGCTGCGCAGTAGCCGCAGAAGGGCCGCCCCTGCAGCTTGCGGCAGCGCCGGGCACGGACCCGCTTGCAGACCGGCACCGGGATGCTATCGACGACAAAGCAGGTGCCCTGGGTCAACAATTCGCCGAGGGTGGTCAGGATGAAGCTGATCCAGTCCGCTAGCGCATGCAGCCGGCGGTTGAACCGCGAGACGCTGAGCCGTCCCGAGAGATAATGCAACTGCTGCAGGATTTGCAGGGCACGTTCGTGGTGGTTGCCGAAGTACTTGGCGGCCACGATGGCCGCGGTGACCACCTCTGCGTCCGGGACCTGCGCCAGGGCGTGGCTGCGGTGCTCCAGGCGCTCCATCACCTCGTCCGTCAGCACGAACACGGTTATAATCCATTCGGCGTTCATCGGCGCCTCCCGCTCGACTGTGGTGGTTTGGACACCCAGCAGTCTGCGCTCGAGCGCCGGTGAACGTCAACTAGCAATCACGGTTTTATGTGAGGCACAGTAGGCCGCGTGACCCGCTGCCCTCTGGCCGACTCAGCGGACTCGCAGTAGTGTACTGACGGCCCAATGGCTTGTCAAGCTCAGTAATTCAGAATTTTGGAGGCGCCGTTAACGGGAACGGCAAGGATAGTGCCTCAAGGAGGCGAGGGCGTGCACCAATGGCGCTGAACAGCAGGGTACGAACGGTGGCCAGTCGGCAGTGCTGCTCAGCGTTCATCCTGGTATAGGTCGTTTGCCGGGGCTGCTCGCCTCTCTGGCGCATTCGTTGAATCTGTAACCCTGATCCCGTTCTGGTTGCTGCGATGGCAGCCACTCCTCGTGTCGTTCCGCCATCTGCTTACCGCACTTTCACGCTCGCTTGCTTCCTCAGAGACTCTGGGAGAGCCGGTTCTGATTGTGAACTGACACGGGCGAACCGGGAAGCGCCGTGCAAACGGGGGTACAGGAAACACTGCCGACTCTCTATCGAGGGCTGTAGAGTGATCCTACGTGCTCGTCTGCTCGCCTATATTTGCCGACCCCCTCTGTCGTACTGGCCTTTTGGCCGTCGCGTGACTTTGGTCAACGACTGATCGGCGCGGTGTCCGCGCCGCTACTGCAAGATTTCATTCTTACCCCCGCCGCCGCCATCACAAGCGCATGAACAGCAGGAACCTTGAGCTGATCTGTCCTCCAGCAACCCTCACCCGTTCCGACCGCTAGCAGATATCACACAGCGTCGCTTCTCTCTGTCAAGGATTTCCCACGCTCTAGCAAGCTCAGCGTGTTCCTCCTTGACAGCGCTCCGCTGTGTGAAGTGGAGCAGCTATCGAAGGCAAGAGCCTTCATAAGCTCTAAAGAAAGGGGGTGAGGATTATGGCTCAAACAACCTATCAGGTGATTCTCTCCACCGATGGCAAGCACACAGTGCTGGGGACCACCGATGACCCGACCAAGGCTAAAGCAGTCTTCGGCTGGGTCAAGGCCACCTATGACCGGGTGGTCGAGGTCTACGGCTTAAAGTACGAGCAGTACCAGAAGGCCAACGGCAACCACGACAGCGTGCCAGTCTGTGCGGTACATCAGGTGCCGATGGAACGGGTTCAAGGCAAGCACGGAGCCTTCTGGAGCTGCCATCAGAGGACTCCAGACGGCAGCTCCTGCTCCTACCGACCGAACGGCAAGTAACCATTGCGGTGAACGAAAGCCGGGCGCCTTAGCCAGCGAGGCGCTCGGCCTGCCTACTTGACAGTTTGCTTAGAATCTGCGAAAATACACTAATGGTATTTATGTAGATTACACACTTCACCCAACAGGAGGTGGTGAAGATGCCTGAGAAAGCACCTATGACCAGAATCGTTCGACAGTTAAGAAGCGGTCAGATCACGATCCCCTCGGAGTTTCGCAAGGAGCTGGGGATTGATGAGCAATCGTACTTGCAGATCACCTTGGCTCAAGGCGAGCTACGGATCAAACCAGTGCGGGTGAGCGCAGCAGCGAAGGGTTCAGCCTGGTTGAAAGAGCTGTACCAGTATTTTGCCCCAGCCCGCCAAGCAGCGGCCAAGCACAGCGAGGAGGAGATTAACGTCGATATCGACCAGGCGATAAAGGACGTTCGTCGCAAAGATGCTCCGAGTAGTCTTTGACACCGTGGTCTTCGTTCGGGGTCTGATCAACCCCCACGGCCTGTGGGGGCGCTTGATCTTCGATCACGCCGAGAGCTACGAGCTCTACCTTTCCCAGCCTATCCTCCAAGAGATTCTGGAGGTCCTCGATCGCCCTGCCATCAAGCGCAAGTACCGCACCATCGTTGGACGAGGGATGGTCCAACTGCTCGACCTCTTTGCTCAAGCCGACATCGTGGAGATCGGCACCATCGAGGCGGTCTCACGCGACCCCAAGGACAATAAATTCCTGGCCACAGCTCAAGCTGCCCGAGCCGCGTACCTGGTCAGCGAGGACGAAGACCTGCTGACACTGACAGAGTACCAAGGGATCAAGATCGTCAACGCTGCGACCTTCCTGCGGATTCTGGAAGGGAAACACCAAGACGAACCAGAGAGCTAAAAGAGGTAGCGGTTGGTACTCAACCGCTACAAGGTAACTTCTCCACTTCGTTTCGCAGGTGGCGGCGGCTCCCACCCACCCCCTTTGGGGAGCAAGGTGCAGAGGAAGCATAGCCCCCATAGACTTATAAGCCCACAGCCAAGCTACTTGACAACTCCGTGTCTCTGGTCCATGCTCCCGTGCGTACGCGTGGGCGCCTCCCCGGTGAAACTGGCAGCAGAGCTGCATGACTGCCGGTTGGCTGTGTAGTCCGAGCAAGGCTCCTCTCCTCCTGGAGGAGCGGGAGGTTGGCATGACGCGACTTTCTCTTGTCCGCCTTTCGTACAATCTTGACAAGCGCTGGCAGTAGTGCTATAAGGTGGAAGGTCGCCCGCTTGGTGTGAGAACAGCCAGGGTGGGGCGGTGGAACAGAATACGCTATATTCAGGCGGGTTGCGGTGACGCTGTGCTCGCCTTTCGCATTTTGCTGGAAAGTGATGAACGCTATGATTCGCTTTGTTGCTCGTTGGCTTGCCATTACCGCTGTCATCGTAGTCGCGATGATCGGGTTCTATCAGCTCAACGTCTTCCAGGCTAGTCGAGGATACGCCGCCAAGCTCTTATTTGGCACGGACATCTCTGGTCAAAAGGCGAGATACCTTGCTCTCAGCCAAGCTGCGGAGTACATCGTCTATGGGCGTGTGATTGCTGAACTCGATCAAACCAAGGGCGCTATTTTCCCCGACCCTCAGAACCCATCTTTCGTCATTCCCACGTCTTCAAGTAACTTCCTGATCGAAGTCATTCAGTCCGTTACTGCGCGAGGTGGCAAGGACGACCAGGCGCCACTCAATGGGAAAATCACGATTCGGGGGGGAAGGACGAGCCACTCAGCCACGTTCGTGGTTGGGGAAACCTTTGTTGCGTTCTTGAAAAGCGATCCAGCAACACAGATTTATTACGTTGTTGGTCTAACTGCTGGTTCTCTGGAAGGCAAACTGCCAGTCATCATTAGGAATGGACAGGCGTACGTAAACTCAGGCGAAACGGCCACTCAGTTACTGGAAATCGCGCGCAAACCTCAATGAGAGGCACGTTCTTTTGCTCTCTAAAGAGAAATTCTTGGGATTCGTATAAATGCCAGGCTCACTTATTCGCTTGAAGCCTGCAACCTATTCCAAAATCCTGACTCGACTCGTTGTCGCCCTCGCATGCAGCATTTTATTATTGCTTATCATTTCGGTTGAAAGTTACAGTTACCATGAAGCTGCACAATATAGATTATTACATTTGAGGTGGCAGAATACACCTGTACCTGTATACATAGTTGGTAGTGTATTAGACCAAAGATGGAGGCAAGTAATTCGTCAGAGCATAGACGACTGGAATGCTGTTAGTGCTTCGATACAACTCACCGAAAGTTCAAATATTTCGGCACCTATCACCGTATACGCTAGTCGTTTGGGTGCATGTTCAACACATGGTAACTCTGCACCGGCATGCGCATTTAGCGACCCGGATATATTCACGACAACTGAATCATATTTTAACCGATGTTCTGTGGAGATTAACACAAACTTTGCGATGCAGTACAACGGGGGGTTGTTGGATCTGTATACGGCCGTGGCTCAAGAGCTTGGCCACTGTCTAGGGCTCCACCACAGCAGCGAGAATGATCCGGAAAATAACCCTCTTCTTCGTAACGCAGTCATGTGGTTCAGGCTGCCATATTTTGAGCGAAGGCACATCAATGACTACGATAGGGGTGCCCTGAGGGCTCGATACGCTACTCCCCCCGGTTCACCTCCCCCACAACCACCTCAGCCTCCACAGCCGCCGAACCCTCCTCCGGCTCCACCCGGCAGAACCTGTGACCGCCCAGGGGTGGGCTGGCCTAATGGCGACACGGTGAACACGCGCGCGGTGACTTTTTCCTGGAATCCACCCTCCAACTGCTCGCCGAATGGCTATACTTTCCGAATCAGCGACGACGGTAATCCAGAGAGCCCTTCAGTCCACAACTATATAGACACGGGCGTTTCCGGTACGTCCTACACATTTACCTTCAACCGAGATGGAACCTTCTACTACCATGTCCGGGCTTGCAGGCCTTGTACACCCTACACTCCAGGTCCTTGGCTTACTGCCAGAGTTTTCGTTAATACGAGTAGTGGTGGCGGGACTCCTCCACCACCCCCTCCGCCTCCTCCGTCTGGCCGTGGCCATCTACGATCAGCCCCTGCGTCTCCTTGAGTCAGAGTC
>CAZQTS010000045.1:0-7786 GCA_964596475.1 uncultured Gammaproteobacteria bacterium
GACCGACGAGCCGAAAGCGAGGAGTGGAGGGATCCGGCCTTTACTTATAGATCTTTGCCAGTTCATCGAGATCCCTCGGCTCCTCGTCGCCTCCGGCGCCGAAGATCGCTCGGGATGACAGGCGAATGGTTCGGCGGGCAAGACCCCTCGGCAAGCTCGGGGTTATTTTCGTTTCCGCATTCACCCCCGCATACGCAAGGCTTCCCTGAATTGCAAAATTATGATATACTATATGAAGCGTCAACATAATAAACTCTAACCTGTGCATAAACTATGAGAAAAACCAAAAAGGCGAGACTTATTCGAGCTTCTTTTCAAACACTTTTCATTCAGGTCGTACTCGGCATATTCGTGGCTGCCGGCGTCTATGCTGCAACTACTATAGGAAACAACGTTAATACCGGCGGAACCCTGGACGTGACTGGTCTTTCAACAATGAGCTCGGTCACCAGCACCTCCGCAACCTCCACTGCCTACCTCTACGTCGGATTTGACATCACTGAACCCACTGGATGGAACTTTGCTGGCGGTGATTTTATTGTGAGCGGCGTTTCGTTCTTCAATGGTATGGCAACATCGTCAACAGCGTTCTGGGTCGGATCAGGAGGAACGGCAACTAATATCAACCTTGCCGGCGGTGATCTCTTTGTGCAAGACGGTGCTGAAATTGATGGAACACTGTTCTTCAACACGGCCACTGGAAGCTCCGCAACCTCCACTGCCTACCTCTATGTCGGGTTTGATATCACTGAACCGGCCGGCTGGGATTTTGCGGGCGGAGATTTACTCGTGAGCGGCAATGCATTCTTCAATAGTCAGGCAACGAGTAGCGTTTCTCTCTGGATCGGCAGCGGCGGAACCGCAAACTTCTTGAATCTTGCGGGCGGCGACCTCTTTGTTCAGGATGCCGTGCAAATTGGTGGTGCGCTTACGGTTGGCGGTACTGCCTCTTCAACTGCCCTCGTGGTCGGGGGTACGGCAACGAGTACCAACTTAACCATCGGTGAACGAGCAGCAGCAAATGCCACTACGACTTTAACGCTGGGCGATCTGGTTGCCGAAGCTGCAACTTGCATAAAGATGAGAACCACAGCCGGTGAGTGGGTCTATGCATACGCAACCTCTGCAAGCGCAATGACTTCAGTAACCTTTGGCTTGCAGTTCACATCCACAAGTTGCGAGTAATTGAGAGTTTCAGAACTTAGGGGTATGAAAAAATTACGCGTATTAGCAGTCGCACTGGCCTTGCTCATCGCGCCGTTCGCGGTGCTTTCGCAAGACGTGCAGCTTACGGCTGGCCAGACTATTGAGATTACGCTGACCAGCCCCTCGGTTACCTATACCATCAGCTCCACGACCGGTATTAACAGCTTTACAGTGTCGAACAGTACGGCAACGTTCACGCTGGACGCGGGAGACAACCTAACGGTGAAACAGGCGAATGGATACGTTATTCAAAATGATCTGAACGTAGAAACACAGTGTGATGGCTCGGCAACGACAATAACCTTTACGCAAACAGTGGTCCTTACCTCGTCAACCACGGCTCGATCATGCGTGGCCGGAGGCGGCGGCAGCACGACGCCATCCTCTGATTCAATTACCATTAATAATGGAGCGACACAGACCACCGTTCGCACAGTCACCCTTAACCTCTTCGCAAACGGCGCAAGCGAAATGATGATTTCAACTTCAGCCGCCTTCACCGGTGCTCAATGGGAGCCATATGCACGAACCAAGAGCTGGACGCTTACTGAAGGAAATGGAGAGAAGCGCGTGTATATAAAGTACCGCAGCGCTCAAGGAGCAGCGACCGTGCCCATCAGCGCGATTATCACCCTTGCTGCGACCGAAGGCGCGCAGCCGCCAACAACGCCGCCGCCAACCGAACCCTCACCGCAGCAACTCTCTGAAGGGTCGCTCGTAAAGGCGCGGAGCAGCGCCACCGTATATGTGTATGAGGGCGGCACGTTGCGCCCCATCCTGAACGCTGACGTGTTTGCGGGGAAAAAGTACCAATGGAGCGATATTCGCTTGTTCGACTCAATCGGCACTTTCACCATTGGATCAGTTGTTGATTACTCTGACCTGCCCATCGCTGACGGCATGCTCGTCAAAGCAAGCGACAGTAAAGTGTATCTCATCTACAACAACCGGAAATGGTGGATTCAGGATGGAGAAACATTTGAAGGACTGGGCTACCAGTGGCGCAATGTCCGAGTCATAAGCGATGCGAAACTTGCAATATACGCTGACGGAACTGCGATCATCAACTCAATCACAAGACATCCTGACGGCACCCTCATAAAATACGCCAACAGCCCCAAGGTATATCTCCTTGATCAAGGCAAAAAACGATGGATCACGACCGAGCAAGACTTTCGAGATCGCAACTATCAATTCAGGGATGTCGTCATCCTGCCGCTCGCTGAAAGCTATCCGGACGGAGACCCGATCGGGGTTGCTGTTCGAGGTTTTACCACGGCTGAACCTTTATTCAGAAGCTACCTTGCTCCTGGTTCAGTTGGCGACGAGGTGCGCTTATTGCAATTAACCTTACAGCGATTAGGGTTTCTATCGGCAAGTGAACGGGTAACCGGATACTACGGAACAAAAACACGTCAAGCAGTGCTCGCATTCCAGAAGCACCATCGCCTTGAGCAGCTTGGTGTTGTCGGACCAGGAACAAGGGACAAACTTAACGAAGAAGTAGAAAAACTCTTGACTCCCCAGCAGTAGCACGTCAAACCAACCCGCCCTTCACAAAAGGCGGGTTGGTTTTTTAACAGGCCGCGGCTTGACCCGTTCGATCCACTCAGGGTCGTCCTGCCGTTCGGCTCTGAAGAGCCTCAGGCTCGAAGAGAGGAACTCGAAGGACGACAGGCTCAGGACCGTGGTGTCGAATGGGTTGACAAAACCTGCCAGTGTTGTATATTCGACCGTTCCGGTATACACTTGGTAACTGTGCTCTTTTCCTTACGGAGGGACCATGAGCGCGCGAGGCAGAAAGGCCCAACTCGTTCCGCCAAAGTCCGCGATCGCAGTCGAGCTTGATCAAGAGCTCGAGGGCTTGCTGGAAGACATGGAGGAGCTCATCAGCTACTGTGAAGGCGAGTCCATCGCTCACTTCGAAGAAGGGGCTGATAACGAAAGGGAAGTCATCGACTTCTACGAATCCCTGCAGCGTTCAGGAACCAGAGCCGCCTTCTTGGGATAACGGCGGCCCGGCTTCAGGGGCCCTTCGCACAACCGAAAAGCCGTTCGGCAACAAACCGAACGGCTTTATCTTTTTAATACTTGTCTGCGAGACAAGCCGAAGGCGCAGTCGAGCAGGTACAAGTATTAACCCCGCACCTCCGCCCCTGGCGGATGGTGCGGGATCCCCCGCCCTTAGCGCAGGGTCTCCCATCAGAACCCCAATTTCTCTTTCACGATAATCATGGTGAGCCTGCCGGGCTGTATCTCATTGTTGATAATCAGCAACTTATTTATTGCGCTACCGGGAACGCCGTATGCCTTGCGCGCACGCTCGCTCTCAAGCGGCAAGCTGTACTCGCGGATGCGCTGCAAAGCTGCGTCAAGATTTTTTACAATTTTCTGCGCACCAACAACCCACAGCACATGGCTTGCGCCGTAGACGTACGCAGGGAGCTGGCTTCCTGAATTTGAGGCAATGACGCAGATGCCATCTTCGGTTACCGCATGCACGCTGCCGACAGTCCAGTCTGGTGCGGCTCCGAGCTTTTGCATCTGGCTCCCCTGTGTTTTTCGATCCATGGCAGTCAGTTTATTTTTCACCGAGTCATACTGACCGGATTCGTTAATTTCCTTTGTCAGACCAATGGTCTCAAGGGTCATCGAGGTCATCGTCATTACTTCAGCGCCCTTGGGGACTATAGAAAGCGCCTTTGCTTTTGCTTCAGCACCAGTGTTCACCACATGCACCGTGACATTATGCGACTCAAGCGCTTTTTTTGCCCGCTCATCAATTGCTGCGTCGCTCGCCAGTTGATCCCATCTGCTCATACGACCTCCAGTAACGTTAGAGATTAAAAAATTGATACAACAGGAAAGTTAGCACGAGTTTTCACACAGTGTCAACCCCGTTAGAAGCATTGCTTCTAACGGGGTCAAGCAGGCTCCTTGCCTGAATACAGACTTTCCATTAAGGTATGGCCGTATCGCACCTTAACATGAGGATAGGTAAAAAACGCATTAAACCGTCCTTCCTAAAACAACGAGAGGTTAACCCATGACACCCGAACTGCCTATGGACGCGTTCTTCCGCAAGGTGGAAGAACGTGGGGACTCGCTCACCTTCGACGACATCCGAATCAAGACTGGGTACTCCGAGGTTGAACGGGATCACATCAACCTGTCAACCAAGTTCTCGCGGAATATCCCGCTTCTGATTCCGATTGTCAGCGCAGCGATGGATACCGTCACCGAATATGAGATGGCAATTGAACTTGCCAAGATCGGCGGTATCGGGGTTATCCACCGCGGTCTTACGCCCAAGAAACAAGCGTTCCACGTCGCACGGGCGAAGTACCATCTCACCGGACGGCTCATCGAGCGGCCCATAACGATGCGTGATGACCAGACCATCGAGAGCATCCTCAAACGTCGCGAGGAAAAGAAGTACCCATTTCACAGTTTTCCGATCGTCGATACGGAGGGAAGACTAGTGGGGCTGCTCACGCGCAACGATTTCGACATGTGCGACGATCCCTCCCGACTCGCTTCCGAGGTCATGACGCCAAAGCCGATTACCGCACCCCCTGATGTCACACTGGAGGATGCGTATTCCATCATGCGGCAGCATAAGAAAAAAATCCTGCCGCTGGTGGATGGAGGGCAGCGCCTTGTGGGAATGTTTGTCTTCTCTGACGTAGCTCGCGTCAAGTCCGGAAGCTCCTCAACCTATAACGTGGATGCCCAAGGGCGACTCCGCGTCGCCGCTGCCATTGGTGACGGCGAAGCAGAACTTGAGCGCGCGGAAGTCCTCGTGCAGAAACAGGTCGACGTGCTCGTCATCGACAAGGCTCACGCGGACACAAAATCAGTCATCAGCACCCTGACAGAACTCAAGCGCCGCTACCCGCAGGTGGACGTGGTCGTCGGCAACATCTCCGAACCAGAGTCTGCAAAGCGTCTGGCCCAAGCAGGTGCCGATGGCTTAAAAATCGGCCAAGGACCAGGATCAATTTGCACCACACAGGTCGTTACCGGCATTGGCTGTCCGCAGGTAACTGCCGTGTACAACTGCGCACGTGCCGTGCGTGGATTGGGCATTCCGGTATGCGCTGACGGCGGTATCCGGCATTCCGGAGATATCGTCAAGGCGCTCGCGGTGGGAGCTGACAGTGTCATGTTGGGTCGGCTCTTGGCTGGCACCAAAGAAACCCCGGGCGAGGTGTCCACCTATCGCGGCAAACAGGTAAAAGACTACCGCGGCATGGGATCGATGGGAGCGATGGAAAAGAACCTTGCCTCCAGAGAACGATACAGCCAAGCGGGCCTTTCCATCGACGATGTGGTACCCGAAGGTATTGAAGGTGTCGTGCCCTACCAAGGCGAACTGGCAAAAGCCCTCAAGCAACGTCTCGGCGGGCTTCGCGGCGGCATGCACTATGTCGGGGCTGCATCAGTTGATGAGCTTCATCTGAAGGCCGATTTCCGTCGACCGACCACGTCGGGGATGGTTGAAGCGCACCCCCATGACGTGGAAATCACCAAAGACGCTCCGAACTATCCGCGGGGGTAAACCATGCTCACACTCTCACGACTTCTGAATAACGTAGACGTCCTCGCGGTGGTCTGCAATCAGTTCGGTGACACCGGCAAAGGAAAACTTTCCGACTACTTCGCTCCCTGGGCGCATATCATCGCCCGCGGCACCGGAGGCGCCAATGCCGGCCACACCATCCGCATCAAGGACAAGGAGTACGTCTTTCACCTGCTGCCATGCGGGATCCTGCACGACTGCAGCGGCAAGGTGAACATGATCGGCAGGGGCGTAGCGTTTGACCCTCGCATCGCCTGTAGCGAACTCGCCATTCTCGACCGCGAAGGGTTAAGCTTCGAAAACCTCCGTATCTCTTGCAATGCGAAACTGGTCCTTCCGCAACATCTGGTGATGGATCGGCTGCGCGAAAGCGCCCTCGAGGAACGTATCGGCAGCACCCGCAAGGGCATCGGCCCCTGTTACGTTGACCACTACGGACGGGCAGGACTCGTGGTCAGCGATCTTCTGGACCCTGACACGTTTAAAGATAAGCTCGAGAAGAATGTGCGGGATAAACGCAAGCTCCTCTCGCTTGCCGACCCTGAACGCGTCAAGGAAATCCTGCACCAGGAAGATCTTGAGAACGGTCGCTTCTACCGGGCCGACGGGTTCTTCAACCAAGACGCGATCATCGCGCGGTACTGCGAGTACGGGAACGTTCTTAAAGATCACATCACCGACACGGATCAACTGGTACGGGAGGCGTTGGCCGCATCAAAGCGCATCCTTCTTGAAGGAGCGCAGGGTAATCTCCTGTCCATCGACCACGGCACATACCCGCACGTCACGGCCTGTGACACTACTGTCGCAGGCCTTGCCCGCGGCGCTGGGCTTCGGGAACGCGACATTGACCTTACCTTGGGCATCTTGAAGGGTTTCTACATGACCAGGGTAGGCGACGGCGCGTTCCCTACTGAACTCGGAGGGAAAACGTCAGAGCATCACTGCAACATGAAGGGGGTAAGTCGCGACACCGAACAGAAGTACTTTACCGCGGCAACCGTCAACGATCCTGACGAGTTCAGACAAGGGGTGGCGATCCGCATCACCGGCAACGAGTACGGCGCAACAACGGGAAGGCCACGGAGAATCGGCTGGCTCGATCTGCCGCTCACTCGCTACTCCATGCAGTTCTCGGGACCGAACGTGGTACTCACCAAACTCGACGTGCTCGACGAAGTCGACACCATCAAGGTCGCCGGCTCCTACACCTATCAGGGCCCCGACTACTGCTTGGGCGATCGAACACTGCGAAAGGGTTCGGTGCTCACGACCGCTATCGCGGATTCGCGCATCCTGCGATCCTGCGTACCGATGTACGATGAGTTTCCCGGCTGGAAACGCACGATCTCTGGAATGCGGTCAATCCAGGAGCTCCCGAAAGAGCTGCGTGCCATCATGAACTATCTGGAGCGCGCAGCAAAGCTCAACATTGTTATGGTGTCGGTCGGACCCGAGCGCGACCAGACGATCCTGGTGAAAAACCGAATGTACTGAATGCGCCTTTGATGGCGCACAAGGAGGTAAAAAAACAACCCCTCACCTTCATCGAACCGTCGATGAAGGTGAGGGGATTTTTATTTAAAACAATGAAAACGATGGAAACCGGTTATTCGCAGGTGCATTTAACCTGTGCCTCTCCGCATCCTTTACACTTGGGCATGCAGTGATCGCCGCCGCACCGGTGTGTGGGGATATGGTTTGCGGATTCAGTGCCACACATATCGCACTTATACCCATGGGTTGCCCCGCCGCACTTGGAACATGACATCATAAGGAAATGTTTTAAGGGTTCTTATGAATTTCAATCACGACCTTTAGAAACTCACCTTAGCAAATGCAAAAAAAATTTACAATACCGCGGTTTAAAAGTGCGCACATTCCAGTGCGAGCAACTTGATTTATTCGATTCCAATTGTTATGATTGCTGCGCTTAAAAATAAATGCGAGAGTAGTTCAGCCCCGACGCCCTTTGGGGTCGGGGAGCCGACCTCCGAC
>CAZQTS010000046.1:0-7604 GCA_964596475.1 uncultured Gammaproteobacteria bacterium
GAACCCCTGTCAACAGGTTGGAAACCTGTGATAATACCGTTATACGATACCCGCGTTCAAGAAAATTCAGACAGCGTAACAACGATACAATAGCGCTCATGTGATTGTCAATAAAAAAAGACCCGGGGTCAAGTGACATCGAGCTCTTTCGATGTACTCAACACCCGGGTTTGGTCAGGAAGTGCCTCCTTAGCGAGACATCCGCAACAACGAGTAGATGCCGAGTGCTTGCAGAAGGAACTCCGACACCAGACCGCAGCCTGCGAGCGCCAGGATATCCTGCCGCGAAGCCCACGCGTGGCTTTCCGGCAGTGGACGGGAGACTTCCTCACTCTTGAGAACAAGCAGCCCCACGTCATTGCGCTTGTGCATGAACATACCGCCGTCTTGCGCGACTTCGAAGAGGATAAGGCGCGGGTCAGTACTATACTCGCTGAACGCAATAGCGCCTTCATGTCGCCGCAAGTTCTCGTAACTCGCCTGTACCGTTGTGGTCAGCACCAGCTTGCCCGGCGTCTCGTTGCCCGGCTCTGCCTTTGCTTGCACGAGAAAACGGTCCTTGTGGTAGGCAAGTAGTACCACACCGTGCGACCTGCCTTGCGCTGTTGACTGCAAGAGGAACTGCTCCCATTGGCGGTCGTCATCAACGATGTCTGCGACGACACCACGATAGAACGCATTGTCGTCCCGGCCAATGAAGCCGCCTTGATCTCTCCACTCGGTCGCCATGGCGAGTGGCTTTATAACCGCCGCCATCGTAGAACTCTGCTGATGGCTCTCAAACCACTTGAGAAAGGTAGACATGCCTGATTCTCCTTGAGGTTGCTCGCTGGAAATGGTGAAAAGGACAAACACCGAATGATACTAAAAAACGGTGCGCGCGTCAAGGCTCCCTGGTCAAAAAATTACAAGGGCTCTCTTTGTGTTATGTGGAGACCTGGATGCCACTGATACTTTTTGAGATCGACAACATACACGCCCTCATGGAGCGAAACAATCACGCCTTCTGCCAAAAGTAAATTCGCCTGTTCCTCTGCCGGGTGTTCAAGGTTTTCGATTGAGATAATGCCTCTGCCGCTTATGACGCGATGCCAGGGGACATCCGTGCGGTCGTGCAAGGCGCGTAAGGCAGTGCCAACCATGCGCGCGGCCCGCGGACTGCCAACGAGCGCAGCAATCTGCCCATACGTCGCAACACGCCCGTACGGAACATTACGCACGAGTTCATACACTTGATGGTAGAAATCCATTACGACTTCTTGTAGAGACCGACCAATGTGTACTGGTCAAGGGTTTTATTGGCGATAGCCTTAAGTACGTCCTGCTTGCTTGCGCCGGGTGCTAATGATACTGCGTCTGAAATGGCGTACACGGTAAAACGATACCGATGTGTGCCGAACGGCGGGCACGGGCCTTGGTACTTACTTTCGCCGGAACTGTTCCTGCCTTGTACTGCACCTTGCGGTACGCTGTTTTCAGAAATCTCAATGGTTTCAGGTGCAATGTTCCACACGACCCAGTGGTCCCAGACGCCAACCGGCGCATCAGGATCGTCCATCACCAGCACCAGACTTTTCGCGTCGGCAGGCACACCGCTTACGGCAAGCGGCGGATTCTCGTCCTTTCCCTGACAAGTGTATTCTTTCGGGATAGATGCATTGTGCCCGAAGGCGGTTGACGTGAGCGTAATATTTCCCATAGTATTCTCATTTTTTAATTGTTGACTTATTCCGGACTGATATGAACGTTGCTGCCTGCTGTACCATACGCCAATCAGAACGGCGACAAACAGAACCAAAACAACCACACCGGTCATTTTTACTCTTCCCATACGTCTATAATATCACGGAGCCATGAATTGCCAAGTGAAAGTCCGTCCATTGAAAAAAAAGCTTCTTATGTTATACTTATTAGGTTCTTGATAAGACCATGGATACGCAACAACCAACGCAATCAATTTCATCGCAGTCAGGACAAAAAATGCACCCTGCTGCGCGAAATTTTTTCCTCTACTTTCTCAACTTCGCACTACTGTACACCGTCGCCATTAATTTGGGAGGCCTCCTCTTTGATTTCATCAACAAAGCATTCCCGATCGTTGGAGAATATGCGCGAGGGCGTTTCTCGCAGGATGCGCTGCGATTTCACTTGGCATCGCTCATTATCGGAACGCCAATATTTTTGTGGCTTGCCTGGAAAGTCTATACCGACGCAAAACGAGACGAAAATTTCAGTAAGTCGGGGCTCCGGCGGTGGTTGACGTATATTACGTTAATCGTTACCGCCCTTATCGTGATCGGTGATTTGATTTTTCTCGTAAATAATCTCTTAGGCGGCGAGACAAGCATGCGCGTTTTACTCAAGGCCTTATCGGTACTCGCCATCGCGGTCGCGGTATTCTTCTATTATCTCCAGGACATACGATCAATGCGATACGATGCGCAGCAAGGCGCAGAGACAAAAAAACCGCTGCCGCGAGTCTATTTCATCGGAACCTTGGTGGTGGTGCTTGTTGGCATCGTCTTCGGACTCTTCCAAATTGAACGCCCGGTCGAGATCCGCTTGCGCAAGCAAGATGAGGTCCGCATACGAAACTTGCAGGAAATCGAAAACAGCGTCTCGAACTACGTCAGCGTACGGCAGGCCCTGCCTCCCTCGCTGTCTGACCTCCAAATCAGAGAAGACGCGACTTCCGATCCGGTGACAAAAGCTCCGTATGAGTATCGCATTTTGAGTAACGTGACGTACGAAGTCTGCGCAACCTTTGAAACATCAAATAAAAAAGGTGACGTGAATGACTACTACGGTTACTATGGATCAGCTTGGTTACACGATAAGGGAAGGGTTTGCTTTGAACGGTCAGTACGAAGTTTTCTACCGAACAAGCCGAACTTTTAGGCCTGAAATTAAGACACATTGAACAGCCTGCAGCGAAGCGCTGCAGGCTTTTTTGATCCTGACAGAACTAACTGCTCGTTGCAGCACCTTACTCCCCAATCATCAGTGGTACTCAAAAGAGAAGCTGGTTCGTGCTACAATAGAGCTATGGCGACCAAACATAAGCTGATCAGTAAAAAAAATCACCCCCACTTCAGCTTCATTGAGAGTCTCATTAAAACTGGTCGCGATCCGTATCGGGATTATCACTTCCAGCAGGTGATGGATGATATCAAACGGCTCGAACAATGGATGAAGGATCACCGGCTGAAAAATAAATGGACTCTCACGGAGAAACTAGCCTTTCTGCGCAATGTCGAGTCAACTATACGAACCGGCGCCGCAGTGCGGCGCACGCAGCTGTCCTGGTTCACGCTCGTCATTGCAACCCTCGCGGCGTCGCTCGCCTTCCTGCTCCGCTTGAGCGGAAAGCTGTAATAAGTAGAGTATGAAATTTAGAGGTTAGAATTTAGAATTATTCTAAATTCATTATTCCATATTCTAAATTCTAAATGCGCTACCAGCCGAAGAGCTTGCCGACCTCTTCCGGCATTTCTCTTTTGCGTGCAACTTTAATCTCGCCGTTTGTGGCGATTAATTTCGCCGGGCTTGAGAGGAGACAGTGGTGCGAGGCGAGTGAATCTTGATACGCGCCGGTATCAAGAATGGCAACATACACCTCATCGCAATCTTCTAAGCGCGGCAACGAAATATACGAACCGCCCGCGGTGTATTTGTCGTCACTGTCGCAACTCGAGCCGGCGAGCCATACCTTCTGCAGACGGCGCGCATTCATGTAGTTCACCGGCACAATATGCCAGCGCTGGTGAATCGCCCAGGTGTCAATCAAATCGTTCATGAAACTGCCGTCAATCACGTACCATTTCTTGTTGCTCTTGGTATTGATGGTTTTTTCCGCGAGTATTTTATACAGGGTGATTTGCGCCGGCGCAGCCACATAGCGCCCCCATTCTGCAATGAGGTTTGGATGTCGCACGCCGAGCTTGTCTGCATGTAGCTTCGCCGTTTTGACCAAGCGCGCAATGAGGCTCTTACCCGTATACATGCGTTTCTTTTTATCATAGGGCACCCCGGCGCCGCCACCCATATCGATCGTGTCCAAGCCAGGATTCTTCTCGCGCAGCTTCGCATAGAGACCGATGGCGCGCTTGAGGGGGCGCACTAAGCCGTCTATTTTTTGGATCTGGCTTGAAATGTGGTAATGGAGAATCGTCAGGTTTCGAATTTTGCCGAGCCGTAAAAGCTCATCCTCCGTAAAACCGAATCGATTGAATTTTTTGTCCCAGTGGCTGTTAATCTTGACATTGAGATTGACGCGAATGCCAACCGGCCCCTTAAATTTTTTCATCCGCTCCAGTTCGACATCATCCTCAATAATGGGAATCACCATAAGACCCTTTCCGCGAAGCTCCTCGATGAGCTTCATATAGCCTGCAGTCTTGGGGCCATTGCAGATCACCCTGATTTTCACATTGAACTTATCCTGCTCGATCATGCGCTTCACCAGAAACAACTCGTTCGCACTTGCCACGTCCAGATTCGCGCCCTCGGCGATTGCCGGCAGGACAAACTCCTTGTTCTGATTCACCTTCATCGCATAGTGGTAGTGGAATTTCCCGCGATAGCCTAAAATCTTGATATACGCGTTAAAGGTTTCGATCAAATCGCGCACGCGGTTCTCGATAATGGTCGGAAAAACAATCTCGGTGCTTGTGCCGTATTTTTTGACGATATCGTAAATGTTATACTGAAAATTACCCTCACGCACGATCAACTCGCCGTCAGGACTGATATCGAAATGCTGCGTATTATGCTCGTCAGTGCCGAGTTTCCAAAATTTTTTGAAACCGTTCTTTCGACGCTTATGTTTCTTCATTGACTGACCGCTACGGTAATGATGAGACAGTTTAGAACTTTACAAGACGGCTGTCAACAGAAACAATCAGCGCACACTTCGGAAGTAAAGAGTAAAGGCTTACCACAGGCGAAGTTCTGTGATACCATGGGGTTGTGTTAAAAAAATTCGGTATCACGGCGGATGCTTTCAAGGAATTCATCTATGCGAGCGTGGCTGCTGTTTTTTTTATTGTATACTTTGGGTCAACTAACTCATTATACCATCTGTTTGGACTTTCAAAAGCCAGTGTCGTGCTCATTGGAGTCTTACTTATCTGCTTCATCGCCATAGCCAGCATATGCCGCATTGCGTTCCGATATGGATTCCTCCGCGCGCAGCTTCCCATTCATCTCAATATAGTAACGATACTTGGTGTAAGCTACCTCTCGAATGTCCTCGTTTTCGTACTAGTATACCTCTTCCACATACAAGGAGGGGCGACGACGATATATTCTCCTATTCTGATTGGGGCGGGCATCAGCTCAATTATCGTGAAGATTCTGATTCTGTATTTACTCTTTTTTTGGCTTACTTTTTTTTCTCATTCGGTTGGCGAGACAATTTCAAAGAATATCGGCCTGCGCGGTGAAATGAGGATACAATTCTTCACGAACATCGGCCTTGGTTTCTTTGTCACCATGCTATGCTATTTCATCCTTGCACTACTGCACCAGCTAACACTTGGTCCAGTGATACTTCTCGCGCTCACCATCTACTTTGTTGCCGCCAGATGGCACGAGCTCAAGGAATTCCTGACAAAGAGACGAACATTAATCCTCTCTCCCATGCTCTCGAACGTCCACGCTATGGTAAGCCTCATTGCTGTTTCCCTGATTTTTTTAAGCCCGCTGCTCATTCTTAAATACTACACCTACCCAAGCTTATCGCTTGATGATTGGCAGAGTTATCTGAACATTCCACTCACGTTCTTGGAACATAATGGCCTGGTTGCCTTCCTTACCCCGGCTAATCAACTGCCCTACATCAGCACGTATCTCCTGCTTCCCCTGATGCAAGTCTTCTTACCGGCTGTTTCGCTTTTCAACGGTTACCTCCTCTACCTTACCGCCGCGCTCATTGCGGTACTGGCAATCAAGAACCTCACGCCGCGCGCGGCGGCCTGGAGTGTCGTGCTCTTCCTCACCTTGCTCATTAACAATTTCATTTTGAGCAGCGTTCGGCCGGATGGTCTGCTCGTTTTCTTGATTGTACTCTCCGTCGCCCTCGCACTTGAGACCGATAACAATAACGATCGGCGGCTCCTTGCCCTGTCAGGGCTCTTCTTAGGCGTTGCAACCGCAGTAAAATATAATGCTCTTTTGCTTCTGCCGGCCCTCGCCATTCTTGTTCTGACCCAACAGAAGGCAATCGCAGAAAAACTACGTAGTCTGGTCATCATTTTGATATTTGCGATACTCGCCTTTGCACCATGGGGTCTTTACAATAGCGTGGTTTACCAAAATCCCCTACACCCATTTTTCGCAATGAACCAACGTAACAATTTATATAACGGTCTCGCAATTCAAGAAGCGAGGAGACAATACTATGCAGAATTTCTTGCGGCAAATGACCTGCCGGTAAATATTCGGCAGAATGCGATTGAAAAAATTGTCATGCCAAGTCTTGTTTCGAAAGGCTGGCCCACAAATCATCTCGGTCCCATAGTGCTGCTCGTTCTTCTGGCTGTCGCATTGAAAAAAACAAATCGCTTCGCAGGGCGGTTTCTTGTGGCTTCGCTCGCTACGTACGTTGCGTGGCACCTCTCACAGGCAAGCCAACTCCACTATATTGATTTTATATACCCGATCTTTGCGATGCTCCTGGCATACTATCTTGATCAATTCAAACGGCCAATCATCGCTCATATAATTATTTTCCTCTTGATTATCAGTTATGTGCAGATACTCTATGCGTTTCAAATGAAAAATGCGGCTTTCATGCTCGCGAACGATCAACACTACAGAAATGAGCAGCGCTCTCTAAAACATTTCGCCATAGCAAAATCAATTGATACGCTGAAAGAAAGTGATGCCGACTATGTGGTTTTTAATATAACGGGAAAGGCTACTGAACCGTTCTATCCTGACATTGAGGATAACTATCGCCACGTATACGTCAACAACCTTGACTGGTTTGATTATGTCGCACGATCACCAACCATCACTGATCTTATTGCCGAGTTCAGAAACAACGGTTTTACCCATATTGCAATCCCCGAGGTGCTTCCCTATGCAGACCAAATCAAGCGCTCACTGGAAAAGTATCCTATGCTCGACTATTTAAACTCTCGCCTTGAGGAACTGGTCAATGCGCTGCCACTCGTGGTGGATGATGAGTATATAAAAATCTATAGCTTCTAAACAAAAAGTGTCTAAAAAAATAACAAAGCGCGTGAACGCTTTATTGCTGATCGCAATTACTGAACGCCCCGGGCGCAAACTTTTTTCTGGTCGGGGCGACTGGATTCGAACCAGCGACCTCTTGGTCCCAAACCAAGCGCGCTACCAACTGCGCTACGCCCCGATGACCCTTAACGATTAACTTTTGACCATTAACCTTTCGAAAGAGTTAAAAGTTACTGGTCAATAGTCAACGGTTAATTCTGGTGCCGAGTGTCAGAATCACCAGCCAGAGGCTGGTCCTCGGCCAATGGCCGATGGCGGAAACTGAAAAACCTTTTTACTGAAGTACCACTCCTGCCCTCCTGGTGCCGAGTGTCAGAATCGAACTGACGACGCCAGCCTCTTCA
>CAZQTS010000047.1:0-7514 GCA_964596475.1 uncultured Gammaproteobacteria bacterium
AATTTCGCGGTGTCGTTCGTGACATCCGTCGTCACCCGCGATGCGGTTGCCGCCGCGCGCGCTCCGCCGCCAGTCGTGATCTCCGCGCCCAGCGCGGTGTCTCCTGCTGCTGGCGCTACCGCGCCTGTGCCGATTGCGATAAAGGTGAATGCCGCTTCTGCGCCCGCGCCGTTGATGCGCGATGCGACGCCTGCCTGTCCCGCGCTTGTCACGAGGTTCGACCACACGAGCGAATTCGCCCAGTAGCCGAATAAAAACGGAATTTTCGGGTGCATCGGCGAAACCCATCCTTTGTTGACGAGCTTTTGCACGAAGCCCCACGTGCGGAAGATCGGCTTGATGTTGCCGTCTTTGTCCCGAAGGACGTACTCAACATTGTTTTTAATGTTGAATCGTCCGCGTGCTGATTTTGTATTCATGGTTTTTTATTAATTAATTTCCTTGCCTGTTAATGAGGCGATTGCCTCGTCCGCCTTTTTATGGGCGGCATCGACCTTTTTTGATTGCTCGGCGAGTGCCTGATCGTTCGCGTAGGTTTCGACGAATTTCTTGACCTGCGCTTCGATCTCCTCGCTCCCCGTATCAAGCGGGAATCCGAGCTTTCGCGTTTCTGCAATCTCGCCGTCCTTGAGCACTTCAATTTCGACGTCAAGGTAGGTTTGATTGTCCGCTTGCAAAATAAACTTTTCGATTTTTTTGATTTTTCCCGTGTACATAATTTTTTTGAATTGTTACCGAATAATTACTCGATGCTGATTTCCTCGGGTCGGATGTAGCAGCGGCAGGATACGTGGAGCGGAGGATTTTCTACGTCGTCGTATTCAAGCTCAAGCATCGTTCCGTCCGATCCTCTCGCTGCGTCGCCCTTCTCGAAGAAGTTCTCATCAATGCCGACGACCTTTCCGTGAAGCGGGTCGCAGTACGGGCAGACGCGCTCATCGGCGGCGGTGTACCATTTGATTGACCTGACGACGCCCGTCTGCTTCCACCCTTCGTGCGTCGCCGCGTTTGCGGTTCTGAATGTCACGGTTCGGGCTGTCTGCTCGGCTCGGCGCTCATCAGAAAATTCATAAACTTCGGCGACCCGATCCTTGAGTTCCGCGAGCGACAGACCTTCCTCGAGCCCCTGCTCAAGCCGATCCTTGAGGAGGTTTAGGGTGGTTTCGTTATAGGAATCCGACATTAACTCAAGCGACCGCTTGAGCGCTTTCCTTACTTCGGGTGTCATGATATCGATGTCGCCTGCTCCAAGGAGCGCGGCGGCTTCCTTTCCTTCCTTTGCCATCAGGTCTCCGAGTATCGGCTCGCTTACGTCCACGAGCGCGCCGACCCATTCCTCCTTGTCGAACAGCGCATCTTTGTCGATGCCTTTTGCGGATTTGATTGCCCTGCCAACGTTCGCTTCTACTTCTTTTTGCTGCTTCGCGTTGAAATCGCGAATCGCTTCTTTGATCAGGTTTTCGTAAGGCGTCACGCGGGTGACGAATCCTTTCCACAGCATTTCGTATTCGCCGTCGCTCAGCGTCGTTATGTTTTTGCTTTTCTGGATTTCTGTTTTAAATTCGAGGAGGTCTTTGGCGAGCTTTTTTGCAAGCTCCGAGGCGATCTCTTTTCTTGCTTTGGCATTTTTGGCATGGCGCGTAGTGCGAACTCTGCCGTTTCCTTTTTTGCTTGGGCGCTTTGATGCCTTCGGTCTCGGCTTGCCCGAACTTAAGGCGAACTGGAACGGGCGCGAAACTTCGTCGCCGTTTTCCACGGGTTCGAGTCCGAAGTATTCCTCGCGCGCCTCGTTTACGCTCATGACGGGCTGCTGCGCCATCGCCGCCTGCATTTCTTGGATGCGCAGCTCTCGATTCTCGGGCACTGGATCGGCGTAGCTCAAATAAACATCGTCGCCGTATCGCGGAATAAGAAACTCGTTGAGGTGAGAAACAATTAGCTCCATCTTTGGCTTGATCGTCCTCAATGCGAATACGTAGTTCGTCGCTTCGGCGTTCGCGCGATTGACATCGTCGGTAATTCCGAGCGCCGTCCTCGGCACGCGGAAACCAGCGAGGATTCGATCGCGCATCACTTGCATCAGGTTCGCAAAGTCCATGTCCTTCTGCGTTTCGCTTGCTTGCTTGAATGTCGTTCCCTTCGGAAGCGCACCGACTTTGTACGCGTTTTCCACGCCCTTGAAAATCGCTTCGAAGGATTTTTTGAGGTAGTCGAGCTGTTCGGGCGTATGCGCATTCTCCGACTCCAAAAATCCGCCGAGGCGAGCTCCATTCAAAAAGAATCGGCGGTTGAATTCCATCGCGTAATTGTCCGCGTCAATCCATTGCGCTATCGTCTGCACCGTCCCGATGCCCTCAAACGGATCGCTCGGGTCGGGATACTTTATGTGAAGCACTTCGTACGGCTTAAATTCGTACACTTTCGTTTCGGTGCGGTACTGGAATTTTTCAATCGCGGTCGGGAACACGTTTCGATTGACCACGACTTTGATCTTTGCGGGATTCAAAACATAAAGCGCAGTCGGCTTGTCTTTTTCGCTTTTCACGCCCTCGAGGTAAATGTAGGCATTGCCGACGGCTTCCAAATGCGCCGCTATGTTGTATTTCAATTCGAGTCCCGTCTGGTAGGGATTGACCGCGTCGAGCAGGTCAAGCGCTTCGTGCTCGAATACCTCCTCGTCGCCGTCCGTTCCGACTTTGAAAAGCTGAAGCTCCATTGCCGCTACCTCCTCGGCGATTGCGCGGATGCATGCGTAAACCCACCCCGCGTAAACTTCAAAGGCGCGGTCAACAGGAACTTTTTTTGATGAGCGCCAAATAATAAAAGGGTCGCTTCCTCCCGAGGCGCTTGATTGGAGCATTCCCTTTCGGGAATATCCCCACCTGCTCAAAATTTTTTCTATAAAACTTGGCATGCCAATGCGAATCCAGAAAATAAAAAAGGACTCGCGACTTGAGCCGAAATTAAAAATCAGCTAAAGTCGCGAGTCCTGTAGATTCCTACTCGGACTCATCCCCGCGCGAAGCGGGAATAAGTTTTCAATTGTACGCTTTAATTATAGCAGGACGGCGCAATTGCTCAATAGTCAAGCTATCCACAGCTGTCAGGCAAGCGGGATGACCTCCAAGTTCTCGTCAATCTGCGGCTTTCGTTTTATCGTGTACTTGACGAGTTCCACTTTTTTCTGATGTATGGAAATTAAAATCTCGCCGTTTCCAGTTGCGTTTTGGATTGACGAAGCTACTCGCATGATCTCATCCCATTCGTGCGGCACGTCCCTTATGACTCTTGGTTTTTGTTGCGGTGTTCCGTTGCTCATAGTATTTCAACGACTTCTGGCTTTTCCATTCCTTCGCTTCGGATGCCGAGAATCAAGTGGACGCAGGCATCCATAAGGTCGTCGTGATCCTCGATGCCGAAGCCCGTTAATTGCGCGATTAAATCCTCTGCGCCTTTTCTCGGAAACAGCACCATGCCGTTTTGTATAAATGTAGCGGCGGCTCGGAGGCGGGCGCGTTTGTCAGTCCCGACTTTTATTGCCTCTGCGGGTATGCCATGCCGTATTGCTTCCTCGATCGCTGCGCGCTGGTATGCTACGTCCTCAATGAAAAATGTCGGCAGCGCCAGCTTTTTCATTGCCGCGCTCGTCGCTTTCATCTGCTGAATGGTTTCAAAAAATGAAAGGCGCGCATTCACGGGATTGGGCAGTATGAAAAGTTTGGGCATACCTTCGACGTATGCCGTGATGCCCGAGACCATTGCCGTGAAATCGGCAGTTTCTTTTTTGCTGATCGCAAGATCAACGGCGACGCCCGATTGCAGAATCGGATTGATGACCTGTTTTGTTTTTTCATCATCATAGCGCATCGGCAGCGCGTCGTAGTATTGTATCCATTCGTCTTTTACCTCCTGTCCTTCGGGTGGCACGACCTTGAGAAGGTACTCGCGCATCCATGCGGTGCGCCGCACTTTTTCCTCTTGCCTTTTTAACGATTCGGGCGTCGGATACTTTGCTTTCCATGTGCAGTTTTCCCATGCTTCCTCGCCGACAAGGAGTGGATAGTCGCGGTGGAGGAATATCGGGTCTTTTTTAAGCCGCGCCATCATCGCGTCGGTGTGCAGTATGTTTCCAAGAATAATGAGGCGCGCGTTTGTTTCCTCGATTGCTGGTATTACTTCATTTCGCAGCCAGCGCTCGGTTTTATCGCGGTACTCTTTTTTCTCGACCTTCTCTGTTTCCTCGGGGTCGTCGATAATCACAAGGTCGGGGCGGTATTGCCTGTGCCGCAGTCCTCGAATGCGTTGCCCTCGGGATCGCGCCATAATGCGGACGCCGCTTGAAAGGAGGAGGTTGTGCTTTGTCCATTCCTCTTGCTTTGAAATGCCTTTGCTCATGTCGCCGTAGTCGCGCAGTATGTATTCGTTGCCTTCGAGCTCGTATCTCAAATTCGCAATCAAAAGCTGCGCCTGTGCCGATGTCTCGGCGATAAGCACGATAAATTTTGCCTTGCCTTCAAGCGCTGCCCACAACGGCAGCGCGAGCGATCCAATCGAGCTCTTGGCGCTTCCTCGGAATCCGATGATTGATAAAAACTTTATGCTCCAATCCTCAAGCAATGAAAAAAGTTCTTTATGAAAATCTGCCCGCAGCAACGTGAAGTAGTGCATTAAATACTGCCCGCAAAATCCCATGAGGGTCTGGCTTAATTGCCGCCGCACGTCGTAGTCATCGAAAATGTTAATTGGCTGCGGAGGGGGCAGGTTCGGTTTTGGCTGTTGCATTGTTTGAAGCATTGTTTTGCTCGACTTTTTTTGCCTCGATAAGTTTGGGCGGATCGGGCAGGACAAATCCGAGGTTTTGAAATGCCTGCATCATTTTTTCTTTTAATTCGGGCGGGAGCGGAATATGGCGCTTCTCGACCTCAAGCGTTCCGATGTGCCGCTCAAATAATCCCATGTCCATCTCGGCGCTCAGAATGGCAGCGTCGAGTTTTATGATTGCGTTTAATGCCGCGATCTGGTCTTTATAGGTTGGCGGCGGCATGCCTTGTTTCTGCAAATCCTCGGTGTAGTAGGCGATGCGGACGAGGCGGTCAAATACGAGGCGGTATCGTTCTCGGAGCAGGGCGAGCCGATCGTCCACGGTTGCCCGTGCTACGTCCTCCAAAATTTCGCGACTCACTTTGCGCACGAGCTTTGCCACATAATCGATGTGCAGCGGATTTCCTTGGGCGGTTTTGTATCCCTTGTCAAACAGGCGATCCTTCAATCGGCGCAGCGAAATCATCGGGTCAATGACTATGGTGTCCCGCACGATTCTTTTAAGCTCATATTCTTTTGAGTCGATAATTTTTGGCATGTCCTGTTTTGTCCTGTTTTTTTTAATTTCGCGCAGGTTCTACGCGGGTCTTTGGTATAGCTTGGATGCGCTCCCATCGATCTCGGATGGTGTCGCAAAACTTCGGATCAAGTTCTATCATGTATGCCCTGCGCCCTACTTTTTCTGCTGCCGCCATGGTGCTCCCCGAGCCAGCGAAAGGATCAAGCGCGATATCGTTGCGCTTGGTTGAATTTCGCAATGCCCGCATTGCCAGCCAGTCGGGTTTTTCCGTCGGGTGAAGGTAGCGCGTGACAGCTTTTCGCGGCATTTCCCACACGTCGAATTCATTGTCGCCGAAGAATTGGTGCGTTCCCTGCTTCCATCCGTAAACGATGCCTTCGGCGGTTTTACGGTCGGGCTTCTTTGCTCTGGCGATCCACTCATGCTTATAGCGGTAATCGTTCCACCCCATGCTCGGGACGTTTTTGACCCATATGATGACGCCCGAGTGCTGGAAGCCGTTCTTGAGCATGGATTCTAAAAATTGCGGATAGCTCGACCAGCCCGAGCAAATATAAAAGCTCGCCCCCTCTTTTGCGTAGCCGAGCATGTTGGCGAAGGACACGTCTATCAAGCGACGGAATGCGCTGTCCTCGAGGTTGTCGTTCTCGATGCTTTGCGAATCCTCGATTTTAAGTTTCTTGCCGCGCGAGTGGTAATTCACGTTATAGGGCGGGTCGGTGAACACCATGTCTGCTTTCAAATCGCCGAGAAGTTTTTGGTATGTTGCTGGGTCGGTTGCGTCTCCGCAAATAAGGCGATGCCCTCCCAGTTCGTAAATTTCGCCGAGTTTCGAGCGGTACTCTTTTTTCTCGCCGCCTTCGTTTTCGCCTTCCATTTCGTCAGGCAGGGCGTGGTCGAGTATGCGACTGATCTCGTCCTCTTTGAATCCCGAAGCGGGAATATGTGGCGACTCCTTGAGTTCAATAATAATCTCTGTCAGTTTTGTCTCATCCCACCGACCTTTGATTTTATTGAGCGCAAGGTTGAGAAGCTTTTCATCGGTAATGTGCAAGTCAACGGGCATTGCGGGCACTCGCCACTCCGTCGGCACGGGTTGTCCGTTTTCAAGCAAGCAGTCGCCGATGATGCCCTTTGGCACTTCGCCTGCTGAGGTTAACTCGTCGATCGCCGTGATTCTTTGGTGACCACCCACGAGAACGTTTCTGCGGTCTCCGCACGCTTCACATTGGTGCTGATTCACTACGACTGGTTCGACAAAGCCGAAAGTTTTGATGCTCGATTTGAGCGCTGCCATTTCTTGCGCTGGCATGATTCTTGGATTGTATTCGGCGCGCCGAAGCTCTTTGATTTTTATTGCTGTTATTTGCATTCTTTTTTGAGAACTTGTTTAAAGAATTCGCGGCGCGCCAGTTTTTCCGACGCCTGCGCGCGGAACGTTACCGCTTCGCGCCTTACCGCTTCGACTTGTTTTTCGTATTCGCGGAGTTTCGTCTCCGCCATCTCGATTTCTTTTTCAAGCGCCTTTCGCTCTTGGCGCGCTCCGTATGTCGGGCTTTGCTCAAGCTCGGCGATTTTTTCTTTGCGCCCTTCAATGGTTTTTCTTTCAGCTTCCATGAGCTTTTCAAGTTCGGGGATGACCGACTCGCTGTAAGCGGCGCTGATGCTGTTTTGCCATGACCCGCGCTCAAGGTCTGCAAGCGTTTTACGCCTGAATAAAAATCTGCGTATGAATTTCATAATGCCTTTTGGTTAATGCTAATTTTCACCTCGACCCGACCTTTTCCGTTCTGCGTCTGCGCGCTTTCAAACGATCCATCGAGGTTTTTGTCGTTGACGAACAGCGCATCCGCAATGCTCCCGAATACGTTTTCGGGATCGCCGTGCGCCCCGTTTTTCCAAAAAATACGAATGTCCATTCTCGCCGTGCTGTTTTGAATGTCGATCGGCTTTCCGCATTGCAGGTATGTCCTGAACCACGGCTGCTTGTCCACAGGCATGAATGCCTTGACGACGTGCTCTTTCCATTCGGCATATCGTTTTGCTTCGGGCGTCCATTGTTGCCGCAGGGTTTTTCGCGCCTTTGGAATCGGATTTCCCACTGCATCCTCTTGATTGCCGTAAATTGTAAACTGAATGATCATGGTTTAATTTTTTTTGCTATTTCTCTAAC
>CAZQTS010000048.1:0-7242 GCA_964596475.1 uncultured Gammaproteobacteria bacterium
ATATGGTATGAACCATAAACTATAGGCGATAAGCTATTAGCCATAAGCCATACGCCATAAGCCATACGCCATCAGCCATTATTCTGCGTGGAGCACGGCGTGGCGAAGTTTGTCCTTGACGGTTGCGTAGAATGCAAGGTCAGCATCTTGCTCGACCACCGTATCAACCAAGCGGCGGCAGGTTTTGATGAGTTCCACATCGTGGATCGTCGCGATTTTGAAGTTCAAAATCCCTGATTGCTTGGTGCCAAAGAGTTCGCCCTCGCCGCGCATTTTTAAATCTGCTTCAGCGAGCAAGAACCCGTCGTGGTGGTCGCAGAGCAATTGGAGTCGCTGCATGGTCATTTCGCTTGAAGAGTCGGTAAAGAGCAGGCAGTACGATTGCAGCGAGTTTCTGCCAACCCGGCCGCGGAATTGATGCAGTTGCGCCAAACCAAACCGCTCTGCCCCTTCAATCATCATAATGGTCGCGTTCGGGATGTCGATGCCCACCTCAATAACCGACGTAGTGACAAGAAGAGGAAAGCGGTTGTGCTTGAAGTCGTCAATGATTTTTTCCTTTTCGCGCGACTTGAGTCTGCCGTGGAGATAGCGAACCTCGTACCCTTTGAAGATAGTGTTTTGCAGCCGCTCGTATTCAGTCAGCACGGCCTTGCTCTCGGTAGCGTCATTTTCGAAAATGACAGGGCAGAGAATAAACACTTGTTGTTTTTTAGCGATTATATCCTTTATAAATGCGTACGAGCGGTCGCGCTGGGCTTCGGTCACGATTTTCGTAATGACCGGAAGCCGGCCCTGGGGCATCGTTCGAATGCGCGATATGTCCAGATCGCCATACAGGGTAAGGGCGAGCGAGCGGGGGATCGGTGTTGCGGAGAGCGACAGGAGGTGAGGATTCGTCTCCCCGAGATTCAGTGTAGTCAGGCGCTGCCGCTGGGCAACGCCAAACCGATGCTGCTCGTCAATGATGACAAGACCGAGTTTTTTTACGGTTATACCCTCCTGGATAAGGCTGTGCGTGCCAACGATGGCGTCAATTTCCTGTTCGAAAAGTGCGCGGGCAATATCGCCTTGGTTTTTTTGCTTACCGAAAAGAACCGCCTGCTTTGAAGTAAGCAATGCTATCCGCAGGTTCGGCAGAAGCGTGCGCAGCGTGGTGAAATGTTGCAGCGCAAGTATTTCGGTTGGCGCCATCAACATTGATTGATGGCCGGAAAGAGCGGTGTTCAATATCGCAATACTTGCCACAACTGTTTTTCCGCAGCCTACATCGCCCTGTACGAGACGGTTCATGGGCTGCGCGCGATTCAGGTCCTTGAGTATTTGCCACGCAGCCCGTTTTTGATCATCAGTTAAGTGAAACGGAAGACGGCCGACGAATGCGGCGACTTCTTTCTGTTTCAAGTCAAGAGAGGGAGCTTTTTTCTGCTGAAAGAATTTTTTTGTGTACCCGACCCCGAGTTGCAGCCAGAACAGCTCCTCGAATTTAAGTCGTTTGATTGCTTTGCGCAACGCGTCGTTACTCTTCGGGAAGTGGACATGGTGCAATGCGTAGGCAAGCGAGGGGAGTTGTTCAGACTCGATAATATCAGGCGGCAAAAAATCATCAATGCGTGATACTTGCTTTAACGCGGTTTGGATTAGAAATCGCAATTGTTTATGCGTGAGTCCCTCGGTCAAAGAATAAAAGGGGATGATGTGCGCTGTATGGATTTGTTCTTCTTTGACCTTCTCGTACATAGGGCTGATAAATTTTTTTTCGAGAAGCGTTGTTTGAATTTTTCCCGACAGGTAAACTTCGTCGCCGACTTTCAACGTTTGCTGGATATAGGGTTGATTGAACCAGATCGCCTGTGCGGTTCCGGTTTTGTCGGCGATACGCATTTCGGTGATGGCCATTCGTTTGCGGAACGAGCGGCGCGTGGTGAGCGAATCAATGGTTCCGCGGATGGTTGCTGTTTTGGTTTCTTGCAGTTCCCCAATGGGAAGGACGTGCGATAAATCTTCGTAGCGCTGCGGCAGATGCCACAGAAGATCGCTGACCGTTTGGATGCCCAGACGTTTGAGCTTCGCTTCGGTCTTCGCACCGATATGATGCAGTTTTCTGATCGAGTCTGTAAGCGCGAGCATAGGACAATTGTATCAGATCAAATGCAAAATAGCCCTCGAAAGGGCTACTCTGCGCGGACGCTTACTATTTGTCTTTTTTAGTCTTTTTCCTTCTGCGCGATGGAAAAAACTATTGTTAGTTAGACAAATATGTACTAATAGTTTCCTATTAGCGTAATGAAGTATAGCAAATTATCCGCATTGAAGCAACTGCCATTTGTCAACCCCCTGTGTATAACCTTTTCCGTTATAAAAGTATCTTTTCGACATACGCTTCATGACGGGCTTGCACAGAAGGTCAAGATAAATGCTCAAGAAAAATTATCCACAGTGTTAGCTTCTTTACTCCGTTGCCCGTAATGCGACGGGCGGCCTACTCCGCCGTAGTAGCCTACGGCTACGAAGGCTGGATAAGCCCGTGGACGCTTTACTATTCCAAGATCTTACCGTACCGGCAATTCAGAAGTGGGCTCGTCATTGTCCCGCCGATCATCCTCCTTACTTTCTGATTTGGTCTCCTCCTCCCGCGCCCGCTCATTTTCTTCTGGAGCTGCCTTGCGGTGAGTCCCGTTATTAAGATTGACGTTTTTGCCTAACTTTTCTCGGGCTTTGATGAGGACCTTCACTTCCTGCGCGTAGCGACGAGCCTCCTGGAACAGCGAGGAAGCTTCCGCATACTGCTCCTTCTCCATTTTTGCTTCACCTTCTAAGAAGAGTTGCGTCGCCGACGCGTATCGAGACTGTAGCCGCGTCTGTGAACCAGCGTCGAGATTTCGCGTGCGCGCGAAAACTTTATTGATTTCCTTAATTCTTTTTTCCGATGCTTCCTTTCTCTTTTGCGCCTGGATGCGTGATGTCCCGTCAACGTTACCGTCTTTTTCGATCTCTACTTTGGTCAAGGCCTCGAATGCAGCCGGGGCGCCCGGTTGCGGCGCAGCGACGACACCGTCAATTTCATCGGGAGCGAAGCCGGCAACCAGCTCAGAAACATCCGATTCAATATCAGGCTTCTTGGTAAGACGCGGAAGCAGTTTCGTATGCGCATAGATGGTAGCGTCAAAATCAGAGGATACGGCCGTTGCCGCGGTAAGCTCGTTTGCCAGCGTAAGAATTGCGAGTTTTTGATTAATGGCGAGCGAGTGACGAGCCAGATTTTTCTTGAGCTCGCTGTTTGTCGAATCGTTAAATTTTTCTCGGGCGATAAGCTGTTCTGCTTCTTCAAGTCTT
Organism: uncultured Gammaproteobacteria bacterium; assembly: GCA_964596475.1. GTDB lineage: Bacteria > Patescibacteriota > Patescibacteriia > UBA1558 > 2-01-FULL-52-15 > CAZQTS01. The sequence goes on from CAZQTS010000048.1 coordinate 3,337, forward strand.
CGCTCGAGGCGCTGCACCTCCCAGCTGGCCTTTGCTTCAGTGGACGGTGCAATCGCTGCGCGGATCTCTTCATTCACGTAAATTTTAATTGGGTACAAGATATCGCCCGGCACTGTTTGTTCTGCGGCATAGGAGATGCCGCCGCCAAGCGTCACTGCAATCAGGACTACCAGCATCGCAGGCGCGAATCTCCGGGAAAGGAGGCCCGGCCAGAACCGCTTTTCAGACACCGGCATCGGATGTTTTTGCGTATACTCTAAAATTTCCGACCGAAGTGCCCTTCGTTCGTCCGTTGCAAGGCTCATGCGCCCGAGTTTCTTGATGAATTTTTTCACTATCCGGTCCATACTTATGTTTCAAGCAGTTTTCTTATTTGTTTGAGGGCTCTGTGGATGCGTACGGAGACGACATTCTCGGACTCCTTGAGTTCTCGCGCAATCTCCCTGGGTGAGAAGCCGTCAACAAAGCGCATCAACAGCACCTCGCGATATTTTTCATCCAAATTTTTCATAAGTGAAAGTGCATGGCGGGCGTCGATCGAATCATAGAGCCCCTCTCGATGATCGATATGCGGGTCAAATCCCTTTTTATGCAAATCGTCGAGCGATAGAGCTGTTTTCTTCCGCGAGTAATCGATCACGAGGTTTCGCGCCACTTGATACAGGAAGGCTTTTAGATTACGCACCTCGTTGCCGTTGACCAAGTACTGCCACGTTTTCGTAAAGGTGTCCTGGGCAAGGTCCTTCGCCTTCTCGCGGTCGAAGACGCGAAAGTAGAAAAAGCGAAATATCGCGTCCGCATGAGCGTCATACGCCTTCATAAATCCCTCACTGTCAAAGTTCGGCTTCATAGTAGATGACGCTCAATGCGTGATTTACTTACATCAATTGCAATAGGTCTAACGCTTGCGCGCAAGCGTGAGGCCGTCGGCGATCGGGAGCATGACGACCTCCACGCGCTCGTCGGTTACCAGAAAATCGTTGAGGGTGCGGAGTGAATCTGTTTCTGGATCGGCAGCGCCTCGGCTCGCTACCGAACCACCCCAGAGCGTGTTGTCGAAGCTGATAAGACCTCCGGGTCGCAGTCGAGCAAGAATTTCATCGTAGTAGGCGCGGTAATTTGTCTTGTCCGCATCAATAAATGCAAAGTCGATTTCTGGTCTGGCCGGCAGACTGCGCAAGGTTTCAAGTGCCACTCCCGGCTTCAGCTCAATACGATCTGAAAGACCGGCTCTTTCAAAGTAACGCTTCGCAATCGCTGCCCATTCTTGATTTATTTCGCAGGTAATAAGTTTTCCGCTCGGGGCCAGGCCGCGCGCGATTGAGATGGCGCTGTAGCCGGTAAAAGTCCCGACCTCGACGGCGAGCTTTACGTTCATAAGACGGGCGAGCAGCGTGAGGAGTGCGCCCTGATCCGGAGCAATTTGCATGATGCTCCACTCGCCGAGCTGTGCGGTTTCTGCGGCAAGTTCAGCAAGGATAGCGTCCGGCTGCGCCGTATGCGCGACCAGATAGTCGTAGAGCCGGGGAGTCAGTGTAACGAATTTTTTGTGCATACTATGGTCACCTGCGGTTGGCCTGCGATGAATTGAGAGATGGCGTGCCTGAGAGGATTTGAACCTCCGACCCCCAGCTCCGCAAGCTGGTGCTCTATCCACTGAGCTACAGGCACATATTGACGCTCCCTGCCCCGTACCTCCGCCCAGGGCGGATGCTGCGGGGAGCTATGGGGACCCGTTCTTCGCTCCGACATCACGTCGGAGCTTCGAAGGGCGAGATAGTGAATGAACTTACACTACTCGCCGCGCCGACTTGTCCTCCGAAGTCCCGCGGCGGGACGAAGGAGGAAGCTCGGACATAAGGACGAGCGTAGGCCGGAGCTATGGGGACGTGATACGAGCAACAATGCAACCCCACACAAACCTCCGCTTAAAATAAGGGGAGGAGGGGAGGGGTTATCGTGATAATAACAGCGGGGAATATAAAGAACCACATGCTTCCGCCCGCGGTATTCTCCCGAATCGGGAGAATACCGCTGCGCTTCGCCAATGGAAGCCGGATGGCGAAGCGCATGGTTCTTTGAAATCTCCTCCGCTTCGCTCCGGGCTGGCATTCCTACCTGCCGGTAGGCAGGCATCCACGGCCTCCCGGCCGTGGTGTTCTGCCAGAGATTATAAAAAAACAGCACAAATCACCATATACCATTTCGCTCAATTTGACAACGATGTTGTGATTCGGATTCGAGAGATCAAAACTTAAATAATCTGCCGAGAAAATCGCTCATGGGTTCGTCTTCCTGATCAAGATCTTCGGGAATGAAGGTCGCAAGTATTTTTCTCACGGCGTTAGGGTCCTGGTCTCCGAGCGGAATACCTATGAGAGGGCGCGCGATACTCTTCGGATCGAAATACAGCATCTTGACTCGCGGAGGCTGGTAGATGAGGAAAAAATTTTTTATGTCCGCATAGGGATAGAATGCCTGTTCAACAAGAAGTCCATCCTGCGTGATGGCAAAAACGTGCGTGTCAGCCCCCCGATATTCACTGATGGCAAAGGTCAGCATGACGAGAATTATGATAATGGCAAAAAGAGGATTTTTGTCATAGTAGGCAAAAGCGAGTATGAGCAAAATGAATATTCCAGCGATAATGTACCAGCGGACTGAACGCGCGTGCATTTCAAATTCAGAAAATTCCCAGCGCAAAAGAACTTCCCCCGGATCGCTCGCAGACGCAACATCAGTTTCATCCTGCAAAGCCTTGGTTTCTTCTGATTCACTTTTTTTCGCCATAGGACCAGCATACCATATTTTGCTTAAGTGGTCACCATAGTTCTTTGACAGAGGAAGTGTATTATTGTACGCTAATGTAGTTTTTAAGTCATTTTTGATGACGAAAAATTAATATTAAAGATGTCGCGGAGAGGTGGCCGAGCGGCTGAAGGCGGCGGTTTGCTAAACCGTTATACGGTCGAAAGTCCGTATCGCGAGTTCGAATCTCGCCCTCTCCGCCAGACCTTGCCGATCTGGCAAGTTTTTACTACATGCAGATCACCCGTGAAAACGGGCTTTTTGATGTCCGGAGTTTTGCCGCTTGGGTGGGTTCGAACCATTCTCACGTCCATCAAGGTGAGAATTCGAACCCTGAATTATAAAGAAACAACCCCGTCTCTCGTCCTCGCGGCGAAGCGAAAACCAGAAACGGGGCGAAGCAAGTACTAGATCGTGACTACTGGGAGGGTGCTGATACGTCACTAAGACGATCCGTAGGATCCCGATACGAGGCGGAGCCACACGGAATGACTAGCTCCTTGCAGGTAGTGAACAAGCTCCTGTCGGATCACCTCCCGTCGGTCCCGAAGGCTCTCCTCTCGCTCGCTGTAATGATTCGCGGTCACGATGACCTCGAAATCCTTCTGATGGACGTCGAATTCCCCGAAAGAGCGAACAGCAATCTCGATGTCGTCCACTCTGGGTGTCTTGTTGAACCGGCGAGGGTCATCTACACTCACCTCAAGCGCCTTAACAACCAAGTGTGGGAGCACCCTGACCATCGTCTGGAGAAGTTCCAGGGAGACCTTCCTATCGTCGAATGACACCTCGACCAGCACCATAGTAGACCTCCTTAAAATGGATTGGCGGTTAGGGGAAAGGTTCAGTACTTGAACTCTACTTAAAAACCGGTAATCCGTGGGTTTGTGAAGGAGCAAGATGTTTCTTCTTACCTATTTATGATCTGCATGTCAAGCTTCGCTAGGATGAGACAGTCAAGCCACCTTCTTTGTCTTGGCCAGCACTTCCCCTGTCTCTACGAATTTCATGATGTCGCGTAGAGTTGATTCACAAGCGGGGTCTTGTAAGAAGGTTCGAACCCTTTTGTCTTAGGTTAGCGAATTCTCGTCAGGATCG
>CAZQTS010000049.1:0-7137 GCA_964596475.1 uncultured Gammaproteobacteria bacterium
ATCTCTCGATCCTTGCGTTTCGCGACCCGCGAAACGCGAGTCGAAGTTGTATTACGGGGCATGCTCATGTGGTCAGCCATTGTTCGAATTCCTTCGGTTGGACGCGGCGGACGGCTTGCACAAAGCGACGCTTCCGGGAGAACCGAGGAAGCAAGGCGATCGCCTCCCGCAGGCCCGCAAGGCTTGAGCCGTCCAAGAGGAGAAGATAGAAAAACTTACCAGCCTCAAACCACACAATACGCACAATATTTTTAAGAGTCAACGGCCAAAGCTGATTTTTGTACACCATGAGCAGATGGTTGCGATACGAGTAGCGATTGATGGCGGATCGCTTTTTGCGCTCCTGGCGCGAACTGGCAAGACTGGACACAGCGCGGTGGTGAAACGCGAGGGCATCAGGGTAAAAATAATGCTTCCAACCGGCAAGTATGAAACGCCACGCGAGATCAACATCTTCTTTATACACAAAAAAATCTTCGTCGAAATATTCATACGCCGATGGCGTGGTGGGAACTTTGACCTGCTCCAGCGCCGATCTCCTCAAAAGCACTAAAGCGCCAGTGATGCCAAACACATAGCCTCCTGGGATTGCAGTGTCGGCTTCGCCCTGGTGAAGGTCCCGCACGCGATAGGCGCGGCTGATGGTTAACCCAAAGCTGTCAATCCGCTGTGTTCGCGTATTCGTCGCAAAATCCCAGTACAGCAATTTACCGCCTATGGAGGCGATTTCCTCATGGCCGTCCATGCAAGCAACAAGTTTCTCAAGACAGCCCCGCGTCATAATCACATCCGGATTGATGACCAGGACATAGTCGCTCTTTGACCACTGCATGATGAGGTTATGCGCTTTGGCAAAGCCGAGATTGTTTTTTTGTCTCATGATTTTTGCCTGCGGCAGCCACTCGCCCACTGCGGCAACAGTGTTGTCGCTCGAATTATTGTCAACAATGAGCAGGTGCCAATCCTTAAACGTTTGCGAGAGCAGGCTCTTTGCGAAATCCCGTATATACCGCTCGCTGTTATAGGTGACTAAACTGACCGTGACCGTGCTCATACATTTGACCGGTGAAGTGTAAGCATCGTAAGCATCAAGTACCCCAAACCCAACGGATGATTCAGATAGGGACTGATCACGTGCACCGCCATGATCACCAGCAGACCAATAAGCGTTGCTGCAATCGTTGCATGACCTCCCGCCAGCGAAAGGAGGCGCATACCGATAACCAGTTGGGCAAGTAACACAACAACAAAGAGCGCAAGACCGATTGCGCCCCACTTGAGCCATTGATCAAGGTAACCCCACTCGAACGCATACGTGGTGACAACGCCCTCGGGATTGGAGAAATTTTTTATGCGCGGGTCGTCCGATGCATACGTGACGGATGCGCCAAAACCGGCTCCGCGGATGGGGTGCTCAAAAATTTTTGCAGCGAGGGGGCCTAAGAGCTGCAGACGCGACTGACTCGCCGGATCCTGTGACGTACGTGCAAGTCGGCCAGTCAAACTTTCACTAAACCCTCTGCCGCCAAAGGGAATGGTTGCCAAAGCAAAAACAAGAAGAAGCGACACGATAAGACTTCCGCCAAATGAAGAGACCAGGGGCAAGGCTTTTTTCCATTTTCGGAAAAGGTATCGAGCGCAGGCTGCAAGCGCAAGAGCGGAAGCGACCAAAAAACCCAACCAAAAGCTCCTCGAAAAGCTTACGATGAGCGCTGCAATCAAGAGCGTCATCACTACCATAGGTGTAGGACCCCGCATTGGTTCATATGCCCGGATAACCAGGTATTGCGCAAGCGCTACCGCAATAAAAATTTGCGACTGGATAAAGATCCGAAAAACACCGCCGGTTAGGTACGTAATCTCCCCCACCCTCGTGTCCCGAATCCACAGATACAAGTACGGAACATTCAAAAATTCGTACGGATTGGCGAAGATATGAAAGAAGACAAGTGTTTTAATGGCAAGAGCGCATGCAGCCGCAAAGAAAAGTGACCGTAGCGGGGCGTCGCTTTCTTTAAAAACCTGCATCCAGAGCGGGAAATACAGAAGGTACAAATAAGCGTTGCCGTCAAAAAATACCCTGGGGAGCGGCGTGCCGCTCGCGAAGGCCACGAGGTATCCCCATAGAACAATAGCGAGTAACAAGAAATATAACTTTACTTGTGTGCTTTGGAAAGGAACCTGCACGCGAGCGCGATTACCGGACCTGGTGAGCCACACCACCATGCACACTGCAAAGAGCAACATGCGAAGGGTGAAGCGCACGCCACCGGCCTCCCAAAAAAATCCTGCTCCGAATGAACCCCAAAATAATTCACCCGCTGGCAGCCACAGCGCCCACCGCAGATCGCGATGCACCAGATACCACACGCCCCCTGTCCACACCGCTAAGGATATCCAATTAATCTGCGGGAGCGTATAGGCGGCAAGCGACCACAAGTCAAAAAAGAAAAAAGCAAATAATGAATACACTACCCAGCGCTGATCGAGTCTATGACGCATGCTTCCTGAACGTCTGATACAGAGCCATCGCGGTCATATTGAAGGGTATGGTGGCGGCGAGCAGGAGCGCTGCGAGAAGCCCGTGATGCTTATAGAAATAGTACACCGCGCTTCGATTATATATTTGTTGTTTAGCAAGAGGCAGTGTCAACTTGAAACTCTGGCCGCCGTGATGGATCACCCGCACGTGCGGGTAGTACCGTATCTCGCCTCCGGCACGTCTGATGCGCCGACAGAGGTCCACCTCCTCAAACCATAAGAAAAATTTCTCATCAAAGAAGCCTACGCGCTGCAAAAAAGACGAGCGGATGCAGAGCGCAGCGCCCATCACCTGATCCACCGCCTGCTCCTGGTCAGGCTTAAAATCAGTGCAGTAATACTCTTGCAGTACTCGCGCGTGTTTCAGCAGATGCTGTAATTTGAGCATGATAAGAAGCTGCGAACCGAGCGTCGGGTTTCGTCTGACCGATCCCGCCTGAAAGCTCTGGTCCGGATTAATGATCTGCGGGGCAACCACAGCAACCTCCGGATGGTCATCCAGATACCGTGACAATGTGTCCAGGGCGTCCCCGAGAACTTCGGTGTCTGGATTCAGAAGCATAACATACCGCCCCGACGCCTCTGGTAACGCGCGGTTGTTAGCGCGGGCAAAACCGATATTTCGGATAAGCGCCATCACCCGCACGCGCGGGAACTCGCGCTCAATCATTGCCACAGTGCCATCTGAAGAATGATTATCCACCACAATCACTTCCATCGAAACTGCCCCCTGGTTCTGATAGAGTGAAGCCAAGCATTTCCGCAAGAGGTCCCTCACGTTCCAACTCACGATGATGATGGATACATCCATTGCCTTATCCGAGCTTCTTCGAAATAATATCAAGCATCTGTTTCACCGTCCTATTCCATGAAAATTCCTCCACTGCTTTCTTGCGCTGATTCTTTCGCTCCACAGTATCCTCGGTAAGTGCACGATAGAGCTTTCGATTGAAATCCTCCGGATCCGCCGCGATGTACACGTGACCCTTGAACATTTCCACGCCCGAATTCTTCGTGGCAACTACGGGCAGGCCGCAGGCCAGATATTCGTACATCTTCATCGGGTTGGTCGCGGTCACAAAAGGTCCTCGGTGGGGTATGAGCCCGACATCGAATTGCTGCAGATACGCCGGCGCCTCCTCGTATGATTTATACCCCAGCAGGTGCACATTCGGGCGTTCCTTGAGTCGCTGCGCATAATCGTCACGCCATACCGGCCCAATCAAGACGAAGGATTTCGTCGGGTTTTTTGTCGCAAGGAAAGCAACCAAATCGACATCAACGCGGTCCTCAATGACTCCGATATAGCCGACGACCGGCTTTGGCAGGTCGGCGATATCTCGATTGATGAGGATGTGCTCCTTTTGATAATGCGCAAGGTCGACGCCGTTCGGAATCCAATACGTATTTGATTGATGATCGAAAAGTTTGAGCAGTCCTTCGGACACCGTAAAAACCAAGTCCGCATTGGCCTTGATGAATTGATAATTCCGCGTCAGGCGTTCCTTCATGTCTTGGTACGAGCTATGCTCTGCCCAGTTGTCCACGGCATCGAAGATCGTAAGTTTCTGTCCCATCGAGCGCACGTACTCCATAATGGGCGGAAAGTATGACCAGAGCAAAAAATCGCCGAAATGAAGCTTGATTGCAATCGCCTTCATGCGTTTCACAAAATGTTGCGGCCTGATCCAGAATTCACTGTTCGAATACACAAAGAGCTTGTCTGACATTTTCGTGAGTTTGTCATACAGGGAACGTGCAATAACCTTGCCCTCGCGCAGCGTCGGCACGATGTTTTCTTTGTGATTGCGCAATGCGCGTTTGAAGGTGAGCGGTGGATAGTCAACGGCAAGTATCTTGTTGACTTTGGAGGAATGCACCAATTCCTTGAGCACGTGATAGTTCCGATTACTCACCCCGCGCTCCCATTCAGCGTAGCCGGACATGTTGATCATGATGATGTCAAAGGTCTTCATGCGTTACGATAGAATGGCTGCTAATTTTTTTGCCTGGGTATCCCAATCAGGAAGTGTTTTGAGATGCTGTCGCGCACTCCGCCCCAGAAATCCCGCAAGCTCCGGATCTAATAAAGTGCCCTCGAGTGCTTGCACAATTTCAGACACATCCTCGCCGTTCACCACAAGACCGCAAGAAGGGTCGCCGACTGCTTCAGCTTCTCCTCCTGAATGGCCGGCAATGATGGGCAAGGAAAAATACGCTGCCTCAAGGTAGCTGATGCCAAAACCTTCCACGTCCGCGCCAATCGCTCGCGTGGGCATTGCAAAAAGGGATGCCTGCGCATAGTAAGCTGCAAGCTCGCGATCTGATACGCCAGAAATAATATCCACATGGCTTCCCACTCGATACTCTTGGATGAGCGACTGTAAGTATTCACGATCCGGCCCGCTCCCGACAATACAATAGTGGACGTCGGGGACCCGCTGCAAAACCTGCGGCAGCGCTCGAATAATCATATCCTGCCCTTTGCGCTTGACGAGTCTGCCGACCGTGAGAATGACTGTTTTCCCAGCGTATTTCTTGGCAAGGACCGACTTGGCGCCCTGATCTACCGTCATTTTTTCTGCATCCAAAAAAGGCGTCAGCACCGTCACCGGCGTTGCAAGATGCAATTGATCAACAGTGTTTTTCGTTGCGGCGCTGTTCGTTATGATATGGAATGCAGATTTAAGAATGGCGATTGCAGAACTCCGCCTCCGTTCGAGAGCCCGGTTAATGTCCAGTCCGTGAAGAGAAACGACATACGGTGTTCCGTGCTTGCGGCGTATCGCATGAGCAATATTCCCAAGCGGAAGAATATGCGGAGTGAAAATGATATCAACGGCATGCTTCTTGATGATCTGCTGTACTGCCGCAATGCCCCTAAGCCAACTCGGCTTCATGAAGGTTGAGAGCAGTCGTTTGTGCACCATCGGCAGGGAGACGTTAATCTCTCGCTGATCGGTCAGCACGACGTAGTCCTGCGGTGACATGCGTTTAAATAAATTATAACAGTACCGGCCAACGCCGCCATGGAAGGGGAAGTATTCATGAGTCAACACCAACGTTTTTTTCATTGTCGGAGCATGGTTTTGAAATCTGCAAAGTCTTTGAGTGTTACGATCTTAAAGAGCTGCAAACCGATCGCGTACCAAACGATCGCTGGAAGGATGGCAAGGTACCACGGCGCTGTTCGCTTCATGAGCATGACAAGGACAAGCATGGTGCCCGCAATAAAAAACAACTTCACGGACGTGCGCAGGAAGGCAGAAACGTCAAATGGCGCGATGCGATGCGCCACTATGATGCCTAAGAAAAATATAAATACCGTGCTCGCAGTGGATGCAATCGCAGCACCGAGGGGACCCAAGGCCGGTATCAGGATGATATTCAAAATAATGTTTACGACCATGGTGATGCCTAAGTGCACCGTCTGACGCGTCTGCCGATTCGTCGCATTCAAGAGAGAACCGACCGGGAAGTTTAAAAACAAAAAAGGCAAGGAGCTTATGAGGATGATGAGTGGCAGGATCGAACCGCGATACGCCGTTGTATATATGTCCGGAACAACCTCCTGGGCAATCGCAGCGATCCCGAACACGATGGGCATCGAGATTATAGTAAGGTAATCAAGGGATTTGGCAAAGGTGCTGGTCAAGCCCTCTTTTTGATGCTGGAAGGTATAGGAAAAAACCGGATAGAGCGCTGCAACCATGGCCATCGGGATAAACTGAAACGCGAAGGTAATCTTATAGGCCACACTGTAGACGCCTACCGCAGCATCGCTGACTAAAAATTTGAGCATTACGGTGTCAAGGTACGCGTAGACTTTGATAAAAATGGTGGCAACAGCAAACGGCACAGCAAAACGAATCAGCTGTTTGGCGAGGGCCGGGTTCACCGATAGGGCGAAACGGACCCTGTGGCGACGCAACACCAGGTAGGCGAAGATAAGATTGACTACGCTTGCAATAAGCAGGACCGAGGTGATGAGACGCACGTCAGCGCCAGAATAAATTGCAGCGCTGCCGATTATAAGCACCAATGCTTGAAAAAGTATTGCCGCAATACTTTCATACACTAAATTTTGATGCGCCCGAATGGTGGCAAAGAGACTAAGGGCAAAACTATCTGCAAGGGCTATCCCTACCGCAATATACAGAAGATGCCGCAGGATAGTTTCGGGAATAACGAGCGGGATCGCAATAAACATTACTGCCGCGACCAGAAACGCGAGGAAGAGCTTAAAAATTATAATTTGACTTAGAATTTCGGACGAGCGCTCTCGTTCCCGAGCAGCCTCCCGCGTTAAGACCGGCGTGAATCCAAGATCGATTGCAGCTGTGGCAATTGCGGCAATTGAGAGGGCAAAGAAATATTTTCCCGTAAGGTCGGTGCCGAGCGAACGCGCCAGATAGGAGAAATAGATGAAGGAGAGTGTCTTCTGAACCGTGAGTGCTACTGCGTAAAAACTGGTATTTGCCGCAATCGTGCGCTGTTTGAGCATTATAGTAGTATAGCATGGCCTATGGCGGGTGGCATATAGCGTATGGCCGATCGCAGTGCAATGACAAAAAAAACGCGTCGGGAACCTTCCGG
>CAZQTS010000050.1:0-6617 GCA_964596475.1 uncultured Gammaproteobacteria bacterium
TCATTCTGTGAAGAGATTGTGAAAATCGGCCCCTACAGACTCGACCGCCCGTTTGACCTGTATTTTGACACGGTAAACCTTTAATGCCCACTTGACAATTCTGTGGGCATCATCTAAACTGCCGTCTCAAGACCGTGCATGGAAACGCACAGTCATTAGTGAAATAACTAAATTAACCTCTCCTAATCAGTGCATAAAAAAAACTCACCTAAGAAAAACGTTTCAACAGGCGCACGCATAATCGCCCTTGGCAGCATACTTCTTGTCAGCAGCATGTATGTAGGTGCTACGTTGGTAAGAGCTGCGCCCCCAATGCTTGGTGACAATGACGGTGCAGGTGATCAGGCACAAGCAGTATGTGGAAACGGCATTAAAGAAATAAATGAGTCTTGCGATGGTACAGATGGCGTTGGGGCACACCAGAGTTGCACGACGCAGTGCACGCTACGGAACTTGACCTACTGCAGCGATGGAACAGTCCAAAATCCAAATGATGAAGCCGTAGCGGAACAATGCGATGATGGAAATTTGGCCAGCGGCGACGGTTGCGACTCCTCGTGTCAGACTGAAACACCTCCGCCGTCAAGCAGCAGTGGTGGAGCAGGGGGCGGTGGAGGAGGGGGCGGCTTCATTGGACTCCAGTTGTTCAACGAAGCAAGCGCTGTTTCAGGCTCAACCGATGCTCAAGTGAATTGGTTTACCAACATACCGGCTACCTCTCGAGTCGTCTATGATACCATCTCGCACGACGGGAGCGGCCCGCCGCCGAACTACGGCTATGCATTTTCAACACCAGAGGATCCGGCAAAGCTAACGTATCGAACCATTATCCTAAACGGACTTCAGCCCGGCACTACCTATTTTTGGCGTGCGATATCTTCTGCATCGCCCGAACAGCTTGGACCAGAGTTAAGTTTTACCACTACTGCAACTCTTGCCACCATAGCAAATCCGACCGTGCTCGGTTTCACGACAGAACCAGAAGCATCGCCCGCAGCTCCTGAATCGCCGAAAGTCCTGGGTTTTTCAGAATTACCGAAAACCGGCGATTTGCTTGACGATTACTACCTTACCATTATCCCTCTCTTTACGTTGGCGCTCACACTTCTGTACGCCGGCTATCGCCGGTCTATTGCATGAGATCAAAAGCGTATCAGCTCCTCATAGCGATAGGTCTCATACTCTTTGTTGCTTTGCTCCTGTGGCCCGAATTTGCGTTACGATCCCTAGTAGAACTTGAGCGGCGATTAGGACTGTTCCCACCGGCATTTCGCGAGGCGAGCACTGCGCAGGAAAATATCGATCAATCGTCGCGCATTCTGCAAAATATCAACTTTGACATCAGCGTTTCAGCCGATGCGGCAAGCGCGGCTGTTGAAGCACCACCTGAACAAAATCGCCTGATAATACCGAGAATCGGAGTTGATGCCGAGGTCATCATAAGCGACAATGAGGAAGCATTGGGGAAGGGACTCTGGCATATACCCGGCTCGGCGCTGCCCGGGGGAAGGGGCAATATCGTGATCAGCGGTCACCGGTGGTTATTCAAACCACCCAGCAAGAGAACTTTTTATGATATCGACAAAATCAAAATAGGCGATCCTCTATACTATGCGTATGGCGACAAACGCTACGAATACAGAGTGACTGATCTTGCCATCGTCAATCCCGAGGATGTTCAGATCCTCGCGCAGGATGAGGATAAATTAACCCTCTTTACCTGTCATCCGCTGTTTTCAACAAAACAACGCTACGTGGTGACCGCAACACTTCAAAGGATCGAGGCTATCTCCGTTTTCGCCGATACGAGATCGTGACAAGCCCAACTGCCAGTGATAGAATTGGAGGCACAGAGCCCAAACATTCATGCGAACGATCACACTCCTCTCGTGGAACGTAAACGGCATTCGCGCTGTGGTGCGGAACGGTTTTGTTGGTTTTCTCAAAAAAACACAACCGCACAGTATCGGCATCCAGGAAGTTAAAATCGATTCGGTCACCATGTCAAAAACCGCCTTCGACTTTCGCGGATATACGGAGTATTGGAACCCGGCGAAACGCCCGGGGTACAGCGGCATTGCCACCCTAGTACACGAGAAAAGCCCGCTCAAACCCTTGAAGGTGACAAACGGCATGGGAATTCCGCAATTCGATGGCGAGGGAAGGCTCCAAACGCTTGAATTCGACCGCTTCTACCTGATAAACAGTTACTTCCCCAACGCTAACCACGAGCTCTCAAGGCTTAGTTATAAGCTTCAGTTCAATGAAGCGTTCCTGAAATATGCAAAACGGCTTGAAAAGAAAAAACCGCTCATTATGTGCGGTGATTTTAACGTTGCCCATCAAGAGATTGATTTGAAAAATCCCAAGGAGAATGCGGAAAACGCCGGATTCACGCCGCAAGAGCGAGCTTGGATGAACAAGTTCTTGCAAGCCGGATTTATTGATACGTTCCGACACCTCTATCCAAAAAAAATTCAATACTCGTGGTGGACCTACCGCTTCAAGGCGCGCGCGCGCAACGTCGGGTGGCGGATTGATTACTTCCTCATAAGCCCGAGCTTGATCAAGCATCTGAAGCGGGCTTATATACGTGACACGGTATTGGGATCAGACCATTGTCCGGTCGGCATTGACATCGCCATCTAACGAGGTCTTATGCGATATGGTATACTACCCCTATCCCGGCTATGAAAGGAAAAATTTTTGTCGACAGCAGCAAAATCATTAATTGGATTCCTGAACACCCAACAGGCGATATTGAGGGAACGAAACTCGCGATGGATGTCATGGAGGGCCTGCTCGAGGAGCAGGGCCCCTCAAGCATTTTGGTGGATCTAACCAAGAGCCTTCGGCCAAACCCGCTCCAGCGTCAAATTATTATCAACGCGCTCCAAAGCAACAGTCATAATATCAAAAAGATTGCGCTCTTTGGAGAGACCGCGCTGATGAAGGCAGTAGCGCATTTTGTCATCAACGCATCTGGTTACGAGCGGATGAAATTTTTCGCCGGCCGCGGCCAAGCGCTCCAATGGCTTACGCATGAGATACTATGAAGGGCATTGAGCGAAAAAAAGCATTCCACGCCATCGGGATCGACATTTCCGACGGCAGCCTTGAACTGGTTGATGTCCGTGAGCATCGTGATGGAACGCTTGCCATCCACGACTACACACGAACCCTGCTTCCCGGTGATGCGATTGTGCATGGCATAATCAAAAAAGAACAGGTACTGACCGAAAGCCTCCTTTCGTCTTTGAAAACGCTCCGCATGAAACCGGATGAACTGCAGGTTGTCACAGCGCTTCCCGATTCTCAAATCATCGTCAAGACGCTGCCGCTTGCCGGCATAGCCCAAGACCGATCCTATGAAAATCTCGAGCATCTCGCACACCATCTGTATCATCAGCTCGATTATCACATTAACAAACCGCTCATTCAATGGCAGTATAACGAGATGAAAAAAAGGGGCGTTGAAGAACTCGTCGTCTACATGACCAGTAAGTCATACGTTGATCAATGGCGCGCCTTTTTTCTGAAACACCGCATGCGTCTCGCCATCCTCGAAATGGAGTCGCTGGCGCTCTCCCGCGCGCTCATCGAACGATGCGCTTTCGACGAAAAGGTCGCTATCATTGACCTTGGTTTTCGAAGCACGAGTCTTTCTCTTATTGAGCATTGCGGCCTGCGCTATTCATACTCAATCCCCGAAGGAGGATGGTCAATAACCCTTGCTATCGCACATACGGTTGGGTGCAGCCTGGATGACGCTGAACGCATCAAACTCGCCGCCACAAAATCTGCTGAAGTTTCTGACATCATTATGAAAACCATGGAAAAAATTCTCCACAGTCTTGCGGAACATGTACCTCTTGACGCACGGCCAGTGAGCCGTATTATTCTCACCGGCGGTGGTGCACAGACACGGGGGACAAAGGAGTTAGTAGAACGGCGGCTTGGTTCCAGCGCTTCACTCGGTGAGGTATGGCTCCATCCCATGCGACAAAAAAACATTCAACTCAAACACCCGCGCTTAGCAGCTTGGGAGCAGCAGCTCTATGCAGGCGCCATAGGGCTTGCGATCCGCGGAAGTTCGCGCTCTCACCAGCGACGGGGAATCAACTTCATACAGTAACCGACGATTACATGGACGTACGGCAAAAAGCCTATTTGCAGTATCGTTTGCTTGAAATGATACCGGGGTTTCTTGTCTGGTCAACCCTCGGGATTTTGGTACTCGTCTCGTTTTTACAGCCGATTGCAGCAATCTATGCCATCATCTTGTTCGACCTGTATTGGCTCCTCCGTATTTCATACCTCATGATCTATGTGCTCGCTTCATGGGCGAAATGCCGCAGGGCGGTACGCGATGACTGGAACAGGAGGCTGGTGGAGGAATTCACTGGTGGTGAAAAAGACTTTCGCGCCATGTGGCATATGATTTTTCTGCCGACGTATAAAGAATCGTATGACATCGTCACAGCGACCATTGATGCTATTGCTCATGCGACATACCCCCGCAAAGACCGCATGATTATCATCCTCGCCGGTGAAGAACGAGACCAGCAAAACTTCTCCCGTATCGCAGATCGCGCATGCAGCGAATATGGTCGCTTCTTTCACAAAATCCTTGTCACCATCCATCCCAAAGATCTGCCCGGAGAAATCCCTGGTAAGGGATCAAACCTCTATTACGCCGGACATAGAGCGCAGGAATACATTGACCAGCAACACATCGATTATAAACATATCATCGTGTCCACATTTGACATCGACACGATTGCGCACCCTCAATATTTTTCGTACCTCACGTACCAGTTTCTCAATCACCCAAATCCGTACCGCGCAAGCTTCCAGCCCCTCACGGTGTATCATAACAACATATGGGAGTCTGACGTGTTTACGCGGGTTGTGGCGAATTCAACCACGTTTTGGCTGCTCACTGATTTGGCACGTTCAGACCGTCTTTTTACCTTTTCCTCCCACAGCATGAGCTGGCAAGCGCTCGTTGACATAGGTTTTTGGCAGAACAACATCGTTACTGAAGACTCGCGGATATTTTTGCAGGCTTTTTTTCATTACGAAGGGGATTACGCAGTGCACCCGCTCTACATTACGGTTTCTATGAACACCGTCTTCATGGGAAATCTTTGGAAGAGTTTAGTGAACCAATATAAACAAATGCGCAGGTGGGCGTATGGAGTCGAGCACTTTCCGTATATGGTCTGGCATTTTGCGCAGCATCGAATTGGGCTGAAAAAGAAATTGAGCTATATCTGGAATCAAACCGAGGGCGTCTATTCTTGGGCAACGGCGCCGATTATCATGTTCATCGGCGGGCGGCTTCCTCTCCTGATTACCGAAATGCGACACGAAAGCTCCATCATTATTCAGCAGGCGCCGCTCATCTTAAGCGGCATCATGACGGTCGCGCTGTGGGGAATCATCGTCATTGCGATTTTGTCGACCGCGATCCTGCCGCGCAAACCGCTCAAGGGAATTAATCTCGTGTTGCAGTACACGCTCATGGTGGGGCAGTGGGTTTTGTTCCCCCTTACCATGATCGTCTTTGGCGCGATTCCGGCAATTGACGCGCAAACCCGTCTCATGGTAGGCAAGTATCTTGATTTTTGGGTCACCGAAAAGCAATCGGCATTACGTAAGGATATCCGGATGCCCGTTTAGAAAATCATCTGAACGCATGGGCTTGCCGGAAGCGAGCTGCACGGTGATCACCTCAAGTGCTCCTTTCCCACAGCGGATGCAGAGTAGCCCGCCCTTAGATGTATAGAATGGCTTGGATGAGATGCTCCGGGACAGGGGGACTGCACTCAAAACTCGCAGCCGCTCGCCCCTCCATACAATATAGGTTCCTGGCCAGGGATTTAAAGCTCGAATGGCATTATGGAGTTCTTTCGCATCCTTTCGCAGATCGAGAAGTCCGTCCACAGATCGAATTGCCTTGGTATAGGTTGCAAGACTATGATCCTGTTGGGTGGGCATGAGATCTCCTTTCAGGTAGGGAGGGAGGTTGTGAACCAGTACGTCTTTCGCGAGATGGCTCAATTTTTCGCTCAATGAAACATAGGTATCGTCGGGTGCAATTGCAATTTTTTCTTGCGCAAGAATCGGTCCGTGATCTAATGCTTCATCAAGCTGCATCATGCTGACCCCCGTATGGGTATACCCCAACAGGAGCGCGGTTTGAATTGGCGAGGGTCCGCGTAAGTCAGGCAAGAGCGAAGGATGCATGTTGATTGCAGGGGGCTTGGAGAGTTTGAGCACACTGGCTGGAATCAATGCTCCATAGGCAACCACAACAAAACTGTCTGGGGTAAGTTCGGCCAGCTGACGCCTGAATTCGGCATGCATTGACCCCGGCTGCATGAGGGCGAGCTTGTGTTTTAAAGCAACTGCCTTGATTGGCGAAAATTTAATCTTCCTGCCTCGCCCTTGCGGCCGATCAGGTCGCGTAACCACTGCTGAAACAAGTCCTTGCTCTATGAGGGCTTCCAAGCAGGGGACTGCAAATTCCGGCGTTCCCCAAAAAATCATTTTTTTCTTGCGCCGTTGCCCTTAAGCAAATGCTGACCTTTGGTGATCTGCATCGGTCGATC
>CAZQTS010000051.1:0-6526 GCA_964596475.1 uncultured Gammaproteobacteria bacterium
CCTCAAGGAATACCACAGCCGACGTTTCCACCGACGCCTCCGGAAGTTGCGCCAGTCTACTCCTACGCCGGCAGGGTGCTTGAGGTGAACACCGACAGAAAAGTAATAGCACTCCTGACCATACAAGGCGTTAAAGAGGTCACGTACACTGCTGCAACAAAAATGGTAAGCAGAAAACAGCCGACCGACAACGAGCGACAGCGCCTTACCGCAGCGCAGTTCCAAAAAATAAGTACTGAAGAGACGACCTTCACCGAAACCATAGCGAAGAACGACGTTCTCATTGCAGAAGCCCGCGAAGACGTGCGAGGCAAGGATGCATTTACCGCTACAAAAATAACTATTTTAAAATAACTATCATGAACTGGTTCATCAGTATTCTGCTTGGGATCGTCATCGTGATCCTCGTATGGCTATGGACCCTATTTAACTCGCTCATCAAAAGCAAGAATAGAGTTGAGGAAGCCTACGCCGACATCGACGTGCAGCTTAAAAGACGCTATGATCTTATCCCGAACTTGGTCGAGACAGTAAAGGGCTACATGAAGCATGAAGCAAAGACTCTGCAAACGGTCACCGAAGCCCGCACGATCGCCATGCGAGCAGAAGAAGCGCCCACGCGCGCCAGGGCCGAAGATTTTCTCACCAATACGCTGAAGAGTTTATTCGCGGTTGCTGAAAACTATCCGGACCTGAAGGCATCCGCCAATTTCTCAAAACTGCAGGATGAGCTCTCTGACACTGAAAATAAAATTCAAGCGGCGCGGCGGTTTTATAACGGCATGGTACGAGACTTCAACATCAAATTACAGACCTTCCCCAATAATCAGGTAGCACAAACGCTCACCTTCAAACCCTTTGCCTTCTTTGACGTGGATACTGCAAAAGAACGAGAAGCGGTTAAGGTCGATTTCTAAACGTTGCCACGGCAACGTTTGAATTTCCGTCGCTCGGCCGAAATGAAAACTTGTTTTCATTTCCTCCTCGCTAGGAAATATGAACCCGACCCCGCCTTCAAAGGCGGGGTATCGGGGCGGGTTCTTTATGAGAGGAGTCGGCTCCGCCGACAGCATACTTTTGCAAAGCCCCTCATCCCCGTAGCCCACTGGGCTACGGGGTATTCGGGCGAACATAATAAAAAAATTCCTGCTCGGATTGGAAAAGCGGCCAGAGCATCTTGACCCCGTTACCCCGCTTTGCGGGGTAACGGGGTTGACAGAATGAATTTTATTCATTAAATTAAAGTTGACAAAAAATACTCGATATTTTATAATCTCGATCTTGTAAAAAAACGAATGTATAACCAAATCGCCAGTAACAAAAGAAAAACCGCTCTCCTCGTGTTACTTTTCTTCATCTTCATCGTCGTATTAGGGTGGTGGGCGTCTTTGTACTTCGAAAATGGACAATCCATCCTGCTCTTTGCCGTACTATTTGCAACGGCAATGTCCTTGGTAAGTTATTATCAAGGTGATACAATAGCCTTAAGGGTTGCGGGCGCAAAGCCGATCACGCAACACGACAATCCATACGTGTATCGGCTCGTTGAAAATCTCTGCATCACCGTTGGTATGCCAGTCCCGAAAATATACGTTATCAACGACCCGGCGCTCAATGCGTTTGCAACCGGCCGCGATCCGCAGCACGCGTCAATAGCGCTCACCACCGGCATTATCAACGCGCTCGAGAACGAGGAGCTTGAAGGAGTGATCGCTCACGAGCTCTCGCACATTAAGAATTACGATATCAGGCTCATGACGGTCGTCATCGTCTGCGTCGGCATCGTGGCGCTCATCGCCGATTACACTACGCGGAGCTTTTTCTGGGGCGGCATGCGGCGTCGCAACGACAGCAATCGCGGCGGCATCGAAGGAATCCTCCTGCTGCTCGGCCTGCTCTTCGCGATCCTTGCGCCCCTTGCGGCACAGCTCATCCAATTTGCAGTCTCACGCAAGCGCGAGTTTCTGGCAGACGCATCGGGCGCGCTCACCACGCGGTATCCTGAAGGACTTGCACGGGCGCTTGAAAAAATCGCCGCTAGTCCCCCGCTGCGCACCGCGAATCGAGCCACCGCACACCTGTATATCGCAAATCCCTTCGGCGCTAATTTTGGGAAAAGAGTTTTAAATATTTTTTCAACCCATCCTCCCCTTGAGGAGCGCATCAAACGACTTCGACAACCATGACCGATAATTTACTCGACAAATTCACCTCCCATTTCAAGCGCATTTTGATTCAGGCGCAAAATATAGCCTGGCAGGAAGAAAGCGGGGCGATCGAACCGGTACATCTCCTTGAAGCAATGCTCCAACAGCAGGGCAGTATTGGCGTTGAGCTGATGCAGAAGCAGAATATCAACGTCAAGAACGTGATTTTCCGCTCGCCCGAGCGCCTCAACATCAACGTGCGAACCGAACGTGTGGCGGATTTTTGGAACATGCCGCAGCCGTCGCCCAAGAGCCAGCGCATCATCGAGTATGCGGTGCGCACCTCGTATGAATACCGACACAAATACGTTGGAAGCGAGCACCTCCTCATCGGCTTGGTCAAACTTGCCGATACAAAGTTGCGCGATATTTTTAGCAAGCACAGTTTGAACACCGTTGCCCTGCTTGAGCAGCTCGACACCGTTCTGCGAAGCACGGCGCGCTTCAACAGCCTCCAGCCTGAACATGAAGGGCGAGGTGATACCGACACGGTCATCGAGGAAGGAGGCCGATCAAGCACCCTCGAGCTGTACACCACAAACCTGACCAATGAGAAAATTCAGAAAACCATCGATCCGGTCATTGGACGGAAAGCCGAAATTGATCGCCTGATTCAGATACTCTCGCGGCGCACCAAGAACAACCCGATTCTCCTCGGCGATCCGGGTGTGGGCAAAACCGCCATCATCGAGGGGTTGGCAAAGAAAATTCTCCAGGGGGACGTACCTGACGTGCTCATGAACAAGCGGATCCTCACCCTTGATCTTTCCGCGGTTGTCGCCGGCACCATGTACCGCGGCGAATTCGAAAATCGGCTCAAGCAAATCATTGACGAGGTGAAGCAGGACGAAAATATCATCCTCTTCATCGACGAAATCCACAATATCATCGGCACCGGCTCAAGCGCAGGCTCGCTGGACGCGGCAAATATCTTGAAACCCGCTCTTTCTCGGGGACAATTACGCTGCATAGGCGCTACGACCCACGAAGAGTACAAGAAATTCATCGAAAACGACAAGGCCTTAGAGCGCCGCTTCCAGGTCATCATGATTGATGAGGTTTCAGAAGCCGAAACCATGGATATTCTGCGCGGCGTCAAGGCAAATTACGAAAATTACCACAACGTCATCATTACCGAAGAAGCCATGCAGGCCGCTATCGGCTTGAGCCAACGCTACATTCCCGACAAGAAACTGCCCGACAAAGCAATCGACCTTATTGACGAAGCAGCATCACGGATTAAGGTTTCGAAAAAATTCAACGCCCATACCAGACGCATCCATGAATTGGAACGCAGCATTAAGTCGGTCCAGGAAACCAAGCGCGAATTGATTCTGAACGAGAATTACACGCAGGCCCTCAACATTAAGGAGCAGGAAGACATTATTTTGCAGGAGCTGAACGAACTGAAAGCCGTTAAATCCAGAAATGGAACAAAGCCCATCGGCATTATCAGCGGCCTCTCAATTGCGACGGTGGTATCGCAAGCAACCCATATCCCACTCGATGAAATCATTGCCACCGAAAAGAAACAGTTGGTCAATCTCGAGCAGCAGCTCAATAAACGCATTTTTGGACAATCCAAAGCAATCGGCATTGTCGCCGAAACCATCCGTAGGTCTCGGTCCGGCTTAAGCGATCCGCGAAAACCGTTGGGATCGTTCATGTTCCTCGGGCCTTCCGGGGTGGGCAAAACGGAAATGGCGCGCATGCTCTCAAGACTGCTCTTTAACCGCGAGGATGCTCTCATCCGGATTGACATGTCCGAATACGCGGAACGGTTCAACGTATCCAAACTTATCGGCGCGCCGGCCGGCTACGTCGGCTACAAGGACGCGAATACCCTCACGGACGCGGTACGGAAGCGTCCGTACAGCGTGGTGCTCTTTGACGAAATTGAAAAGGCGCATCCCGACGTCTTCAACTTACTCTTGCCGGTGCTCGAAGACGGCTATCTCACCGATGCGGGAGGCAAACGAATCAACTTCAAGAACACCATTATTATCATGACGTCGAATATCGGCTTGCGCGAGTTCACCAATCAGGCGCATGTCGGCTTCCAACTTGATGAGAATCAGCAGCTCGCCGATTTCAACCAGTTGCAAGAGCATATCCATAAATCCTTAAAAGAACACTTTAGACCGGAATTCCTCAACCGCCTTGACAATATCGTGATCTTCAACCCGCTCACTGCGACAGTCGCACGAAAAATCATCCAGCGTGAACTTGAAGACGTGCAGCGACGGCTCTCGACGCGCAAACAATCAATCAAGTTCGACCCGACGGTACCAACGCTCCTCCTCACTTACTTTCAACCGAATGAGGGCGCGCGATCCCTCAAGCGAGCAGTGCAGGAGCATATCGTGAACCCCCTGGCCCATAAACTCTTAAGCGGTGAGATTACGCGCAAGAAGGCAACGATAAACGCGACTATCAAACAAAAAGAAATAATCTTTCAGTAACACATCGGCAACAACATCAAAACAGGGCCGCAGACCCTGTTTTTATGTCCCGTAATACAACTTCCAGCGTGTTTTTCTACGTGTATGTCCTGGAAAGCCTAAGGGATCATCAGTATTATATTGGTTATACAAGCAACCTTAAGAGAAGGTTAGAAAAACACGAAAAAGGCTTGTCGTTCGCGACAAAACCCCTAAAACCTTTTAGGCTTATATACGTCGAAGGATCCCTGAATGTGAATGATGCCAAGCGCCGTGAGCATTATCTCAAAACTACTCAAGGCCGCCGATTCCTAGGCTTACGACTTAAAGAGTACCGATGTCAGACGGCGCTTGGCACTGGAAGTTGATATACGGGATATGCTTACAAAAATCTATACATTACTACTCGACATACTCTATCCGCTCGCGTGCGTGATCTGCAATCGACCGGATGCGATTCTCTGTCAGATGTGTCGCGCAAGCATCCCAGTCAAGCCTCAAAAAATGATCAGACCGGCAGAACACCTGGATTACGTAATGGTCTGCTCAAACTACGCAAACGTCCGCGTTCACACCGTTATTAAAAACTTCAAGTATCAGGGTATCACTGCACTGGCAGAACCGCTTGCCGACATGCTCTGCAAAACCTATGCCTCTCTTGCGCGTGAGGGGACGCCAACGCTGATTCCCATTCCGCTCCATTGGAGAAAGGAACGAGCACGGGGCTATAACCAGAGCCGACTGCTCGCGGAATTGGTAGCCCAGAAAACTCAACTTCCCATAGCCTATGGCTTGAAACGCATACGGTATACAAAATCGCAATCAAAACTCGGGCGGTTGGAACGGAAAACAAACGTGTCCACTGCTTTCCGTTACCTCGAAGCGCGAGTTCCGCGGCGGGTGCTCCTCATCGATGACATTACCACCACGTGCAGCACGCTTGAAAGTGCTGCCGCAGAACTCAAAAAGAAAGGCGCGCGCCGTGTTGGCGCGCTTGTGGTTGCGCGTGGGGCATAGCCTATGGCTTATGGCCTATGGCATATGGCGTATGGCGTATGGTTAACGTATGCAGTCAAAGCCATTTGCCATTTGCTATAGTCAGTATCACTCGATCCGCTTCCACTCCTTACTGAACGATTTGCCAAAAAAAAGCACAAAAAACTGATTAAGAATCCACTCTGCAAGAACGCGCGGATAACCCAGTTTCCGGTAGCGGCTCGGGTTATCATAAACCACGAGTTCCTTTAAAAAAACAACCTTGCCGATGCGGGCAAGTCTCCGCATCAGATCATTATCCTCGGCAGCAACCAGCTTTTCGTTGTAGCCTCGCACCGCCTCAAATGCACTGCGACGTATAACCTGCGTCTCGCCCTTGCCTGCTCCAAGTCCGGCCAGATTCACGAGATGCACCAAACCATTCACCAGGCCATGCACAATACTATCGGCCGCTGTTGCTTCCCGCGGGTGTATTTTCACTCTCGGCACTGCTGCAACCACACGCTCGTCGCGAAATCGGTGCTCAATCGTAAGAAAAAAATTAACGATGTCTTCGACGAGAACGCCTGCGTCAATAAAAACCAAAATTTCTCCGCGCGCGACCGCAGCGCCCCTATTTCTCCCCTCCCCGATCGTCTCTCGTTCCGGCTTTGTTTTGACCTGGACGCGATCCGTAAACCGCATCGCGTACTCGATGCTGCCATCGGTTGATTTTCCGTCAGCCACAATAATCTCGTAAGAAAATTTACCTTTCAGCGCCTGGTACTGCGGCAAGGTACGTTGAAAATTTTTTATTTCGTTCTTGGCCGGTATGATGATGCTAAATTGCATGACGCCTCCCCCGCCTCTGATAAATTTTCTTTATGTTTTCAAAAAATGGCT
>CAZQTS010000052.1:0-6073 GCA_964596475.1 uncultured Gammaproteobacteria bacterium
AAGTATCGCCGAAAGTTGGCTAAGATCAAGCGCTAGGGGCCGGAGCAGACAGACCGAGCAGACAGACCGAGCAGACAGATCCGTCGCGCAAGAGCGGCGGATTTTTTTTTATGCAGTCAATTGTTCTTCAGGAACAATTTTTTGAAAAATAGCTAATATTAGCACCTAGATCTCCTGCTTACCTGCCTGACTCGTCTGGTGTCCCCGGCAGGAATTGAACCTGCATCTAGGGCTTAGGAGTCCCTTGTTCTATCCATTGAACTACGAGGACTTCAGGCGAGTCAGGCCGGGGAGTCCGTTGCTCTATCCACTCCGACGCTCCGCATAGCAGAGTCGGAGCCCCGTACCCGACGATACGTCGGGGCGTCGGGGTTGAGCTACCGGGGTTTACTTTTAAATTCCCGATTCAATTGTTCCTCGAGGAACTTTTTGCCTATTTCTTAGCTAATATTAGGTAAAAATAAGATCGAGCTAAAAAAATCTCTGTATGCTGGGGCGCTCCTGTCATTAAAAAGGGCCTGATTCTTGAGAAATAATATCTTTCCCGCGTTATTCATTATACTTGCTTTGACTTTTAACTAAAAACTCACTACCATTCAGGCGCTTAGAATTATTAATAATGTGGCTATGTTTACTAACCCGAGTCGGGAGGGAATGCAACCAGGCGCAGCAGAAACACATATTGGTCCGTCAGTAAAAGTCGAAGGTAATTTTTCAGGCGACGGTGATGTAATCATTGAGGGGGTTCTAATGGGGACGCTTTCAACAAAGGGAGATGTCCGCATCGGAACCAATGCGGTAATCGAGGCTGAGGTTAAAGCAAAAAACGCAACAATCGCCGGTAAAGTCAGGGGCAACATTACAACCAGCAATCATTTAAAACTAATGTCGACGGCTGGGGTGTCTGGGGATATTAAAGCGATGACGCTTACCATAGAAGAGGGCGCGGTGGTCAATGGTAAGATCATGATGTCACACGATAAATTTCAAAAGGATCTGCCGGTTGCTGAACCGCGCAAGGAAAAAGCTAAAACAGCCTAATCCATACTACGAGGGGTATGTATTTATACATATATGACTCGTTCTTGAGTCATCAAAAACATGCGTCGCTTCTTGCTGCCATCGAGCGTCGCGTCACTGATCTTGATATTAGAGGAAAGATCGCGCGACTGACCATTTTGAAAAATGTAAAAGAGTTGGTGACCGACGCGGTTAAGTCAGGAGTTACCACCGTGGTGCCTGTTGGGGACGACCAGACTTTTGCTAAAATTATCAATGTGATAGCACCCCTCGATGTTACCCTCGGTATCATACCCGTTGATAAGAACAGCAAGATCGCGCGCATCCTCGGTGTCCCGCCGCGTGAACTGGCCTGCGACGTGATTGCCTCACGCATCATAAAAAAACTCGACTTGGGTAAAATCAACAACTACTATTTCCTCAATACGGCGGAGATAGCGAACGCCAAGGTGCGCATCAACTGTGGTACTTTTTCGGTGCAACCCACAAGTGAACACCATATTATTCGTCTTTGCAATGCCGGCTGGCTCAACAACGCGATGCTGTCGAATCCGACTGACGGCATTCTCGAAGCAATCATCACTCCCATTGAAACGCGGTGGTTGGTAAAGCGAATTCTGAAACCAACAGTCGTGCCATTCACGAAACTCCAAATCACCGCGGAAGAGGAGGGCGGCGTCTCAATCCTCACCGATGAACAAATTATATTAAAAACTCCTGCTGACGTTGAAGTTATGCCAAAACGACTCAAGGTGATCGTGGGTGCAAAGCGCCTCTTCGATTAAAAAAATCAGCCCCGACGGCACCGTCGGGGCTGATTTTTTCTTATGCCTGTTTTTTCTTTCGGAGCATCCATATCTGTTGGAGTCCGGAAAAAAGTGTTGTCAAAAACCAATAAAATGTCAGTCCTGCCGGAAACCCCGAACCAATAAAAACCGTCAGGGCTGGCATGAGATAGAGCATTTGGGTGTTCATCGCGGATTGCATCGTGCCTTTTTGAGCTCGTTTGTCCATAAGCATCTTGGTCTGCCAGTACTGCACAAGGCCGGCGAGCACGGCGAGCGGGATACTGCGTTTGGTCAGGTCCAGAAAACCAAATGCGAGTGTCTGAAGTGCGCCGGGATTTGCAACGCCGCTGTACAAGAGGTTCCAGTTGCCGCCATTGAGCCCGCTGCTAAAGACCTGATAGACCGCAATGAGTATCGGCAGCTGAATAAGAATGGGCACGCATGAGGAGAGGGGGTTGATTTTTTCTTTTTTATAAAGTTCCATCATCGCCGCGCTCAGCTTTTCCCGATTATCTTTATATTTCTCTTTGAGGGCTTCCATCTGCGGTTGGATCGCTTGCATAACGCGCTGTGATACAATTGATTTTCGATTCAGAGGATACAGAATGAGCTTAATAATGACCGTCAGAATGATAATCGTGATACCGAGGTCATGGCCCGGTACGATATTGTAGACCACCACAAGCAAATTCAGGAGCGGGCGGTACAGTAATTCAGTATAGAGCCACATTGCTTAATTATTTGACGCGGTCAAATCCACCGCGCGTAAAGGGGTTGCAGCGAAGAATGCGCAAGAGTGCCGATGTTCCACCGCGGATAAGCCCGTAGCGGCTGATTGCCTGCGCACCGTATTCAGAACAGGTGGGGTGGTACCTACAAAAACCGTACGGGAAAAACCGTGCCAGTATTCCATGATCAGGAGAGAGGGTGCGTTGATACACGGCAATACCGCGCAACACGATCAGCGCTGGTACGCGCATGACTTTATTCATAGGAGTCGGGCTTTAGTTAACAGTGTAATAAGCTGCTCCTTAAGCTGCCAGTATCCCAACGAAAGCGCATTCGGCTTCACCATCACCATCACGTCATACCCAGGCTGGATGCGCGGCAGCTCAAGCCGCACTATTTCTCGGAGTTGTCGCTTGAGCCTGTTGCGCCGCGTGGCTTTTTTACTGATACGCAAAGACACTACAAATCCAAACCGGCTTTCGGGCATCTGGTTCGGGCGTACTCGTATCGCAAGCGCTGGTTCATGTACATGACGACCCTGACGAGCCAGTGTGCGGAAAGCTGTCTGCCCGCGCAGGCGATGCTTTTTAGGCACCATAACCAGGAGTCAGTTTTTTTCTCCCTTTGCGCTGCCTTCTCTTGATGGTTCTCCTGCCCCCTGGCGTTGCCATTCGCGCGCGAAAACCGTGCACCCTTGCCCGGCGTCTCTTTTTCGGTTGGTACGTGCGTTTGGTCGACATCGGTAGTTAAAAAGTGTCTCAAAATTAGCATGTTTGACATAGTTTGTAAACATGGTAAAACGGTATCTGGGACTGTTCACAGCTTATCGACAGCTTTTACACTTGCGATCTGTTTCTCTTGCGATATTTTTATGCTATTGTGATAGCTATCCAAAATCTCTCCACCAACCCATGGACACCAATCAACTCTGGCAGGCCGTCTTAGGCGAAGTTGAGTTGTCAATCAGCAAGGCAAGCTTCACGACTTGGTTTAAGAATACATTCATCCTCAACTTTACCGAGCACGAGACTATTGTTGGGGTCCCGACCTCGTTTACTAAAACCTGGCTTGAGAAAAAGTACAACGATAAAATCATCGCTGCGCTCTCGCATATCACCGGCGCTAAAGAGGTTACCATCGCGTATCGCGTTGCGGTGAAAGTCGAAGAAAAATCAGCCGATCGTACCGCTCCTGTTGCGCCGCGGGAGTCTTTTGTTGGCATTAACAACGACGGTGGTACCGGCAACAAACTCGGGTTGAACATCAAATATACCTTTGACAGCTTTATCGTGGGTTCGGGCAACGAGCTTGCGCACGCCGCGGCAAGGGCGGTGGTGGACAAACCCGGTGAAGTCTATAACCCGCTCTTTATTTATGGTGGCGTTGGTCTTGGCAAGACCCACCTCATCCAAGCAATCGGCAACCAGATTCTTAAGACTAGTCCAAAGACGAAAGTCTTATACGTCAATAGCGAGAAATTTACCAACGACTTTGTGGGAGCAATCAAAGAAGGCCATACGGAGAAGTTCAAAAAAACATACCGCAGTGTTGATGTGCTCTTAATCGACGATATCCAGTTCATCGCCGGCAAAGAGCAGACGCAGGAGGAATTTTTTCATACCTTCAACACCCTTCATCAGAATAATAAGCAGATTGTTATCAGCTCCGATCGGCCGCCCAAGGCCATCTCTTCAATCGAAAACCGGCTGACGTCACGTTTTGAGTGGGGCATGATTGCAGACATCTCGGCGCCAAACCTTGAGACGCGCATCGCAATCCTTGAGACCAAGTGCCATGAACGCGGCGTGTCGCTCGATTCAGAGATTATTCGGTCTATCGCGGAAACGATCTCGGAGAACATTCGCGAGTTAGAGGGCGCCCTGAACCGCATTATTGCCTATCATCAACTAAGTAACTCTGCCCCGACCAGAGAGTCAACCAAGAGCCTCTTAGTGAATACCGTGGCAAGACCCCTGAAGGGGGGGTTGAGCTCCAAAAAAATCATGCAGCTCGTGTCGGAGTTTTTTGATGTACCACTGAAGGATCTTGCCGGCACGAGTCGTAAGAAGGAGTTGGTCATACCGCGTCAGATTACCATGTACCTTTTACGCGAGGAGATGAGCTTCTCCTACCCCCATATCGGGCAGCAACTGGGCGGTCGTGATCACACAACCGCGATGCATGCTTGCAGTAAAGTAGAGGAGTATCTATTATCAAACGAGAAAATACGAAACGACGTTGCCCTCTTGCGCCAGAAGATGTATGAAGGATAACCAGTGAACAACACACCCGCGCCCCTAGATTAAAAGGTGGTTAACGGTACCCTATACAAAGGCCCCTTGCTTGGTGTGTGCTATTATCAGTAGTTTTTCCCACGGTTGCCCCTTGTAATTAAACAAACACCAAGTCAAACACAAACAAAAAACCCCTTTGATACTTACGTTTGTGGTCTAAAGAACACATATCCCCACCCATTACTATCCCAACCGCTACTTATTTTCTTAATTAGATATGAGAGTAACATGCACACAGGAAAACCTCGCGCGCGGCCTAAACATGGTTGCTCACGTGAGTGATAAAAATGTTAACCTTCCTATTCTCAATAACGTGCTCCTGCAAGCACGGAAGGAGGGCCTGGTGCTTGTATCCACAAACCTTGAGGTGGGAATAAAAACAAAGGTACGGGGAAAGGTTGAAAAAGAGGGTGAGTTTACCGTAGCCGCCCGGCTCCTTACCGATTTTGTCAACAGTCTTAAAAAAGAAAACATATCAATCCACCAAGAAGAAAAATCCCTTGTTATTAAAGGCCAAAATCACCAAACAACAATTCGTGGCATGGAAGCCTCGGAATTTCCCGTTATTCCAGACGTAGAACAAAAACAAACAATAACTGCACCACTAGCGCTCTTTCAAGAAGCGTTATCGCAAACACTCTTTGCGGCAAGTGGAGATGAGTCACGTCCCGAATTGAACAGCGTTATGCTTCAGTTTGAGGGCACCACCTGTATTATGGTTGCAACAGACAGCTATCGGCTTGCAGAAAAGACCATCAACGTGAATGCACAGAAAAAGGCCAGCCAGAATGTTATTATTCCTGCCCGAACCCTCCACGAGTTGAGCCGCATTTTGGAACAGCAAGACGCAGAAACGCTTACCATTGTTATTAATGATAATCAGGTGTTGTTTTCATGCAACGACACCGACATGGTGTCGCGTATTATTTCGGCGCCCTATCCCGATTACAAACAAATAATCCCCCACAGCTTCAAAAACGAGATTGAGTTCAACGCTAAAGAGATGACCCAAGCGATTAAGACCACCTCATTGTTTTGCAAACAAGGCATCAACGACGTGCGCCTCACACTCGATAAGCGGTTCAACGATATCGCGATCAGCGCTGAAAACAGCAGCTTCGGCAAGAATGTCTCAAACGTTCCTAGTCTAAGCGCGGACCAAGAAATGGACATTGTCTTTAACTACAAGTTTCTCATGGACGGTCTCAACCGCTGTACAACAGAAAACGCGATCCTAAAAAC
>CAZQTS010000053.1:0-4201 GCA_964596475.1 uncultured Gammaproteobacteria bacterium
CCGGTTGGTGAGGCGCGCAAAAGACGAGGTACGATATTCCTCCATAGTCTGCTCTTCGTTATCGGGTTCTCTCTCGTATTTGCGGTGATGGGCATACTGCTCAATACGCTGCTTGAACGAGTCGCCTACGACGCCAACATTTGGCTTGCGCGCATTGGCGGCGTGGCTATTATTTTCTTCGGACTCTATTTAGCCGGACTTATCAGGATTCCTTTTCTTGAACAGAAACATGCGTTCAAGGTAAGAACCGGGCGGTCCCGTTATGCTACGTCAGCGTTTTTTGGAGCGGCATTTGCTGCAGGCTGGACCCCGTGTGTGGGCGCAGCATTGGGTGCGATTTTAGGTCTTGCGGTCTCCCGGCCAGGCGTCGCGTTTTATTTGCTCTTGGCCTACGCACTCGGTTTAGGCATCCCGTTTCTTATTGTCGGTTTATTTGCCGCCGAAGCGCAAAAATTTTTATCAAAATTCGGCAAAGCGGCGCATTACATAAACGTCGCCTTCGGCATCCTGCTCATCGTGTTGGGTATTCTTATGTTCACGCAGCAGTTGAGCAGAATCGCCAATTTTGAGCTCCTGAACCAAATACTACTACGGTCACCATGAAGGTGCAGCACACCATACTCATTCTCGCCGTTGCCGCCATCATCGGTGCCATCTTTTATCTTGAGTCGCAACGGCAGCGCGTATCGCCAGGTTCAACCGCCGGCTCCACGATACTTATCCGAAGTGATACCGAGCGGGCGAAAGAAAAAGAAAGCCGCGGTTTGGCGCAGGCAAAGGAAATTACCACTCCGGACGGTTTTATCAATACGGACGGAATCACGGTTTCAGGGCTTATTGGCAAAAAAGTCGCGCTGATTGATTTTTGGACGTATAGCTGCATCAACTGCCAACGGACCACACCATATTTGAATGCATGGTACGAAAAATATAAGGATAAAGGACTGGAGATTATCGGAGTACACACCCCGGAATTTGATTTTGAGAAGAAATACGAAAATGTTTTGCGGGCAGTGCAGAAATTCGGCATCAAGTACCCGGTGGTGCTTGATAATGACTACTCAACCTGGTACGCGTATGAAAATAACTGGTGGCCGCACAAGTATTTGATCGATATTGACGGCTTTATTGTGTACGACCACATTGGTGAGGGTGCGTATGAGGAAACCGAGCGACGGATTCAGGCAGCGCTTGCAGAGCGCATGACGGCGCTTGGTGAGCAGGGCGCCGTTGGCGCCGATATCGCAACACCTACTGGTGTTGAGACACCGGCTGCACAGAGCCCTGAAATCTATTTTGGTGCGCAGCGCAATACGTATTTAGGGAACGGCACTGCGCAGAAAGCCGGGGTACAGGAATTTTCGGAGCCGAAAAATATTGCGGCGAACACACTCTACTTGGTTGGCACGTGGGATATTCAGAATGAATTTGCGAGCAACGCAAGCGCGCCCGCAAAAATCGCGTTTCGTTATCGAGCAAAGAGCGTCTATATGGTTGCTCGCGCTGATGCGCCGGTACGCATCCGCGTCCTGCTCGACGGTGAGCTGATAAGCGCTGCTTTCGGAGATGACGTTAAGAAGGGCGAATTAGGACTTCCCACAATCTCGGTTCAAGAAGACCGGCTATACACGATTGTCAGAGATGCGGGCGTCGCAGAACACCTGCTTGAACTCATTATCGAGGATCCTGGCCTTGAAGCCTTTACGTTCACGTTTGGGTAGACAGTCGCGCGAATTGTTTTCGGTTGAGAGCCGCCTGAATAATTTTGTCCAAGAGCTCCGGGAACGATATTCCTATGGCCGCTGCTGCCTGCGGATACAAACTGGTTTCAGTCATTCCAGGAATGGTATTTGTCTCAAGAACATACACGTCATCACCTGCTACAATCATGTCGGTTCTTGACATGCCAGAGCAGCCGAGAATCTGGTGGACTTTTAGGGCATTGTCTTGAATTTTTTTAATGGTTGCGGACGGCAGTCTCGGCGGTGTAATTTCTTCAGTTGCTCCCGGAGTATATTTTGAATAGTAATCAAAAAATTCTGAATTTTTCGGAATGATTTGCGTTGGCGGCAGTGCAAGTGGTTTTTTGTGACCGCCTTCATCAAGTACGGCGCAGGTGACTTCAGTGCCTGGGATATACTCTTGCGCTATCACCATGCTGTCGTGCACAAAAGCCTTTCGTATTGCTTTATGAAGCTCGGAAAGTTTTCTGACGATGGTCACCCCAACGCTTGAACCACAGTTTGAAGGTTTAATGATAATGGGTAGCGCGAATTCATTTTTTCCGCCAGAGGTTTTTGCGCCAGCCAGCCCGCCCCGCTTCGCGGAGCGAGGCCGGGGAGGCTGGTCAGCCTTTGGCTGAGACCCGCCTAGGGTGGAAATTTTTTCAGCTGTCTCTCCGTTCGTCATCCACTCTTGTTTCGAAAAAAATATGTACCGCGGTACGTTCAGACCATGGAATGAAAAAAGTTCCATGGATTTTATTTTGTTCATGGCCAACGCGCTTGCCAGAACTCCTGAACCGGTGTAGGGAACACCTGCCAACTCAAGAAATCCCTGAATCGTGCCGTCTTCGCCGAAACTGCCGTGCATGGCAATAAAGACAACATCAACGCTTTTTTCTGATTTTAATTGATCAAGCGCCTTTCCGGTTTCGAGTGACACCAAGCTTTCACCCTGTGCGTTCCCTTCCTGAATCAATTTTGTATCAGGAGGAGGCAGAAGCCACATCCCATCTTTTGTGATGGTAATCGGTTTTATATTGTACCTATTTTTATCAAGAGAATTAACAATCACTCGGCCTGTTGCAAGCGATACCTTATGCTCTGCCGACGGTCCGCCCGTAAGAACAATTATATTTTTCTTTCCTGTGATCATCTTTTGTTATCCATAGCTTGCCACTCTTCGCCAAGGCTTCGGCGGGCATGTGCCATTGCTTGACGAATACTTGTGGTGGACCCGGGGAGAATCGAACTCCCGCCTCAGCAATGCGAATGCCGTGTAATACCACTTTACTACGGGCCCGTCAAAAAAACATATCGCACCTTTGCGAAATCAGCAAGAGGTAAGGCCGCCCGATCCTTGCCTGATTCAAGAATTCGTGCCATAGTGCCGGAGGTTCTTCGTTCTTAAAAATTTCTCTCTACACCCGACAACGAGGAGGGTTTTTCGGTGACGACACATGATCTCTGCCGCATGAGTGCCTCTATGCGGCTCGCGCTTGTAGTACGGCTCCAGCTTACCACCCTAGCCTCCGGTCTTTGGAAAAAAAGAAAAAGAAGCTCTTGGGGAGCAATCGCGGAAGTTTTTCGCGTGAGTAAGTATGCAGTGCTGGTGCTTCTGGCGCAGGCAACATGGGGCGGAAGAGCGCGGATCATCGTTTCGCTCTTTGCGTGGGCGCGACGAATTGATGATCGAGTGGACGATCTCTCAAGCGTCCCATTGGGAATTGGCGTTCGGTCGTACCTTGCCGCCAAAAAAGAGCTGCTTCGTTATTCAGAGCGGCTTTGCGCAGTGGCGCTGCCAGCACTCGTCGAGGACCTGCTTCTCATTGATGCAGTCCTGGTTGCCCGACGCCTTCGTCTCAACCTCTCTTCTGCACTCAACCGTCTCTGGGTGTGCTTTTCCTTCGACGTCGGCCGGATCCATACCTTTCTGGTCTTGTCGAAGGAAGTGCTCATACGGCAGGCAGTAGAGCAAGACAAGGCGATACTTGTTCCTGCAATTGAAGTGATGGGCGGCAGCAATGTTCGGGCAGAGGAGGTCGTTTCAGGGCTGCAAGGGATGTTTACCCGAATCGACTGGCTCTACGATGTGCTCGGTGATGTCCAACAAGGGATTGTCAACATACCGGAGGAGGCAATCAGTGAGTTCCATATAAGCATTGGCCATCTTCGGCGGTGCCGATCATGGAGCGATGTGAGAAGGGTTCACGGATTTCCCCAGTGGTATCAGAGGGAGGCCGACTCGCTCGCACGAGCGTGGGTTGCTGCAAGGCAAGCGATCGAGGCGCTTTCCGAGGAACAGTTCACCAAAGCAGGGTTCAAGTTTCGTCAAAGAGTTTTCAGAATGACTTTGCGAAGTATTCTTGGGCTCTTTGAGGAGCTGCTCGCGGCGTGCAGTAATCGATTTGCCGCAGGGTAAGTGCTCGGAATCGCGTGGTTCCGAGCACTTTTTGAATTTGGTTCTGCGTCGTTTGATT
>CAZQTS010000053.1:4301-6045 GCA_964596475.1 uncultured Gammaproteobacteria bacterium
TTGATTTCAGGCGCGGGGTATGGTACGGTTGGGCTGCATGAACGTACGAGCTGAATACATCTGGATCGACGGACAGAGGCCTACGGCCAAGATGCGGTCGAAGACCAAGATCATCCCTGATCCGCATGGGGAGCTTGACCAGGTGCCCGAGTGGGGATTCGACGGTTCGAGCACGCATCAGGCTACGACACAGTCGAGCGACTGCATGCTCCAGCCAGTCTGCCTGATGCCAGATCCTGTCCGCAACGGATCGAACGTTCTCGTGCTCTGCGAGGTTTTTTTGCCTGATGGCATGCCGCATCCAAGCAATACGCGAGTGCGTCTGCGGGATGCAGCGAAAAGATCTGCATCGCACGAACCGCTCTTCGGCGTAGAGCAGGAGTACACGCTGTACGACGAGAATGGTGGCAGGCCGTATCGGTGGCCTGCCGAGCGCACGGCGTTTCCAGCTCCGCAGGGTCCGTATTACTGCGGAGTAGGGTGTGATGAGGTATACGGTCGTGATCTGATCGAAGCGCATACCGCTGCGTGTCTTAGGGCAGGTCTTGCCATCTACGGCACGAACGGCGAGGTGATGCCTGCCCAGTGGGAATTCCAGATCGGACCGCTCCCGCCTCCGGCGATTGCGGACCATCTCTGGATCGCGCGATGGCTGCTCTATCGCTTGGGAGAGGAACACCGCATCTCCGCGAAGCTCGATCCCAAGCCCATAAGCGGTGATTGGAACGGCGCCGGTGCGCACACGAACTTCAGCACCAAGGCAATGCGCCAAGCTCCTGGCGGAGTGGCGGAAATCCGCGAGGCCTGCGAACGCCTCGGCAAGTTCCACGAAGCGCACATTCAGGATCACGTCTACGGCGAGGACAACCACCGGAGACTTACCGGACGCCACGAGACCGCGAGTATCGACACCTTCCGTTTCGATGTCGGTGATCGCGGAGCCTCAATCCGTATTCCGGCTCGCGTGGCCGTTGACGACTGCGGCTATCTTGAAGATCGTCGACCTGCCGCCAACATGGATCCGTACCGCGTGTGCACCGCTATTCTCGAGACGGTCTGCGGTGACGGTTTCGATCCCGAGGTGTTCCAGTACTTCAAGACCCAGTAGTGACCACGCTGTGCCGGTAGCGACCACAATCCGTGGGCAGATCGACCGACCGCAGTGCGGTCGGTCTTTTTTCCAAAAGGCACGACAGTGAGAGAAACTCCTGGTTTCAAATACCACCTGTTCTTGTTTTCTAAGCTTGACCCCGTTAGAAGCAATGTTTCTAACGGGGTTGACAAGAATCTTGAAAAATGTTAGCATTTTTTGTCATGCTCATTTAACAAAAGTTGCTCTTGTTCCTATCTGCATCTGGCAGAGGCCTAGATGCAGAATTACCAACCGATTTTTCCGCAGAGGCGGAGGAGGTAAGCCCCATGACAGAGGTCACGGGACGTGAGGCCGAGCGCGAGGCGTTGCTTTCGGGATACAACCAGATGCTCTTCAGGCTCGGTCTTCGGCAAATCCCCAAGCTCGGGGATCACACCAAGGGCGAGATCGAGATCACGGGCATCGCCCAGATCATCGATTTCGCCAAGAAGTTTTTCACCGACATCAGGTTCTTCGTTCTGTTTCCGAACGGCCAGCGGGGCGAGTTCACGGTCCGTTTCAACGCGAACGGTGCGATCTCGGACGGCGCAGTCATGGTGACCATGCTCAACGACCGGTTCGCGATCGTGAAGCAGTGGCGCTTGCCGCTGG
>CAZQTS010000054.1:0-3633 GCA_964596475.1 uncultured Gammaproteobacteria bacterium
CGAAGACCGCATCAACGGGATTCCGGTCAATCCGCTCAATTATCAGCCCTAGGAGCTCGATAAAAAGTTAAAAGGCTCGGCATCGCACAACGCGTTACCGAGCCCTTTTGACGCTACGCCTGCTAATCAAGCGAATCGTCGTTTGCGGCGCGCATCTTCCAGTCAGGATAGGTGCGCGGCGCCTTTGGAACGAGAGAGACTTGCGCACGCGCTTCTTCGGCGCGCTTCCGATCGAGGATTCGCTTTGCCATCCTGGGCATCACCCCGTGAAGGCATGCGGCACGACGGGCAACCTGCAGCGTGTAAGGGGTTTCCTTCAAAAGTTCCTTACGCGTGATCTGGATACCCCGCGCCTCGAGCCACTTCAAAAGCTCCTTGACATTCTCGGCCTTGGTAAGGATCACGATCGCCCCTCCCTTATGCACTGATCTGCTCCATTTTGAGAGAACAATAGCAATGATAAAGTATCACTTGCTTTTCTGATTTTGTCAAGCAAAAAATGTCCGATGACGCTCGGCTGCTCAAAGTTAGACCCGTGCGACAAGCAAAGCTGCCAACCATCTGCAAAAAACATTTACAGCAACTAAATATTGCCGTACACTATACTGGTGCATCGCTTTGACGCAAAATTCATCATCGCAATTCTTTTGATTCTTGCATCAGGCGTTTCAATCATTGATAGCAGTATTAAAGTTCTTCGGGAGATACGCGAATATGACGCGGTTATGGCGCACCGAATAACGCTCCCGCGACTTGAGAAACCAGATGCCATCATCGCAAAAGGCCTCTACTTAACTGCACAATCAGCAGCCAATAGTCTCAAACGTCGTCAGATTATCGACCTTATCAACCGGACCGAATTAAATACAGTCGTCATTGATATCAAGGATTACACCGGTCGTGTGTTATACGACAGCAAAATAGCGCTGGTGGACGAGCTGGGGCTCGATCGCGGTGTGCTCAAGGTCAAATCGGTGATCGACGACTTTAAAAAAAACGGCATCTACGTCATCGCACGCCAGACCGTCTTCCAGGACCCCCTGCTCGCGCGTGCAAAACCGGAATGGGCGGTACGCACCCCAACCGGTGCGCTATGGAAGGATTATAAACAGATCTCTTGGGTTGATCCCAGCAGAAAAGAAGTCTGGGAGTATAACCTCGCCATAGCAAGGGAAGCGGCACGACTTGGATTTGATGAGATTAACTTCGATTATGTCCGTTTCCCCAGCGACGGTGACATCAGCACCGCATCCTACAGCAGCCTCAAAGAAAGCAAAGCTCAAACGATTGCATCATTTTTTAGATTTCTCAAAAAAGAAATGAAGCGCGAGCCGGTGTTCACCTCGCTCGATCTTTTTGGTTTAGTGCTGGAATCGGGCGATTTTGATTTGAATGTAGGGCAGACCCTTGCAGGAGCCGTAGACACGGTCAACTATATCTACCCGATGACCTATCCCTCCCATTACCCGCGCGGCCATCTCAATATGATAAATCCAGCCGATCACCCCTACGAGGTCATCACATATGGTCTTGCAAGCGCGGAGCCCATCATCGCGAGAAGCTCCACGAAACTACGACCATGGCTGCAGGCATTCGATCTCGGCGCCGTCTATGACGGTGAAAAAATCAGATTGGAAATTGCAGCAACGGAGGAAGCGTCAAGCACGGTTGGCTGGATGCTTTGGAACGCATCAAACGAATATTCGGACAAAGGCCTGCGTCCGGATGAAAAAAAATATTGACATGGTCGCTTTTCTTCAGTATACCTACACTGTCAGCGAGCGATCCAGCTGCGGAGCGCTTCTGACCCGCGCCTCGCGGCTGCTCCTTACGAAAACTCGCTGATGTAAGACGACGGGGAGACCACTTGTGTTTTCAAAGGCACAAGCCTCCCCGTCCTTTATGTAGCAACAAAAAAGATGCGAAAGCAAAAAATCCTCGGCGTTGAACGGAATGTATTCTTTCTCGGCCTCGTGAGTTTCTTCAATGATTTTTCATCCGAGATGATTCTCTCGATATTCCCGGCTTTTTTCAGAGCAGTACTCAAATCAGGGGCGGCCGCGTTGGGATTGGTTGAGGGCATCGCCGACGCAACATCAAATTTTATTAAGATCTTTTCCGGCGTCCTCTCGGATAATTTTCAGACGAGAAAACGCCTCGCGCTCATCGGATATGCCATTTCCGTCGCTACCCGTCCGCTCTATCTCTTTTTCGGAAACCCCGGAGGCGTTACCGGCCTGCGTATTTTTGACCGCTTCGGCAAAGGGGTCCGTGAAGCACCGCGCGATGCCCTGATTTCGCTTGCCGCAACGTCACAGGAGCTCGGTAAATCATTCGGCTTCCATAAGGCAATGGATTCCGCAGGCGCTATCTTAGGCCCGCTCGTCGCCTACCTGATACTCCGCAACGCTCCCCAAAACTTTAATGCCATCTTCATCACGTCTTTTATCACTGGCCTGTTCGCATTGGCAACCTTTATCTTTGTGACCGAAGCTCCTCGATTTCTCGCAAAAGCGCGCTTGCGATACCCCTCATTTAAAAAATTTAACGGCTCATTTAAACTATTCCTCTTCGCATCGTTTATACTCTCGAGCGGCAGCGTGCCGGTTGCAGTCATGCTCCTACGCACGCAGGATGTCGGCTTTGCACTGGCCACCATACCGCTCTTCTATCTGATCTATAATCTTTCCTTCACGGCTGCGTCATACCTTGCCGGCAGATCTGCCGATTACCTAGGCGACCGCCGACTCATTACCACGGGGTATCTTATGTTGCTGGCAAGCTACGCGCTGCTGATCATCGCTCCCTCAAAAATCCTTCTCGTCATAAGTTTCGCACTGCTCGGATTATATTCTGCTTTTACGGAAAGCATCCAGCGATCGCACGTCGCGCGCATCACCAACCAAGAGCAGCGCGGCGAGGCATTCGGCTTTTTAAGCAGCGCACTTGGTTTTGGCAGTTTAATAGCTGGGATCTTCGGCGGGCTTGCGTGGGAATTTCTCGGTGCACCGACAACCCTTAGTATCTGGTCTCTGATCGTTGTTGCTGGCCTGCTGGTACTGCACGCGCAACCGGATGCAAGATGACCATATACAAAGAGGCTGCACACCTACAGCCTCTTCGCTCGCGTGCCTTAGAGCGTCTCGTCAACGCCTTGGCCAGTACCATCGTCAGCAGACGATACTATTTTGCACGCTCTTCGGTCAGTATGGAATTGCCTCCACGCAGCATTTTTCGCATCCCTGAAAACCCGCCGCGCCGACTTAACCGAATTTCGGTAGGCTTTCCATGCGGCTTTTATTGCGGTTCGTCGCTCCTGTTTACCCGTCTTCGCCCACGCAGCTTTCAACGCGTCTTTACGAGTGGTAAGAGCGGTCTTCACCGACGCAGCGTACGTATCCACGGAAGCCACAAGGGCGCTATCGCGTTTCTCAATGGCTGCCTGAATGCAGGCAACGTCAATTGTGGGTCTTGGCGGTGTCGTGGTTGCGCTTTGGGCTAACACAAGGCTTCCGCTCGCAGCCGTTGTCAGAAAAGCGGCAAGGAGAGCAAGGCTTATGAGTTTTTTCATAATTTTTTGCAGTGAAGCTCCACGGCCCAACAGTCATGGCCTCTCTCCCGACAGGGTCTCGT
>CAZQTS010000054.1:3733-5981 GCA_964596475.1 uncultured Gammaproteobacteria bacterium
GAAACCCCGCACCTCCGCCCAGGGCGGATGGTGCGTGGGTAATAAAACTTGACTCGACCTTTATCGTACCTGACGGCATATTCATTGTAACATTACCGCAGAGTAAATACAGCGCATCAAAAATCTAAAGCAGGGGATAGGCCCCCCAATAACTTTTAACAGTTAACTTTTAACGGTTAAGAGTTACCTGCAGTCCGCGCATTGTTTTTAGGCTAACATTTGAGCAAAAAAAGATGAATAAGTTATCCACAATAGTAATCCACAATAGGCATCACAAAATTATTCAAAAGCTCCTTTTGAGAATCTTCATGCAGAAATTATGCTAATATTAGTCAAATTTTAGATTATTGACACCTTAAAAAACGAATGATAAGGTGTACGGGTCTGTTGGAGACAGTGTCTCTGTCAGGTGCAACCCCCACAAAGGGAAGCACAGAGCTAAGTGGCTCTATCCGAACGCAGCCCCTCAAAAAGGCGCGTAAAGCACCCTCAAAAGTGCATGAGATCCGAAAGGGTCACACGATAAAGCCATCCTATAGGACTGACTGGCGCAGAGTACTCGTCTTCGACGACAGGGGTGTGGGAAGCTAACGCTGAACTCACCCCTTTAACTTTATCAGACAAAGAGCGGCCCTGCTGGGCCGCTTTTTTGACTCTTGACGTATTGACAGGCGGCAGCTACACGCCCCATCCGCCCTGGGCGGATGGGGCGCAGAAGGGTCCGGTATGTATTATGTATAGCTATATATCCTTCGGGGTAACAAAAAGCGGTATATGCAAACGTTTTCTGTGCGTCTCTCCCTTGAATAAATCGAATTTCCTGCGCGCCTCGTCGCCCCGCTCATCCAGATGCTGCGCGAAGCGATGCGCATAAAAGCTTGACCCCATAAACACCGTATGCTTACCGTAGCGGGAAGCAAGCTCATCAATACCATTGTAGAGCTGTGACATTTTTTCAATTTTGAGTGCCGCGCCAAAAAGATCCATCTGAACGATGCGATCCTCGGCCAATCCAAGAAGCGCCACACCAGTCTGGCGATAGAGGAGCGAGGGGTGGTAGAGTTTGTCAAATACCTTGTCGAGTACGCAGATAATTTCATGCGGGAACGCAGTTGGCCGCGAGAGCTTCACACCGATCCCCTTGGTATCAAAATCATGCGTGCGTAAAAAGAACGCCACCTCGCATGCCGCCTGTCGATACCGCCGTGCGCGAATGCAGGCGCTTTCGATATTTTTTGACAGTTGGGCAAAGATGAAAGCCTGATCCTTCGACGGAGGAGTAAAGGTTTTGAATTTCTGAATCGAATAACGGGCGACGCGCGCTTCCGGCAGCACCGGCAGCACCAGCCGGCCGTTCAGCTCGTGCCAAATCTCGTAAAACGGCTTGCTGAAGGTCGCTTTGACCCATGCTTCAGATTGCCGCGCAAACTGCACGGCAGTGCGGACGCCGTACTTCGCAAGCAGCGCTTCGGTCTGGGGGCCGATGCCCCAGATTTTGCCGGTCGGCAGGGTTTCAAGGTATTCATGTATCCGCCGGCCAGAGATGATGGTCAAACCAGTCGGCTTCTTCCATTTGGATGCGACTTTGGCAACCACTTTGGTGGACGCAAGGCCGATTGAAAAAGTGCAGCCAAGCTCGCGCTCTAAATCCTTTTGGATGCACTCTGCAATCTGTTGGTACGACATGCGCAGTGGCCTGCGCAAACCAGTGATGTCGGCAAAGCATTCATCAATGCTGTACTCTTCGACTTGTGACGTATACCGCCTGACAATGTCAAAAAACCGCTTGGAGAACAGACTGTACGTTTCGTAGTCAGAAGGAATAATAATCGCTTCCGGGCACAGCTTCTTGACTTCAAAAAGCCGCATGCCGCGCGTTACTCCGCGGGCCTTTGCCTCGTAGCTCATGGATGCCGCAATCCCGCGCTCCTTGCCCGTGATTACGGGTTTGCCCCGCAACTCCGGATGCAATGCCTGCTCGCAGGACGCAAAGAAGGCGTCACCGTCAATATGGAGAATGGCTCGCCCCGTTAGAGGCCTTGCCTCTAAGGGGGCGCGGGGGAAAGAACTATGAAGACCAAATGACATACATATTACGTCCTGAGCTTGTCGAAGGACTACCTTAATAAAAATGTAATAAGAGAGAATTGGCACAGTAACCCTTCAACCAGCTCAGGGATTACTATGCCGTCAATGTGGAGAATGGCTTTGGGGAATCCTGCCTGCCCTGCCTGCCGCCAGCCTGCCG
>CAZQTS010000055.1:0-5882 GCA_964596475.1 uncultured Gammaproteobacteria bacterium
CCGGGGTTCGGGCCTGTGTGAAGGATCCTGCCGGTGTGGTATTGAACGCGAATGGTGTCAAAGGCACCGGCGGGCGGTTTGCCGGGTATTTTGACGGCGTGTGCACCGGCGCGCCTTGTACTCCCCAGGAAATTGACGGCGGCAACGTGATCATAGCCGGTTCCAGTTGCACACAACCAACGCTTTTCTCAACTCTTGATGGACCGAACTCGGTGGGATTTCAGTCATCTATGGTCATTGGAAGCGATGGATATCCGGTCATGAGCTATTTTGACAGCACTCTGAAGCATATTAAGGTGGCAAAATGTCGCAACGCAGACTGTACCAGTGGGGTTTCACTTGCAGTGGCTGCCGGTGGCGCTGATCCACTGTATCAGCAAAGCTCCATTGCCATCGGCGCTGGAGGTAATCCGGTAGTAACGTATTTCAACCAAACAAGCTCCCAGTTGCGGATTGTCATATGCAGCGATGCAGCATGTTCAGTGCCTCTGTCAGGGATTCAAACAACGCAACTCATCGCCGCGCTAGCGACCACCTTCGTTAATTCCTATGTTGTTGTTG
This sequence comes from uncultured Gammaproteobacteria bacterium, assembly GCA_964596475.1. Taxonomy (GTDB): domain Bacteria; phylum Patescibacteriota; class Patescibacteriia; order UBA1558; family 2-01-FULL-52-15; genus CAZQTS01. The sequence goes on from CAZQTS010000055.1 coordinate 562, forward strand.
ACAGTGCAAGTGTTCCGGTTATCGCCTTCATTGATACTTCATCGTTTCCCTACGCCCTCAAGGTGGTCCGCTGTACCGATGCTTCGTGCACGGGCGTTGGTGCAACACAGACGATAGACACAGGGGTTGGTGCGTATGCTTCGATGGTGGCTGATGCGAGCGGCAACCCAGTGTTAAGTTACGTGAAGGCTGGAGTGCCGGAAACACTCTATGTTGCTCACTGCGACACTGCCTCGTGCTCCTCGAAAGTGATAAGCCCCATCGCCGCAGCGAGTAATCCTCATATCTATACTGACATTGCGCTGGATGCTGGCAATCCTGTGGTGAGCTACTATGACACGCTGCAAAAGCATGTAAAAGTAGCGCGGTGCACTGACGCGAACTGCGCAAACCCGGCCGTCGTAGGCACTGCTGACGCAACAAGCGCAGATAAGTTTAACCCCACTATTGCCGTTGGCCCTGATCATCGGCCAGTTCTCGCCTATACGGCGTCAGGCGCAACCATTGCCCCTTGGGTTGCTAAATGTAATGACACGAACTGTACGACGACAGTCAGGCGAAATCTTGATGCCGGCGCAGCTTCGCAATTCTTGAGCATCGCTGTCATCGGTGATATTCCAGTGGTGAGTTATCAGGTTTCCCCGTCTGACCTTAAGGTGGTCAAGTGCGGTGACAAATCATGTTCACAGTCATGTGATGCGACAACCTGCATTGAGCCTACGGTCAGAATTCTAAGCATAGATAACAACGAAAATTATACCTCGCTTACCATTGGTTCTGATACCTTCCCTATCATGAGCTATTTCAGTCAGGGTGACTCGGCCCTCTATGTTATTCACTGCAAAGATAAAGATTGTGCAAGCATTGATCGTCGGGATCTTGACGGAGGCCCAACCTCACCAGTAGGAGCCGTTGGTGCGTACAGCTCGATCGCCATTAATCCACTTGACGGCAATCTGCCGGTTATCAGTTACCAAAATTATGTTTCTCTCGATCTCAAGGTCGCGCATTGCGGTAATATCGCCTGCTCTACATTGAATCCCACAACCTTATCAGTCGTTGACGGGGATTCAAGTGTGCTACCAAAATCACTCGATGTTGGGCAATACAGCTCAATTGCCATTGGCACCGATGGTTTACCCGTTATCAGTTACCATGACAGCACGGCAGGGGATCTGAAGGTCGCCAAATGCGGCAATGCAGCCTGCTCAAGCGGCAATACGATAACGTTCGTTGACCAGGCTGGAGATGTGGGGGAATACAGCGCTATTGCCGTCGGTACTGATAATTTACCGGTGATCGGCTACTACGAGAGTTCAGCAGCCGGCGGCGCCGGCGATTTAAAAGTGGTTAAATGCGGTAATGCTTCGTGTTCCTCTGCAGGCGGATACAGTTTTTTTAAGCCTGATACGGTCGTTGATGTTGGACGGTGGATTTCGATGGCGCTTCTTCAACCGGGTAATATCCCGCTGATCAGCTATTACGACGTAACGAATGCGAATCTAAAAGTCGTTCGCTGTCCCAATATTGGTCTGCCTTCACCGTGCGATGCGCCCACGACCGTCTATTCGTATGGGGATGTTGGTCAGTATACCGCTCTTACCCTTGGTGCTGATGGATTGCCCGTAATCAGCTTCTACGACCTGACGAACCAGAATCTCGAGGTTGTCAAATGCGGCAACGTCACCTGCACGTCAGGCAACAGCATCTCGACCATCGATGGCCATTCAGACCAAAACGGCAAGACCTACAGCTTGGCTGGCCGGTATACGGATATCGCAGTTGGAACTGACGGTTTTCCGGTCATGAGTTATCTTGCTGAATCAGTGAACCCTGTTCTTAGATTCGCCCATTGCACGAACGCATCGTGTACGCGTTCATGTACTCAATCGCAGCAAGGACAAAGTCCTCCGGTACTTCGCATTGGCAACGTGTATCTGACAAAGCCTAATTTGAAGGGCCTGCTGTGCAAAGCAGGGTTCAGTCAGTACTGCTAATGGCTTATGGCTTATGGCGGATAGCGGATAGCGTATAGCATATAGCTTATGGCGGATGGTAAATAACCTAGAGTAATAAGTTAAAAGTTTAAAGTGAAAAGTGAAATGTTTCAGCCAAAGGCTGATCCGCCTCTGGCGGAAAAAGTTCAAAGTTGCGTCGGAGAACAAATAGTAAGTATGACAAGGCGTTTCAAGATGAAAAAAGAGAAATCACCCCGGTTATGGATGCGCTACGGAGCAACGTTGCTTGCAGCGGTACTTCTTTTTGCTTTATACAGCTTGCAAAGCTTCGGAAGCCCGGCGGATAATTCAAAAGGTTGGGTATGGAACGCCTTTCAATTAAAAGGTTCGACTGACAAGGTCGGTCTTGGTTGGACAAGCTTGAGCTGTCTGAATGATTTTGACAATGACGGGTACTTGGAAAATCAGTGCCCGACCGGCGGCGCCAAGCAGTATGGATTAAGTATCGCACTCGGGACTGATGGAAAATTCAATGGTGTGGATGATTATGTACAGGGGTGCGCATGGTCTGCGGCATACGGGTGGGTGTGTTTTAATCAAGGGGCTTCATCTCAATGTGATTCAGGCGTTGGAACAGCATGTGATGAACTGAACGCAAATGGCGTTGCAATTAAGGCAACGATGGGTTACTGCTCAATTTCCTGGCTTGCCTGCAGTACGGACGCGGACTGTTCTGCGATATCCGGGCAAATATGCAAGCCATACTTTACGTACCTTGACAGCACCCTGTATGCCAGTGGCAGCTTCAGCGCTCCCGCAGCCCCACAGCGCGCAAACATTCTTTCGCTGTGGAGTTCAACCGATACATCCAAGGGGTATATCACATTTCCGACTGACCCCGGTAATGCAGCGCTGGCAACGAGCACGATTGATACTTCAGAAAAAATGTTTGGTTGCTTTAATTGCGACGCGTCCACTAAAAGGTGCGGGGCATGTCTCAACACGAATACCAATAGTGTCCATACGGCCTTAAATCCAAAACCGAATATCTTATGTTGGAACTGCAGCAACTGCACGGTTGGCAACCCTGGCGGCAGTTGTGCGGTCAATCGCGACAAAAACACCTGTCCGCAGAACAGCTGCCAGCAGTGCACGACCTTTCCCGGCGTTGTCGTCAACCAAAACGCGCAGGGCCAATACGAGATGTGCGGCTGGGGGTGGCACGCGTACAATCCAGGCATCTCTGGCGCAGGGGAAGTATATTACAAGGCACTTGATGATGCTCCAATCAATCTGCCGAATTATCAGGCAGTGGCCGTTGCTGTCCCGACAAGCGATCGTTTACCCATTATTGCGTATGCTGCGAATGACCCGTCAGACATTAATTACTGGAAACTCACGGTAGCCAAGTGTGGAGATCCCGCTTGCACCATTGCTAAAAAAACCGCCATTTATACTATCGCGGATAATAACGCAATTTCTTTTGGTAGATCCAAACACGTTGATATATCTGTTGCTGTTGGATCTGATAATTTGCCGGTAATTAGTTTTTTTGATGGTTCTGCAACTGCTTATGATCTGAAGGTGGTGAAATGCGGTGACAGTGCGTGCAGTAGTGGCAATAAAGTTACGACTGTTGCCGGAGATCCGGCCAATCCCGCCGGATTAAGCAACTCGATTGCTGTGGATTCCGGTAATGTGCCGGTAGTGAGTTTTAGCCAAGGTGTGTGGGACAGCGTGGTCAACGATGTGGTTAACGCGATACTTAAACTGGTGAAGTGCGGCAATGCCGACTGCACGAGCGGCAACACGATCACAACCGTTGACCCCACTCTGGGGGAGATTGACTCTATCTCCATGAATATCTATGCCAATGATTACCCCGTCATCAGCTACAATAATTACTCCGAAGGTTTGAAGGTGGCAAAGTGCAACAGCGCAAACTGCTGCGCCAGCGGCTTGTGTACTAATGATCGGACCACTGTCGCTTCAGGACTCGGCATATATACCGGTATGGCGCTTGGCAGCGACACCTATCCGGTCATTAGTTATTTCAACGGGACAGGCCTCCAGATAGCAAAGTGCAACAGCGCAAACTGCTGCGCCAATAACGCGTGCAGCAATAGTACGGTGTCTGTCGACGCGGGTAGTAACGTATATACCTCTCTTGCCATCGGCACCGATGGGTACCCGGTAATCAGTTATATGTCCATTCTATCTGCGATTGACAAAGAATTGAGAGTTTTGAAATGCGGCAGCTCGGACTGCACCAGAGGGAATACCAAGGCCACGGTTGATAGAGGCGCTGAAATTGCGCGGGGTACTGCCCTTGCGTTGGGTGCCGATGGATTTCCGGTCGTGAGTTATAATGATCAAACAATTCCTTCCGACCTCAACAAAATAAAATATATAAAATGCAGCAGTGCCAATTGCAGCGTACAGGCGCAAGGCCTTGGCTGGCTCGCGTTCAATCCTGCTCCGATCGGATCTCCTGCATTTGTGCGTGGGGAGGGCAATGTTTTTTCCGGCGGCAATATTTTCAGTCCGGTGGGTCCGCCGATTAATCGATTCAATGCCGCCTATCTGCTTGAAGCAACCGGCGATATCACCAACTGGTTTTCGCAGCAAGCGTATTTGTATTCCAAACGGCAACAAGCTCCGTCGTTCCTGAAAAAAGGCACGCAGCAGCCAGACGTGTATACGAATGTGCTGGGGCGTCTCGATTATAAGGGACTGGTTACTGATGCAGGCGGCGCGAAGAATAAGTACGGCAGCGACATAGTAACCATGTCGACCTGCACCACGCAACCCTGTGCTGCCGAAACCCAGCTTCCTGCCAGCGGATCCCTGGGCGACAAAGTCCGGTACTGGCCATCGAGCACGATTATTTCGGGCGGGAGTATCTTCAGTGCAGCAGGAACGAGCGGCGCAGGTATTCTTGTGGTCAACGGGGATCTGACCATAACGGGAAATGTTTCTTATGCATCCGCAGTGGTTACCAAGAGCAAGGAGATAGCTTCTCCGGTATGGATTGTGCGCGGCGATCTTACTGTTGATCCTGTCGTGACCCAGCTCGCAGGCACCTTCGTTATTCTGGGAGACGGCAGTCCGGCAAAATGTCCAGGCGTTAACAGCGCTTCGACTGGTTGCGGAAGGTTCATCTCCGGCATAAGCGGCAGTCAGTTAGTGGTGAATGGACTTGTCCTTGCGCGCCAGTTCAAGCTTGATCGAAGTTACAGCGGTACCGTTGCCGACCCACAACCAGCGGAACAATTCGTTGCTGACGGGCGTTTGCAGTCAAATACGCCGTCCGGCTTATTTGATTTTGCCAAATCAGTACCTCGGTTCAGCTTTGGACAATGA
>CAZQTS010000056.1:0-2081 GCA_964596475.1 uncultured Gammaproteobacteria bacterium
GTGTACCTAAGCCCGCAACCGGTATAATTCCCTTGGTGATTTTCTGCATACCGGTTGTAAATTATACCATAAACGAAGGCTTTTATGAAATCCACAGCAGTCAAATCCGAAGCACGAAATCAGAAATACTAAACAAATCCTAAATTCCAAATCACAAATCTCAAGGGTTTGGAATTTGGAAATTAGAATTTGGAGTTTGTTTAGGATTTCGTGCTTCGAATTTCGAGTTTCTGCAGTTTGCTTGACAAACTCACTACTCTCCTATAGTATAGGAGCGCTTTGAAAATCAAAACAGCAACGCTCGATACATCATTCTTTTCACCTGGTGCGAACTGATTGCGATGTGAAAGGAGAGAATAACGCGAACTATGTTAACCATTCGTTTCTCAAGAATTGGCAAGCGGAAACATCCGTTTTACCGAATCATAATTTCAGAAAAGCACAAAGACACGCAGGGGCGCTATCTGGAGCTCTTGGGTCATTACAATCCGTTCACGAAGGAAGCAATCTTTAAAAAAGAACGGATCCACCATTGGGTTGGTGTCGGCGCTGACATTTCTGACAGCGTCTTTAATTTATTGGTAAAGCACCAGGTGATTGAGTCTCTCCAAAAACGCCACGTCGTGCATATTTCGGAAAAGAGACGAGCCAAGCTTTCGCAGAAAGAGCAGCCGCAGGCGGAACAGAAACCAGTCGAGGCAAGCAACGAAACCGCGCCTGCGGAAAGTGAAAAGGGCGCCCAGCCTCAAGAAACCAAGGAAGCTTGACTTTGTTGACAGTCGAAACTGTATTGGTATAATGGGTGCCGTGCCTCGTGCATCAAGTCGGTAAGCCGGAGATGGTTTGCCGCCGCAGGGTTAGCCTAAACAAGTGCGACCGTAACGCGGATAAAGGTCAGATGCTGAGCGGTACTTTTAATAAGCAATTAAGACGACAGAGATGGCGGAACAAGACAAAGAGTTTCTCGAATTCGTCGTCAAGAGATTGGTTGACAACCCTGACGACGTCAGCGTCGAGCGAACGATCGACGAAATGGGAGTTCTCTTAATCCTTAAGGTGAACCCGAAGGACATGGGTCAGATTATCGGCCGCGAGGGTCAAACCGCGCGATCACTCCGGACCCTCCTTCGCGTTATCGGCGCCAAGAACAATGCGCGCGTCAACTTGAAGATCTACGAACCGGAAGGCTCCAAGAGAATGGGCGGACGCAAATCCGATGCCTCGTCAGTCGATGAAGCGGTCGCCGATCTTAAATTATAATCTGACTCGCGATACGCGAGTACGTAGTAACAAAAACCCCCTCGCAACATGAGGGGGTTTTTGTTACTATTACTCTATGCATCAGAAAATATCGCTCATGATGATCGTCTCCAGCGAATTATAATTGCCGTCTCGTTATGAGATTTGATATTGTCAGTCTTTTTCCGCAAAGCCTCGATGGCTACTATGCGTCGTCAATTCTCGGTCGTGCGCAAAAAAAAGGCGTAATCCGAATTGTTACTCATGACATGCGACGGTGGTCTTTCGACAAGCATCGCCATGTGGACGATACGCCGTATGGCGGCGGGCCAGGGATGGTGATTCGGGTTGATGTGGCGCATCGAGCTCTCAAGAGCATCTGCCCGAGGAGAGACAAAAAGACGCGGACAATTCTGCTGACCCCGAGAGGAATTAATTTTGATCAGCGAGCTGCACGACGATTGAGTCGCTACAAGCGTTTGATCCTTATCGCCGGACGCTATGAAGCAATCGATGCTCGCATTGAGCATTTCGTGGATGAAAAAATTTCTGTCGGCAATTTTGTACTCACCGGCGGCGAGCTCGCTGCTGCCTGCATTGTCGATGCGGTTTCGCGGCTTACCCCCGGCGTATTGGGTAAGGCGTCTTCACTTGCGAGTGAATCATTTTCCGAATTTTTTGGTAAAAAGACCTTCGTCGAATATCCGCAATTTACTCGTCCGGAGCGGTATATGGATTTTTCCGTGCCGAAGGTTCTTTTGTCGGGCAATCATAAAAAAATACTGCGGTGGCGGCGTCGGATGAGCAAACTGCGCAAAGTGTAGTATAATTAAACTGATATG
>CAZQTS010000056.1:2091-5865 GCA_964596475.1 uncultured Gammaproteobacteria bacterium
CGGTGGTCGCCGTATCATTAAAAAAAAAAATGCGGTCTCGCGGCTTACCACCGGCGTATTGGGTAAGGCATCTTCACTTGCCAGTGAATCGTTTTCCGTTTTTCGAAAAAACAAAACCTTTGTCGAATACCCGCAGTACACCCGGCCGGAAAGCTACGGCGGTTCTCGCGTTCCTGCCGTTTTGCTTTCGGGCAATCATAAAAAAATACTACGGTGGCGGCAGCGGATGACCAAGCAGCGAAAGGTGTAGCGGAGTGTCATTGGGTGTATAATGAACCCGACCCCGCCCCCGACGATACGTCGGGGCGGGGCATCTGGGCGGGTTCTTTATGAGCGGTGTCGGCTCCGCCGACAAGACTTATTTCCAAAGCCCTTCATCCCTCCCGACGGTACCGTCGGGAGGGTATTCGGGCGAACATAATAAAAGAAAGAATAATGAAGTATGAATTAGGAATTAAAATCGGCCTATTCTTAATTCCTAATTCTTAATTCTTTATTCTTAATTCCTCCCAACATGCTATACCTCGGCGCTGACCATAACGGCTACTGGCTTAAAGAAGAACTGAAGGACTATTTGCGCAAGCATAAGATTCCCTTCAAAGACGTCGGCGCCTTTGTGCATCGGAAAAGCGATGACTACCCAGAGTACGGCGCAAGGGTTGCGCGGCGCGTTCGCGCAGGCGACCTTGGTATTCTCATGTGCGGCTCCGGACACGGAATGGCAATCGTCGCAAATAAAATAAAGGGTGTGCGCGCGTCGCTTGCGTCGAGTGTCTTTTCCGCGCGCAAGGCGCGGGAGGACGATCATGTGAATGTGCTGGTTCTTTCCGCGTGGGAGACCAATGTTGAGAAAGCCAAACGGATTGTGGCCGGCTGGCTTTCGACGCGACCATCGAAGGCGCGTCGTCACCTGCGACGTATTAAAAAAATTTCTCGCCTCGAACAATGATTGCCGTTGTGCCCACCATCTTAGTCCCTGACCGGCAGGCGTACGACCGGAGGCTTGCTGCGCTCAAAGCGCATTTTGTGCGCGCGCATCTTGACGTGCTCAATGACACGTTGGTTTCCGGAAAGAGCTTTTGTAACTCTGCGTATATTGGTACCCGCGCTGTTGGTTTGCAGTTCGAGGTTCATGTAATGGTGGATTGCAAAAATTACAATCTGGCGCAGTGGAATCAGCCGTGGGTTGAGAAAATAATCGTTCACGCTGAAGCGTCGGGCGCTGATTCGTGCCTTGCATCTGCGCACGGCTGGGGAAAACGCGTCTTTGTGGCTTTGAATCCAGGCACCGATCCGCAGGTGATTACACGATTTCGTTCAAACGTTGACGGCGTCATGGTGATGACGGTTGAGCCCGGACGCAACGCCGCTCCGTTTCAGGCACAGATGCTCGATGTCATAAAAAAAATCCGAAGCGAACATCCGTTGCTTGAATTGGAAGCTGACGGCGGTGTCAGTAATGAGACAGTGCAGGCTCTGCTCGATGTGGGCATTACGACCGTTGCGGTTGGCAGTTATCTCCACAATGACCGCGTTGAGGAGCGACTCCTCGATTTAATTGGCATTATTGAGCATTTTGAGGCAAGCCGAGCGCGGAAATAATCAGCATGCGGATCGGCGGTGCAGTAAGGTATGTGCAGAAGCGAAAAGTACTTTTTTTTGTTATCGTGCTTCTGATAGCAGCTGTACTACGACTCATCGTCATTTCCGGTTTAGGTTCCCTCTCTGATGAGCGCAAGCTCATCGATGAGATCATGCGACTGGATTGGGGGCAGATCCCGGTTCATTTTTACGGACATGGGTGGGGCGAGAATGTCGTACTTGGTTTCATGGCGTGGCCGTTCATTATGCTTGGCGGCACTCACGCTCTCTTGACGATTCGCATCATTGTTTTGTTTGCAAACCTGCTCTCGATAGTCTTACTTTACAGGATTGCCGCTGTCCTTTTTAACGCGAGTATCGCAACGATTGCTTTTGTCTTTGCCGCCCTCTGGCCATGGAATATTATTGCGGGCAGTATTGGCTTCAACGTTTTTTTATTACCGACCCTACTCCTCGGTGCGATACTTTTCATGCTGCAGAGCGCGAGAGTTAAGAAACCATGGATGCTCTATGTTGCAGCATCGCTGCTGGCGGTTAGTCTTTATACCTATGCGGCAGCGTTCATCTGGGTCCCTCTCATCATCGTCGCGTCCGTCATAAGTTTCAAAGAAAAGTTTCTGACTAAACACCATCTCCTTTCACTCTGTCTGCTGATCGCGCTCGGCCTCCCCATCGCTTTTTTTCACCTCAAAAGCCAATTCGGTTGGCCACCTATTAACAATTTTTTATTTCTCCATTATCCTCCGATCACCCAGACACGGTTTAACAACATAAGCATTGTTACCTTATGGCATTCACCGACAGCTGTGTCTATTAATTACGTCATGAATTATTTTCTCCACTACCTCTTTCCGTACCTTGCCTATAACCCCTTCTATGCTGCGGTTACGGACCAGAATATCTACGGCTTCATACACAGCGGACTGGGGTTTCTTCAAGATCCGCTTTTTTATGCGTGGGCACCGCGCAATGGTCTGTATTTGACCTCGCTCGCATTTCTCTGGGATCCAATCCTTATTGTTGCCGGTCTTTATGCACTCGTACGACGCCGTATGCGCCCCCCATACCGGTCATTTGTTCTTCTCTGGCTCGTTCTATATCCTCTCGGTCCAAGTTTTATCAACGGCGACTACGTCGGATTTACCACAACCCGAGATATTTTTGGTATGCCGGTGCTCATATTGCTCTCTGCGTGCGGGTTGTATGCGGTGTGCGCGGTTTTAAGAAGGCATGCGCTGTCGTTTCTACGAGGTTTACGCCGCTCTTGACAGTTTTTTTAAAAAAAACTATAATTCGTTACGCAAGGTTCCTCTTTTACAAACCCAATGAAAAAGACAGCAGCGTAAGCACAGCAACATCCCAACCGTCGTACGAACTCGTAATATCCTCGTGTTTTGACGGATATTTCTGTTTTTTTCTAAGGGCATAGAGACCTTTGGTTCATTGACAATTCAAAACACTAACCACATAAGCGTTGTTGGTTAGTGTGACAGTAAACCAAGTCAACCCCTCCCCAATTTTGCCTCTGAAGTGATGGCGACGCGCGGGCGAATAGCCCGCCCCTATTCGGGGCAGCGTCGCGCACATTTAGCATCTTTTTTCCTAATTTAAACATGAATGTATTACTCGGGCGCAAAATTGGGGTGGGGTCAACAACTAGAAAGTGACAGGTTTCCTAGGCCAGAGGCCTATTCTGTAATCGACCTCTGGCGATCAGTGAGCCACTGATATGGTCAAATTCAATTATAGTGTCGTCTCATAGTGAGACTACGCTTCGTGTTAAACGACTCGTTTAACACAACTAACATGAGAGTTTTGCCTTATCGTGAGATAAGGCAACCCGGTCGTATGACCGGGTGATCGAATTTAATCCTTGATGTCCGGTCATTCGACCGGACTCATTGAAGATTCGATACTCTCATCTTCAATGAGAGTTTGATCCTGGCTCAGGATGAACGCTGGCGGCATGTCTAAGGCATGCAAGTCGAAAGCTGACGCAAGTCGGCTTGGCAAACGGGAGAGTAATACGTGACTAACCTACCTCTATGTGGGGCATACCTCCGGGAAACCGGAAATAATTCCCCATGTGCTTGTCTTCCGCAAGGTTGACAAGGAAAGATTTATCGCATAGAGAGGGGGTCGCGCCTCATCAGCTAGTTGGTAGGGTAACGG
>CAZQTS010000057.1:0-5776 GCA_964596475.1 uncultured Gammaproteobacteria bacterium
GTGACCATGCTCAACGACCGGTTCGCGATCGTGAAGCAGTGGCGCTTGCCGCTGGGTCGCTGGACGTACGAAGTCCCGAGGGGCTTCGGCGAAAAGATCGACGGCGCGCGGCTGAACGGAAAGCTGGGTACCATCCAGATCGGCGACCTGCCGCTGGGCACGCTCACGCGCGAGCTCGGAGAGGAGGTCATGAAGGATGCCGTGGTGCATTCGATCGCACACCTCGGCAATATCGCCGAGAACTCTGGCACACACGCCGTGATTCCCTCTTGCTACCTCGTGCGGGTCGGTGTGGACGAGCAGAAGGTCGCCACCAAGATCTCCGGAGACGAGGAGGCCATCAAGGTCATCCTCTGGGACGCGCGCAGAGTGCGGAACGAGCTGGGCGTCCATATCGCGGATGCCCACTCCATCACCGCGCTGTGTCTGGCGTTCCGGCATCTGGGCTGGAACTTCTGAACCTGCCAGAAGGCAGCAGGAACAATCGCTGGGGTCAAGAACCGTTGACCCCAGTTTTTTTATTCTCATAAGCAGAATTTCGGATATGCTTGAGCGCTTGACGAGTTTCACCCCCACTCTCTATGCTTGCGCCGGCCATAGAGGTACGCTAGTCTTATCCTATGCGGAAATTTGCGGTATGGTTTGTGTTGTATTATCTGCGGTTCTTTGCGCGAATCGCACTTTTTATTGCTCGGCCCAAGGTCATAGGCATTGCCGGTTCAGTCGGCAAAACATCAGTGAAGTATGCATTGGCAAAGATTTTAGGCGATGTGGGGAGAACTCTGACAACGTCGGGCAATTCTGAAACAGGCGTGCCGCTCGGCATATTGGGCATTAAACTTGCCGGCTACCGTTTTTGGAACTGGCTTTCCATACTTTTGCAGTGTCCATTCAGAGTATGGAACACTCTCGGCGTGAACTACTTGATTGTTGAAATGGGCATTGATGATCCTGATCCGCCGAAAAATATGGCGTACCTTTTGACGATCGTAAAACCCGATATCGCGGTTATTGTCACCGAATCCGCGGCACATACCGAGCAATTTGAAAAAACGTTAACCGAAAACGAAAAAAAATTATCTGCAGGCGAGCGACGCAAGCTTTTAATTAAGCGCATTGCTGCTGAAGATATAACGATGATTACTCAACAGTGCAGGATCGTTGTTTTTAATGCAGATAGTCATTATATTACAGAGGCATTGGAGCCGTATCAGTATCGGGGACTGCGTTTCATGTCGTTTGGCCACAGCGCGCGGAATAATCTCGCGTATGTGAAGCGCGAGGTTTCGCTCGCAGGGACAAGATTTGGGTTTACCCTCGATGGGCAGCGAGTGGCATTTTCAATTCGGTCATATGCGTTGCCTGCCCAGTACCGCGAAGTCTTTGGAGCTGCGGCGCTTGCAGCGTATGTTGCCGGTGTGCCTACGCAGACGATACAACGGTCGCTTGAGACGTTTTCCGAGCTTCCCAAGGGCCGTGCAACGCTTCTTAAAGGCATCCGCGATTCAGTGATTATTGATTCCTCATACAATGCCTCACGGGCGTCGGTAGATGCATTCCTGGGTCTCTTGAGAGAACTTAAGGAAAAGACGCATCGGCCAGTAGTCTTTGCGTTCGGCGACATGCGCGAGCTTGGGCAGGAAGCTGCAATAGAGCATGCGGCGGTTGCAGAGCAGATTCCTTCGGTCGCTGATTACCTTTTTTGCGTCGGGCCGTTAACCAAACAATATGTGTTGCCCCGTGTTCCAAAGGAGATTTTTAAAGAAGTAGAGTGGTTTTCCAATGCGCACGGACTGGGCGTGTATCTGCGTGATCAATTACCGCCGCGCGCGCTCGTGCTGATTAAGGGTTCGCAAAATCAAATTTTTCTCGAGGAAGCGATAAAATACATTCTTGTCGATAAAGGGGATGAAAAGAAACTCTGCAGACAAGAAGGCTATTGGATGAGCCGAAAAAGAGACGCAGCCTGAAAATTAAAAATGCAAAATTAAAAATTTAAGTTAAAAATTTAAAATTTTAACTTCAATTTTGCAGTTTAAATTTTAAACTTTCCTAGACCGCATTTTCTCAAGAGCGCTTTCTACCGCAGCGTATTCGTCCCACGGACGCTCGCCGTCTGGATATGCGAGCGATTTTTCGTGCGCCTTGCCGGTTAAAAGTACTGTATCGCCGGGCCGAGCAATGTGTATGGCAAAATCGATTGCTTCTTGTCGGTCATCGATTTCAAAAAGGTTCTTGCGCGCTGATTCAGGCGCAGTGTTTTTCGGATTTGCTGACGCGAATCCCTTAATACCCCGTTTAATTTCCTGATTGATCGCGGGGACAGGCTCGTCACGCGGGTCGTCAGCGGTGAGGATGATCACGTCTGCAAAACGTGAAGAAACAGCGCCAACCAACGGTCTTTTCAACCGATCACGCTTGCCCGACATGCCAAATACATGCATGAGCCTTCCTTTGGTTTTTTTTCTGCTTTCGGAAAGTATCTGTTCAAATGCATTGGGGGTTACGGCAAAGTCAATGATCACTCGAAAGTCCTTGTCGTAGACAATATCAGCGCGGCCTTTCGGTGTACTAAAGTTTGCAAGTGAAGATCGCATCACTTCATCGCTTATTCCTGCGTGTCGGCACGCGGCAGCAGCCGCAAGACAGTTGTAACGATTAAACGTCCCAGGTAAGCGGGTTTCAAAGTGAAATTTTTGAGGCGTTATATCGGCCTTCTCGTTTTTGAGAGAGAACGTGATGATACGTTTTGTCGGCACATGACGCATGATGGTCTCGTGCAAAGGATCATCGAGGTTTATGACAGCGATTTCTGATGCGCGCAGGAGCTTAAGTTTGGCATGGAGGTAATTCTGCATGGTCTTGTGATAATCAAGGTGCTCGTGCGTGATATTAGTGAGCACGCTGACGTTGAAACGAATGCCAAAGACGCGGTTTTGATCAAGGGCGTGGGAGGATGCTTCGATAACCGCATGCGTGCAGCCTTCGTTTATTGCCTGGCGTAAAAATCGCTGCATGCCTATGGACGAAGGCGTGGTTACGTGCAAACCGGTTTCATGGCTCTTGCCGTTAATAGAAGCGCCCAACGTTGTAATGCATGCGGTCTTCTTGCCGGCGTCACGCAGAATTCGATCAATAAGCAGAGCAGTGGTGGTTTTTCCGTCCGTTCCCGTGATGCCTATGGTATATAGTTTCTGTGCAGGAAAGCCGTATAAGATATTGGCAATGATCGCCCAGCACAGATGGTAGATATTTTTAATCTGTTGCCACATAGGTCAGCGTATGGCGTATGGCTTATAGCTTATGGCGTATGGCTTATAGCTTATAGCGTATGGCTTATAGCTTATAGCGTATGGCTTATGGCAAATAGTCTTGAGCATAAAGCACATAGTTTAGAGCATGTTGACATATTTTTTAAATTGATTACCGCGATCTTTGTAATCGGCGAACATATCAAAACTGGCGCACGCAGGAGAAAGAATTACTACATCGCCTGCCTCCGCTGATTCGCTTGCTTTTGCGACAATCTCATCCATAGTCTTTAAACCTTCCACAATTTTGAACTTTGAACTTTGAATTTTGAACTTGATCTTCGGCCATTCGGCACCGATGCCGATAATGGCTCTCATGGTTGTTATTTCTGAAATCACGCGGCCCAGTTCGGTAAAGTCACTCCCCTTGCTTGAACCGCCCAGAATTAAAATTTTCGGTTGCTCAAAAGCGCGAATCGCTGCAACAGTAGAATCCGGCGTTGTTGAAATAGAATCGTTGTAGTACTTGACACCATCCACTTCACGTACGAGCTCCAGCCGGTGCTCAAGTCCGCAGAAGGTTTTTAGAACATCCTGCATCACTCTTTTTGGCACCTTGAGGATATGCGCAACCATGACTGCAGCGCACACGTTTTCAAGGTTGTGCCGGCCTGGCAGGCGCACTTCAGATATCGGAATAATTTTGTTCTTTTTTCTCGTTTTTACGATCACAGAATCATTTTCTATGAAACAGCCTTCAGGAACTTTGTTTCTGTTGCTGAAAAATAATTTTATACCAGGCGAAAATTCCGCAACCTTAAGTGAAGCCGGGTAATCCACGTTCGCAATAACGTAATCCGAGGGCGACTGGAACTTAGCAATACCCGATTTTGCAAAAATGTACTCGTCGTGCGAGGTGTGGTAGTCGAGATGGTCTTGCGTAACCATCAAGACAATTGAGATATGAGGACTGTGTTGTAGGTCCATGAGCTGGAAACTTGAGAGCTCAAGGATGCTTACTGACTTTGAAGTCAGTTTATGGACGAATGAAAGCGCAGGCACGCCAATGTTGCCGCCTAAGTACACTTCGTGTCCTGCTCTCTTCAGAATTTGATAGAGGAGTGCTGCGGTCGTGCCCTTGCCCTTGGTGCCGGTAATGCCAATGGTTACACCTTTTGCATTTTCAAAAAAAATATTCGTGGCCGAAGTCACGGGGATGCCCTTGTCAGCTGCGTTATGGAGTACGCGGATGCCGGGCTTCACACCAGGAGATCTGATGATCAGGTCAAAATCGTCGAGCGAGCCGAAATTGCCGAAGGTGAACGCGACGCCTTCATTGCGCAGAAATTTCAGCCGAGAAGCATCAAATGCTGATTCTTTTTTTTCATCAAGCACGTGCGCGCTCGCTCCGTGCTTGAGGAGAAACTCGACGGTTTCCTGACTTTCAACGCCGAAACCGAGAACGGCCACTTTTTTCCCTGAAAAATCAAGCTTTTTAGAGCTTTTCCGCATAGTGCTCATTCTACTGTATTTATCCTATAGTTTCAAAAAGGGGAGCGTCCAGCACCACTCCGACGTTACGTCGGAGTGGTGCTGGACGCAGGGGACTACTTTGGGAACCGGATTCTCCCGTCGCGCAGCATGGCGATGATTTCCCTCGTCCGGATGCCTTCCAAGTTGTAATCATCAACAAGGTCAGTGGTTTTGAAGCTTAGGCCGAGAAGTTTCGCCTGCGCCATGATGCGGTCACGAAGAAACTCGCACAAGCTCCCATACTCTTGCCTGGCTTTCGCTACTTCATTCTCGAACTTCCCGATGATGGCGACATCCAAAGCGCTCACGTGCAGACCATCGTCACGTGGCCACATTGAACATCTCTTACACTCTACGATACCCGGAGCTAAAAGCCCCTTCTCCATCAGGGCCGCGAGCGTCACCTCATCAAAGGTGTCGTCATGCACGGTATCCTCCAATTCTTGAGCTGAAAAGAGCGGAGAGGGGATTGTTTCATAGGATATTCACCTTGTCAATTGCGGAACTATCTGATTGTACGCTATGCTTTGATTGTATGAAAGGTGAGTTAGTCGTCATTGTCAATAACGTGAGAAGCACACACAACGTGGGATCAATTTTCAGAACATCTGATGGAGCCGGTGTTGATACAATCTATCTCTGCGGTATTACACCAGTGCCACCGCGTCCGGATATCAACAAAGTATCACTTGGCGCTGAAACGTTTGTGCCCTTTGTATATCGCAAGAGCGCCAAACGCCTGATCAAAAATCTTAAACAGCACGGCTATACTATTGTTGCGCTCGAAAATGGAATAGGAAAAACGATCGACTACAAAAGGTTTAAACCAACGTTTCCACTTGCCTTGGTTGTTGGCAGCGAAACCATAGGCATAAGGAATAGCGTTCTTTCACTTGCAGACCACATTATCTCGATCCCGATGTATGGTAAAAAAGAATCGCTCAACGTATCGGTTGCATTTGGAATCATTGCCTACCATATCGCTTCTCTCT
>CAZQTS010000058.1:0-5412 GCA_964596475.1 uncultured Gammaproteobacteria bacterium
TTCGAGGTCGCTCGGGAATATTTGGAATGAATGTGGAAGTCAACGATGGTGCGCATCCCTGGTAAATTGAATGCTCTTCTGCTTCTCGATGTCAAAACCCAGCAGTGTCAGTAGTGGTTCGCCGGCGGTAAAGATACAGTCACTCTTTTTATAGCCAAGTTTTGCAACCATCTCCCAAATATCTTTTTCATTATCCGATTCTATCTCAAGATAGGGCTTGCGATCCGGCCAGGTGTCAATATCAAAAGTAATGTTGCCAAGTCGATATTCCATGCGCTTCTTCTCGCGGTATGCTTTGATTTCAAGACCAAGAAATTCGAATAACTCGCGCGCGCTCCCTAGATCATTGATCTCGCAATAAATCTCTTGGGCATTTCTAATAGAAGTGTTATCGAGCCGCTGCTTGATAATGCATTCAACTTTCATTCCCCCGACGTCACGAATGCGCAACCATGCATGTTGTTTCCAGAGGCGACCGTCAGGATAGTCCATAATGTAGGCGCGCTGTAAGACCTCACCATGCACCCTTTTCGCACCCAATGATTCAAGTTTTCTTACCAACGCCTGCTTATCGATGTTGAGAATCCGAAGCTCGAATTCGATTTGCATATGCGGCATTGTAGCACATTAAAAATGCAAAACAAGGTTTGTAGGTAAACCACGGCCATGCTATCATTAATCTGTTTATGTTCCTCTCACAAAAAGGAGGTCACAGTGGATGTTACTGCCATACCTCTCTCCGTGATCGGACTCGTATGGGCCGTGTGTGTATTTCTGTCGTACGGCATCTTCAAGGGACAGATGCTGAAGAAGTTTGTAGTGCGCTACCAGTCTTACACCCACACCAAGACAATGGAGTGGGAGATTTGGAAGCATGCACTTCTAGGCCCGATTGCCCTCATAGGCATTCTGGGCGACCGCTTCGGAGACCCCGAAGAGTGGGCTTCCAATGAACCACTCAACTGGTGCCTGCGGGTGCCAAAGCAGTACCGGCCACAATGAACCCGACCCTGCCTCGACATATCGTCGGGGCAAGGTATTCCGGGCAACGTTATAACCACCGGCCCGGCTTTACCGAGGCTCGGCTTCACCGGCCCGACTCCGCAACGCGGAGTCGGGCCGCTCTATTACCCGGCGAAAACGTTACGCTTAGCAGCGGCTGAATTTTTTTAATTACTCGAGAAGTATTCAAGCAAGCAAAAGCAACACCCAGAGCGAACCGCCGAAAATCCACAATATCATGAGCACATGGATCGCCTTATTGAGAAAGGTCCAGTACCGCGGATCTTTTTGCGCTGCCTGATTTGCGATGATAACGCCAATAATTGCGAGAATTATCGAAATGCTATTCATGACGATATTGAGCGGGAGAAGGGTATATCCACCATACCGCGACATGGCTATGTCGAATACTTCATTGCCAAGAATGGCAAATAAGATAAGATAGTGAACGGTATACACAAACCAGACGAGGTTATACCCTGACGAGATTACGGATACTTTAGTCTTCATACGCGAATAGTTACTTGTTTACAGACTTCAGTATATCATTTTTAAAAAAAAATACATAGTAAACGCACCAATTGAAAAAAGCAGGGCCGCCAGCGTCTCATATAAACACTGATACGGCCCCGTAGGTTCTGGTGATCCCTCCTAGGGAACGGTCACTGACTTTGCCAGATTGCGCGGCTTGTCAGGATTCCGGCCGAGCAGTACGGACAGGTGGTAGGCGAAGAGTTGAAAGGGTAAGACCGTGAGGAAAGGGTAGAGGAAATTGAAGGGTAGATGTGGAACGTGGTACACGCCCTCCGCCTTCCCCAGCACCTTCTCACGAGCGAGCTTTTCGCTCACCACCGCCCAGACGCGCCCACCGCGAGCAGCGATCTCTTCAATGGCGATCGCATACCTGCTGAATAGGTTCGCTTCAGGCGCGATCATAAAGCACACAAACTTCTGGTCAACGAGCGCAAGCGGTCCATGCTTGAGTTCTCCCGCGGGCAGCGCTTCGGTCGCAATATAGGTGATCTCTTTCACCTTGAGCGCAGCTTCAAGGGCGACCGGGAAACTGTACTTCTTTCCCAAGAAGTACAGATTACCTGCTGACGCAAGTTCCCTGGCGAGCTCATACATCGGCTGGGAGAAAGCGACCAGCAATCGTTCCACGCTATCCGGAATGGATCGCATGCCATCGAGAATCTGCTGACCCTCGATCCTGCTCATGCTCCGCTGACGCGCCATGGTAACGGCAAGGAGCATGAGCGCGGTGATCTGTGAGGTGAACGCTTTGGTAGACGCAACTGCACGCTCAACACCGGCCCTGATGTAGATCCCGACTCCTATTTCACGAGCAATGGTTGACCCAGCAACGTTGATGACACCGCAGCAGAGGTAGCCGCGTCGCTTGAGTTCAACGAGAACGTCACGCAGGTCAGAAGTTTCGCCTGACTGACTGATGAAGAGCACCAGTGTTGCGTCAGGCGGCTCGTTGACGCGTTCGAAGAAGAGCTCGGAAGCAATTTCAGCACGGGCCGTAACCCCGACGAGCTGTTCGAATACACACTTGCCCCAAAGCGCG
Source organism: uncultured Gammaproteobacteria bacterium (assembly GCA_964596475.1). Classification (GTDB taxonomy): domain Bacteria; phylum Patescibacteriota; class Patescibacteriia; order UBA1558; family 2-01-FULL-52-15; genus CAZQTS01. The sequence goes on from CAZQTS010000058.1 coordinate 2,576, forward strand.
GCGTGATACGCGGTTCCGCACCCCGTGAGGATGACATGCCGTATGCGGGCGAGCTGCGGCATGATATCGCGGATGCCGCCCAGGACCGGAACGCCTTCATCGCTATTGAGTCGACCTGAAAGACCCGACTGCAGCGCCGCCGGCTGATCCATGATCTCCTTGAGCATGAAGTACGGATACGTCCCCTTGCCTACCTCTTCTTCGGCACGCTCAAGCTCATGAATCATCTTCAAGCGAGTTCCGCCACCCAGTGCCGCGACCGTATGTCGGTGTGCTTGTATCTCGATGATCTCGTTGTCTTCCAGGTAGAGGACTTGCGTGCAGTACTCCATGAACGCATTCCGATCGCTTGCGACCATCCGACAATCTTGGCCGATACCAATGAGCAGGGGACTGCCGCGCCGGGCGGCGATGATGCGGTCTGGCTCTTTGCGCGAGATGACCGCAATACCGTACGCACCGACGATGCGCGCAAGCGCCTGCTCTACAGCCGCACCAATAGATTGGTCGCGGTGCGCCTCCTCGATCAGGTGCGCAAGCACCTCGGTATCGGTCTCTGACGTAAATGCATGGCCACTGCGCACGAGCTCGTCTTTGAGTTCCGCGAAGTTTTCGATGGTCCCGTTGTGCACGACGGCGACCGTTTTGGAACAGTCCACGTGAGGGTGCGCATTCTCCGCCGTCACGCCGCCGTGGGTTGCCCAGCGCGTGTGCCCGACACCGACAGTCCCGCGGCCCTCCTTGATTTCCGAAAGGTTCCCGGGGCCGTCAATGCATTTGGCAATAGTGTACTATCCCTCCGGTGAAAAGTACGCAAGCCCGGCGCTATCGTACCCTCGGTACTCAAGCGCAATAAGCCCATTCTTGAGCACGTTGAAGAGATCAACTGGTTTTCTGCCAACGAATCCGATGATACCGCACATTGCGACACCTCCCAAGCTCGCAGACGTTTGTGTGAAATGTCAAAAGAGCAGACCGTTAACTATAGCATGCGCTTCTGCGTGAGCAAACTTGACAGTAGCATGAGAGTATGGTTCGCGCCCGAAAACTTCCGTTACAACACGCGGGACCAATTGCCAAAGCTTCCCAGAATCACTTGCGTACGATTAAACTGAATGCGCTTCTTATTATTGATAATGCGAAAGGTGCCATCAAATGAATTGCGAAGCGGCGCATCAAAATAATGTTTGTAATACAGCGTTGCGTCCGAGAATTTTGGTACGGTCAGGCCGAACTCGGCGGCGTCGCTGAAAGCGTAATCGTCGTGGAAGTTTGGATCTGAATATTCAATCGTCGAATGATACTCAAGCCGATCCGGATGGAGAGGATCGGAAAAAAAGCGATTGCCGCTTGCGTAGAATAAATAGACGCGATAATCATCGTCGTCGAAATAATAGCCCAGAAGCCCCTGCATAAGATAAAATTGCGCGCCCAAACCAAGGGGCCGGTGACCAATCCGCGCTTCGACCATGCCGTTGTCGAACGATATCTTTTTAAGATTAACATACATGGTGCGGGCGAGGTTACTATACTCCGGTCGGCTGGTCATATCACCATACACCATAAGCATGAATGCGGATACCGCCTGATAGTGCGGGCTAAAGTCTTTTTTATTATTCTCTAAATACCAGCCGGTTTTCGTCAGTGACTGTGCAAGTGCACGGTCAATCTTTTTTTGAATCAGTTGATCAAGTTTTCGAAGTTCAGCAGATGACAGGTCGCCGCCATCGACAAGATGCCGTGCAAGATAACGCCAGTGGACTGCCGCCACCACAGCGCGGTTTTCGGTATCAGGAGCCTCTATACCTGGTTCGAGTGCTCGTTTAAGTAGTCCGCGGAGTCTAGTCTTTTCCGATACCGTGAGAAGTGTCGGCAGGTGCTCATCCATCCGCACCATCAGAAAAAAAGCTTCGGCATCATTGAATGACAGGGTATATACTGGTCTCGATTCGATCTCTTTGAGCGCTTCAGTGATCGCTTGGCGAATCAGCAGACGGGCCTGCTGATCGCCTGAAAATGTACGGTACTTATAGTAGGACGCCAGGCTGATCCATTCGCGAGCAGTTTGTGGCGCGGAGAAATCCGATATTCCATATTCGGGAGCTGCGTAGCGTAAGCCAACGCTATCGAAATGACGGCTGTATCGATCATAGAAATAACGACTATACTCGTTGAGTGAGAAACCTTGAAGCGTATGAGTTGCACGCACTGGTATTGCGTAGAGGAGGAGAAGGGCGAGTGCAGACGTTACAAATCTGATGGTCATTGTCCTATTGTAACACAATAACTCCTGTCCGCGTCATGGGCAGTAGGTTTGAATCATACTTAAAAACCCCCTAGGATAAGAGGGATTGGGTCGACACCATTCACTCAAGTACAGAGTTCTCGCATCGGCCTACTCTCGCACCCGTTAGTTTACAGGCACTACCATCGGCGCTGGAAGGCTTAACGGCTGTGTTCGGAATGGGAACAGGTGTGACCCTTCCGCTCATGATACGAGAACTCTATACTTGAGACGAGCAAACGCAGTGTCGCAGTTGTATTACGTGCTTGGTGCACTGGCAAGTATCAACAATCACGTGATATGTACAAGCATGCTCGTATCCTGTCGCCTGACAGGATAACGAAGGCTTACCTAAAAACTCTCACAGTTTTTAGTAGTTACATCGGCTTATTAGTACTCCTCGGCTGAATCCCTTACGGGACTTACACCTAGAGCCTATCAACTCCGACGCCTTACGGCGCCGAGAGTCCCGACTTTCATCGGACCTCGTCGTCTACGAGGAGCCTGATAACGAATCCTAATCTTGGGGACGGCTTCACGCTTATATGCTTTC
>CAZQTS010000059.1:0-5243 GCA_964596475.1 uncultured Gammaproteobacteria bacterium
TGGGGCTCCACTCCCTGAGTGTATCGAAGGGTAAGAATTTCAGTTTTGCCATTTTGATAGCCCGTTGGTTTACCGGCAAACGGAAGCTGACTGGCTCCACTTAGAATTTTTTTATGTTTTCGTAAACTTCGTAGGGGAGGGAAGTGTATTCATGGTAATTTTCAATAATGGCATCGCCGGGCAAATCACCGTGATAATCGCTGCCGCCGGTAATGAGTAAGTGGTGGTGGCGTGCCACCATTTGATAGTGGGCGGTCTGATCCCAGTTGTGATGTGACGAGAAACATTCGATCCCGGCCATCCCCATTTTTTTGAGTTCACCGATCACGTAGTCTTCCTCAAAGGTCAGGTGCCAGCCTGGATGCGAGAGGACTGCAACGCCACCCGCCCGCTTAATAAGATTGATCGTTGGTCGTGCAGGAAGGGAAACCTCTGGGAGGTGGCAGGGGCGGCCTTGTGCAAAGAAATTATTATAGATTTCAAAGAAGTCGTATTCTTTTTTTCTTAACGCTCGCTGAATCACCCTTCTGTTTTTTACGTCCTTTGCCATCACGCGCGCGACATTTGCAACGCCAATATAGGTTGCTGGTTGCGCAAACAGCTCGCTTATGTTCAAGGTGAGCCCTACTCTTCTCAACTTCGGGACAATGCGTTCGATCAGTTTTTTTCTTTTCATCTGTGTATCTCGGAGCGTATCATGGAGTTCAGCATCGTTGATGTCGATATTGTATCCTAACATATGGAGTCGTCGGTCCTGATGCGTGATGTAAATCTCGACGCCATTGACTGTTTTGATGTTATATTTTTTCGCGGCGGCCTTGAATTCATAAAGACCGTGGATGGTGTTGTGATCGGTTAAGGCTGCCACCACGATTTTTTTTGAAACTAAGAATTTTACCAGTTCGGTCGGACTCTTTGAGCCGTCCGAGTAGTGAGAGTGCATTTGTAGGTCGATTGCTTTCCGCATACAGTTATTGAATCCAATCAATGATTTTTTTTGCGACGTCCGGATTAGGCAAGTGTGTCGTATCAACGGTGAGTGTGGGCAGGCGCGACTGCGCTATGAGTTTTTGATACAACTTCTGCTGAGCAAGGTAGTCTGCTGGCTGCTTTGCAATGCGGTGGTAGTGAGGATAGAGCGCAAGGCGATCGGTCAGTCTCCGGGCAAAGATTTCCTCACGGGGTGTTACTCTGCAGAATACGAGATGCGCGCCGAGTGCGGTGAGTCGCTCTTCAACATCACCGTAGTTTATTATACTATCTTTATATAATTGATGGTACACGGCATCGGTGATGTGGAATTTTTCGAATATGACGTTTCGATCTACCATGGTTTCCGCCATCTCAAGATATTTTTCAATGCATGGTCGGCCGTAGCGATCGCCAAAGACCCCCACATCGCAATTAAACCAATGGCAGCCGTTCAGAATATGCGGATTGGTGTGGTGACGCTTTTCAATATAATCGTAGATTTGCGAGATGAGGTAGCTCTTGCCGGTGAGTTCTGCCCCTTCAAAGATGAGCAGGTGAGTCATAGTATTAGGTGATAGAGATTCGTGAATCCTGCCTTTGCGCCAAGGTTAAATAGAGCCATGCGTCTTCCAGAAGTCCGTATGATTGTGCGCGCTGCTCGTCTTGGTGGAAGAGATAAATAAAGCTGCGTAACGCATTCCAGGCCTGGTAAAGGTTAATGCGCTGCAGCTCTTGGGCGGACAAAGCTGCGAGGGATTTGCCAAAGTATCGTTCAATAAAGTACGAGCAGAGGTACTCTAGTTCGCCCGATGAATAGTAACTCTTTCCCATGAAGCGCAATTGCTGTATAAAAATGCCGCAGTCTCGCAACTGGTCTCCATAGGCAATGTCAGTGAAATCAATCATCGTAAGGCCGTCTACCATAAGATTCTCAATCACGATATTCTCCGGGTGCGGATCTCCATAGGTAATACCGAGATTCACCCGGTTTCTGATTTTTTTTTCACTCTCCCGCCACGCGTCATAGAAATACTGAAGCTTTTCGGCCTGTTGTCGATCAAAGCTCGCGACCTTCGAGACCATTTCACTTGGCTGCCAATATACGCTGATTGGATTGAACATCGGGACGGTGCTTTGTTCTGCAGGTAAGCGGAATGTATGCAGCTTGCGCAACCAGGACGCAACCAGGTCAAGAATATGATACAGTTTCTGCGTGGGTGTTCTTTTTTTCATATAATCCCAAAGTGTACGACCGGGGACCTCCTCATAGATCAGGGCCTTCACCTCGGTAAGGTAGGCAAGGGGGACGATGACTTTGAATGCGTCGCCCGAATTAAACCCGCCGTCTATGAACAGCTGAAGTACCCTATAGGCGTGGAGCCGAGAATCATCGGAATGCGAGCTGTACATGAGATTTTTTTGGACAGTAGCCCCCCGATTGGTCTTTCCCGTGATGCGGTATGCGTAGATGAACGTGCTATTATGTTTACCAATGCGCCGTTTATACTTTAGGCGCTTCATTTTCTCAATCGTCGTAATGTCGGGGTAGTGCTGCCGTATCATTCCACGCATCACCCCGTCCACAAACGCCGTATCAAGGCCTCGGTTGACCGGATTTCTCGCAATCAATTGCTTGAGTTTATTTCTTCCCATACTGACTCCAATGTTTGGTCCATATACGCTCGAGCAAGTCGAGATACATTTTTTCGGCACGTATCTTTTCTTCGGAAGATAGGCGGTGGAGCGATCGAACTGATTTGATAAGTTCAAGTGCCCCCTTTTCAATTTCGTCGGGATTCCATGCAATGGGAGCAAACGGTGAGGTTTTGATCTCTGACGCCCACCAGAAGCTGCAGGATGCTAGTCCGCGGTCGAGGTGAGAGCGTGCCCACCGGAAGTTCGAATCAGAAGCGTTGCGTTCAAGCGTCTCTATGGCATAGTGCGTGAGCTTCCACAGTCCGCGGTGGATTGGGTTACTTCGATTGTACCAAATCGTGAACGGATTATTGGTTCTGATTTGCGCGCTGCGCGTTTCCCACGATGCCTGACGTAGCCGGATGGGCACTACCTGCGTCAGCGTCTTCAGGTGCTCACTGACCGTCCTCATTGCAACGGCATTCGAACGTAAAATCCGTTTGAGGTGGTCTTGCCAGTCTTTGTGGAAATGACCGTAGAGCTCCCCATCGGTAGCGGTGATGATCACGCGATCGGCAGAGTGCCGGTTAAGCAGCTTGAATATCTCTTCAGGCGGATATCCTCGAGATATCTGGCGGTTTCGAAACACGACCATTAGACCGGTGCGGCGGCTGATGTATTTCGATGACGTGGATACCTCCTGCTGTTGCATGCTGATTGGATCGAGGATGATCCACTCGTAGCCCCGTTCCTTAATGATTTTTCCAACGGTGGAGCTATATGCCATCTCCGGAAGAAAAAACCCATGCGGCCGGTATCCCTTAAAATGGCGCGCGAGTGTATTCTCCTGCAGCTGAATTTGGCGCTGTATTTCGGCTGCCGGCAACCTCGGCAAAAAAGCGTGAAACTGCGATGAGCCGGTGAGTTCGATTCGTCCTTTGGTGAGCAGCTCGTTTACATCGTTAATAAGTTTCGTAAAGCCAAGCGACGCCAGGGTGTCAAGAAGCGTTCCGGCAATATTGAAGGTGGCGCGGAAGTTCGGGAACCGCTTGAACAGGCCCACGAGCAGCTCATAGCTCTCACTTGTGATGGCGCGCACCAGCTTGGGGTTCTGCCACGGAGGCTGGTAGATGTGAATAAAGTTAACCCACGTGATCATTTTCTCTTTTGAATTGGATGGCTTTCTTGTAAAGTTCTATATATTTACGTGCGGGCAACTCCCATGAGTTGGATTGTTTCATACCCCGGATAACAAGATCTTTCCATGTTTTTTTATGCTGAAAGTGCGTATAGGCACGGATGATCGCGGAAAGAAAAGAGAAAGAATCGTAGTCATCGAACACAAAGCCATTGCCGGTATCGTTATGACCATCAAAGTCGCTTACGGTATCGCTGAGCCCCCCGATTTTCCGTGCAATGGGGATGCAACCGTAGCGGAAGCTCTTGAGCTGTCCGGTGCCGCATGGCTCAAAGCGGGAAGGAAAGAGCGAAGCATCAGCGCCGGCATAGAGCATGGTTTCAGAGTGTTCATTTTCAGAGAATGGTGCAAGCACCATGCGCTTCTCATACTGCTTGACCAGTTTATTCCCTTCTTTGATATACTCTTTTTCACCATCTCCCATAATAACCAATTGTGCGTTCAGTGTCATGAGGGTTGGTACTAGGGGGAGCAATATTTCAAACCCTTTTTGTTCTGCGATGCGTGAGGTCATAACAATGACGAATGCATCCTCATTGTGCTCGAGGTGATATTTTTTTTGGAGCGCCTCCTTATTCATTTTCTTTCGCTCGATCGAGCCTTCGTTAAATTGGGTGGCGAGATTTTTGTCTTTGGCAGGGTTGAATTCAAGGTAGTCGATGCCGTTTACCACACCAAATAATTTTTCTTTTCTGTTCTGCAAGATGCGATGGAGGTCTTGACCAAAGTTTCGGTTGAGGATTTCATCCGCGTATGTTTCAGAGACCGCGTTAATAGCATCGGCGTACAGTATCGCGCGCTTGGTGAAATTGGTGCGTTCAATGTGCCGGTCATCATAGAGATCTGGCAAGGGTGAAATGCCGCGGTCGCGTTTGGGGCCTGGTATCTCCCACCAGTTGTGGCCGAGCTGGAAGGCGAGATTATGGATGGTAAATACCGTCGCGGCCCTGGCAAGCCCTTCATTCTGCTTGAAGTGTTGATCGCGCTTCAAGAGTTCAGGGATGAGTCCGGTATGCCAGTCATGGCAGTGAATGATATCAGGTTTCAGATCAAGGAGTAGGAGTAATTGAAGGGCTGCAGCATTAAAAATATAGAAGCGCCGGTTTTCATGTTCAGACCCGTACGGTTGTAGTTTGCGGCCAAAGTACTTGTCGCAGGAGACAAAGTATATCGGCAGACCTTTCATGAGCTCACCGCGGCAGTAACTCACGGTAACATCGGTATGTTCACCAATGGGCAGTACCACATCAGCGAAAACTTTTTTTAAACTCAATGCATCCTTGTCAATGATTTTCTTATAGAGCGGGGTAATGACCATGATATCGTGCCCGAGTCGCTTGAGGGATTTTGGAAGCGACCGCGTCACGTCCGCCAAACCGCCAGTCTTGGAGAATGGCGCAACCTCGGAAGCAACGGATACGACTGAAAATTTTTTCAT
>CAZQTS010000060.1:0-1337 GCA_964596475.1 uncultured Gammaproteobacteria bacterium
AAGCGCATTTTCTTCATAAGCATGGCTTACCGCAACATAGACGCGCCAGCAGAAGCGATCGAATTTCTCTTGCGCGCTTCTTTTGAGGGAAAGTTTGGTGAGTCCTACATACGTATCCGCGACCTGTACGCCGGTGTCGTCAACGTAGTACTGCACCTCGGTTGTAAACCCGATACGGTCAAGCACGCGACGGATCGCATCTCCCAAAATCGCGTTGCGGAGGTGTCCGACGTGCATGGCCTTGTTCGGATTTACGTTCGTATGCTCTAAAACTATTTTCTCTCCGCGCGGATGAATAGTACGAAGCGATGCGATATACTCGCCAAGCTTGTCCATCAAGTGCTCGTGATTGAGGTGGAAATTAATGAACCCCGGTTTTGCAATCTTCAACGTGAACCAATCAGAGGAAAGCCGATCAGCAAGCTCTTGGGCAATCTTCAAAGGAGGCTGCTTAAGCCCTGCCGCGAGCAGGAGCGCCACATTCGTTGCCAAATCGCCGTGTTCAGGGATGTCTGGTTCGGCAACCGCAAACTGCGGCAACGCAACCGCTGGCCATTGAGTTCGTATCACTGCGTCTATCTGGGACCGCAATTCTGCAACAATATTCAAAGACATATCACCAGTATACCCCGTGAGATAAGGTTCTACAATATGATTAGGGGCTTTTGCATTCAGGTATTATAATTATCCGCGAATACTTTATCACCAAGCACTATCTCATGGGGTATAGGGCTTTTAACGGCATTTTCAATGTTTAGGAGTGACGTGTTCATGCGATGACATGCTATAATTGCTAGCGAGCCTGCAGATGGCCGCCAAAAGCGGACATATGGGGCGAGCGACGCAATTTCAGTCGCGAAGCGACTATAATGACTCCATGGAGATAAAACGGAATAAAAAGGCATACTTCAATTACCACATTTTGGATACGTACGATGCTGGGATTGTGCTCTCCGGCGCTGAAGTGAAATCGGTCAAAGAAGGACTGGTTAACCTGGAAGGCTCGTACGTTGACATACGGAACAGACGCGTGTGGTTGAAGGGCGTACGGATTGCGCCGTATCCAAAAAGCGGCAATGATCAGAAGCACTATCGGCCGGACCGAGAGCGCGCCCTCCTTCTCACCAGAAAAGAAATAGGCAAACTTGCCGGTGCTGTGGGAGCGTCTGGCTTGACAATTGTTCCTCTTTCCGTGTATAGTTCGAGACGCTTGATAAAAATAAAAATAGCCCTTGCACGGGGCAAACGTAAATTTGACAAACGAGAAGCCATCAAGGAACGCGAGCTCAAGCGACGCATAGCGTCGCGCTTATAGCGTATGGCCTATGGCATATGGC
>CAZQTS010000060.1:1437-5241 GCA_964596475.1 uncultured Gammaproteobacteria bacterium
GAGCTCAAGCGACGCATAGCGTCGCGCTTATAGCGTATGGCCTATGGCATATGGCGGATGGCATATGGCAAATAGCAATTCTTACACCATAAGCTATAAGCTATATGCTATAAGCTCATACATATGCCAAAACGGGGATGTTCTAATTTGATGGTATATACGGCCATAAAACGGCGAGCCAAGTGCCAGGACTTGTAAAAAACTGGAATTGCAGAAATGCAAAGAACTTATTGGCGAAAGCTGCGAGCCTTTTCAAGGTGAACAGCTTCGCACCAGTTCTCGCATAATTGAATGCAAGAACCGCTCCTTGATCCGAGCCTCTCGGGTCAATGGGGTGTCATACCAGAGGCTGCGGTTGAGCAAGTTTGTCACTGCGCGCTTAATCTAAGACCATAGTGACTGGGGTTATATCATTCGTCAGCGGCAATGATAGAGCCCGAGATTACTCCGCTGACTATGCTCGTAGAAATTTTTTGACTGGATATGCCAGACAGGGGTGCAATACCCCTCATCTCCACCACTCGACTCGCCGCGTTAGACGCGGCTCGCTCGTGGTTTCGGTCGCTCTGAGCGACCTCAACCAGTTGAGCATCGAAACGAGTCGAGTGGTGTCCTGAGCAAGCCCCGCTTGACGGGGCGCGTCGAAGGGCACATGCGTAATCATAATTTGCCAAAGTTCATAAAATAATAATTTAACCCTTAACCAAACCCCCATCCAGCGACGTTTTTCATATAACTATAACAGACAAAACGAAAGGCGATACCGCGTCAACCTTCTCATCAACGCGCCCGAGGTCATGGTGATCAATGAAACCGGAGAGAATCTCGGCGTAATGAAAACCAACGACGCCTTGAAACTTGCACAGGAACAGGATCTTGATTTGATTGAGGTCTCCCCGCTTGCGAACCCTCCGGTCTGCAGAATCATGAATCTCGGCAAGTGGCAGTATCTACAATCGCAAAAAACAAAAAAGCAAAAAACGTTTGACACCAAAGTAGTGCGATTGAGCTTCAAGATAGCAGAACACGACAGGCAGGTCCGGCTCAATCAATCATCAAAATTTTTAAGCAAGGGACATAAAGTGAAAATCGACATGCGGCTTCGCGGCCGCGAACGCGCCTACCCGAACCAGGGCAGAGAAATGGTGCAAAAATTCATCGCTGACCTCGGCTCGCAGGTCTTGGTCGAACAGGCTGCAACGGTCGAGAACGTAACCATCAGCGCCCTGGTTTCAAAGAAGCCATGAAATTGAAAACGCGTAAATCGGTCGCCAAACGCATCAAAGTGACGGGACGAAAAAAAATCCTTATCCGCAGAGGCGGACAGGATCACTTTAACGCGCGCGAATCCGGCAAAGTGACGGTGAACAAGCGACGCGACAAGACTCTCGCAAAAGTCAACTGGCACCATATTAAGCGCACCGTGCCCTATCTAAAATACCATGCCACGCGTTAAACGCGGAATCCATCACCTAAAACGAAGGAAGAATATCCTTGCGAAAGCAAAGGGATATAAATGGGGTCGCAAGAAAAAAATCAGACTTGCCAAGGTAGCAATTACCAAAGCAGGTGTCTACAGTTTTCGGGATCGACGGGCCAGAAAGCGAAGCATCAGGCGGTTGTGGCAGATGAAAATAAACGCCATGCTGCGGTCGCACGAGCGCTCCTACGCCTCGTTTATGGGCGCCCTGCGCAAGGCGAACATCGCGCTTGACCGGAAAATACTTGCTGATATTGCCGAACACGATCCGCGCGTCTTTGAGGAAATCATTAACGCTGTCACGCGAAGTGATAGCGCTTGAAATCGAGCGTGCGAACTAAAACCCCGCCTGCTTGGGCGGTTTTAGTTTTGCATAGGCGAGAAACATACCAGCTGCATCTATCAAAACATCGCTTCCAGACGGCGTACGACCCGCGACCGAACCCTGATGGAACTCGTCAGATACCGCATAGAGGATAGTAATAACAAAAACGGCCGCGGTGCGGAATCTGATGCCATCAAGCGAACGCCACAGCAGGTAAAACAGAATCGCGTATTCGGTCAGGTGCGCCAGTTTGCGAAGAATCCAATCAAGGATAGTGGGAAGCTGACTTTTCAGATCAGGGATACCGGACAGGTAAAAAATAACACCCATCCAGATAAGGGTTGCTAAAATATAGAGGAGACGACGCTCGATCGGCATGCGGCTCGCTACACCATCTCGACGAAGCTCACACCCATGAGCTCCGATTCTTTATATTTGTCGGGTGCAAGTTTTTCAAACAAGGAGAGTCGCTGGAAGAGTTTGATGGTGCCGAGCGGCGCAATGAGGCGGCCGCCAACTTGCATCTGTTCAAACAAGGTCATCGGCACCTTCTCCGGTGCCGCAGAAAGGATGATTTTGTCAAACGGCGCCTCCTCCGGCAATCCCTCCCGACCGTCCCGGAGACGGCATTCGACATTTTTGTAATGCAGCTGTGACAAAAGCTTTGCCGTTCGCTCATACAATTCCTTCACCACCTCCAACGTATACACCTTCCCGGCGATCTCGCCCATAATGGCCGCAGCGTATCCGGAGCCGGTGCCGATCTCGAGTACCCTATCGTGCTCATTCAGGTGCAATTGCTCAATCATGTAGGCGACAATGTACGGCTGCGAAATCGTCTGTCCGTACCCGATGGGCAACGGATAATCCTCATAGGCAGCCTCAACGTCCTGCGGCAAGACAAACAGATGCCGATGCACGCGACGAAATGCTTGGAGCACGCGTTCATCTCGTATCCCCCGTCGCTGCAACTGCTCGCGCACCATTCGTTCGCGTTTCGCGTTAAAATAATGCTCATCGTGGAACATACGCGCTCACGCTTTTTTCGGATGATCAATTTTATAGGCGAGAATAAAGTCGTTTTCAGAAAGACCGCCGATGGCATGCGTGGAGAGCTCAAGGTTGACCTTGCCCCACGAGAGCATAATATCAGGATGATGACCCTCGTCTTCGGCAAGAGCGCCTACTTGATTTACAAAATCCAGGGCGCGCTTAAAATCAGGAAATTTATAGCGCTTGCTGATACGCTTCGCGTCTTCTGCAAGCTGCCAGCCGGAAACCTGCTCAAGGTATTGCTCTGCTTGCGCGCGCGTAAACGGCGCAACACCACCTTCGCACGGTTGACATTTCTTACTGCCGAGATCCATATGAGTTAAGTATACTATAGCAGATGATAAAATTCCACTACGTCCGCGGCCGAGGGCGAAAAAAAATTCCGAGCGCTGCATACACTATCAGCAACAGCACCAACCAATAGACCACAAAGAGACGAAAATAATCTGGCGGATATGCGCGGATCAGCGCGTGTTCGTTTGGATCAAGTAGCCAGAAATCATTCGCAAAACTGATGACATGAAAACTATTGAACAAGAGGTCAAAATTAAACAAGACTATTGCCGCAAGTACCATAACCATCCAAAACGAGATGCGGCCTGCGGATGCAATAATGCGCCACAGACGATTTTGAGCAGGACGACTGACGATAAAGAGGACCGTAATTGCCAGAAGCATAAAAGTAAGGTCGCGCTGTAGATCAAACAGCTGTTTCACGTCAGAAAGATGCGCAATCTCACGCTGGGTAAAGAACCCTTCTGATAACGGCCTGTTTTTCCAGAGGTAGTTGCGGACTTGTGTGCTCACCAAAGCTCGTTCATCCGAAATTTCCATGCCCAACTGGTTAAAGATTATTTTTTCAAAGAGGACGCTTCGTGCGCACAACAGAAAAAGCACCGCTGCTATACAGAGAGTAATAAAGCCTAAAAGCATCCATTCTCTCGCA
>CAZQTS010000061.1:0-2093 GCA_964596475.1 uncultured Gammaproteobacteria bacterium
ATGCAAATCGACGAGCTGTTTGAGATCGCGACCAAAAAAAACGCTTCTGACCTGCATCTGGTTGTGGGTCTGCCGCCCGTTCTCCGTATTGACGGTGAACTGAAAATCATACCCAATTACAAGCCGATGACCGAGGAGCTCATGGAAAAGCTCGTCTTGAGTTTGCTCAACGAGAATCAAAAAGAAGTATTCTACCGCAAGCGCGAGCTCGATATCTCACACCAAATCGAGGGATTGTCGCGCTATCGCGTGAATTTGCATTGGGAACGAGACAATATGGGCCTAGTCGCGCGCGTGATTTCGGCGACAATCCCCAGTCTCGAGGACGTGACCATGCCGCCCATTGTCCACGAGCTGCTGCAGCGTCCGGCAGGACTGATTTTGGTAACTGGACCCACCGGCTGCGGCAAATCAACGTCACTTGCGGCCATGATCCGCACCATCAATGAGGAACGCTTTGCCAATATCATCACGTTTGAGGATCCTATCGAATTCGTCCATAAACCGATTAAGAGCATTATCAAACAGCGTCAGTACGGGAATGACATCATCTCCTTTGCCGATGGCCTCAAGCACGTGCTCCGGCAAGATCCGAACGTCATTATGGTCGGCGAGATGCGCGATCTGGAAACTATCGCAACAACGATTACGCTCGCCGAAACCGGACACCTGGTTCTTGCCACCCTCCACACCCATAATGCATCGCAGACCATCGACCGCATCATTGACATCTTCCCGCCCTACCAGCAATCGCAAGTCAGGCTCCAGCTCTCGATATCCTTGAGCGCCGTCATTTCGCAGAAACTCTTGCCGCGGGTCAGCGGCGGGCGCATCGCGATTCGTGAAATCATGGTCAATAACCCGGCGGTTGCCAACATCATTCGGGAAAACAAAATCCCGCAGCTGCGAACGGTCATCCAAACCAGCATGCGTGAGGGCATGTCGACCATGGATCAGGCCCTTAAGGAGGCGTTGCAAAAAAACCTGATTGACGAGGCAACCGCCCTTGCCTACATGGAAGGTCAGTGACCCCGATGACTGAACGGATTGAGCATACGGTGCACACAGGCGACCTTGCCGCACTTGAACTCTTTTCATTGTTGCAGAAAAAGCACGTTGCGGCCATAGTGAAACACGCAGTACTGCGCCGCAGCAATGATGGCGATTTGATCTATCGGGCTCATCAAGCAAATACTTCGCTTATTGGAATCACCGCAGGGAGTCTTGAGAAAATTGCTGTACTCGATAACGAACCCGTCGTGTTCGGTGTCCTCTCGAGCGGTTCATGCTGGGGATATGAAAATTGTATCAGCCCCGGCACCCGCTACCCGTATACCATCCGAGCCGCTCCTGGCGGATCAACGGTCATGTATGTCCCCACGTATGCGCTCTTCCAGCTCATAAAACAGATGCCTGCGCTGCGAAACGATCTTTCTGCTGCCATCATACGCCTACTTGTTCGGGGGCGTGAGCAGGATGAAAAAAAGATGTCGCTGCTTTCCGGAATTAACGCGGTACTGAACGGCAAAAAGGATATTACGAACAAATTGGATTTGGCCCTGCAGCTTTCAATGCAACACTGCAATGCCGCACGCGCATTGCTTGCCCGTTTTGATAGACTGACGCAGCAGTTGATTATTGAAAGGAGCGTTAACTTCGCGCCGATGCTCACCGGCAATGCCTATCGCCTGTCGGCAGACACGCTCCTCTCTGTTGTCTATGCGACGCAAAAATCGTTGCTCCTCAATAAACAGAATTTCGAGAGGAAATTTACTCTTGCCGAATACTTTCGACCCTCGCTGCTTGCAGTACCGATTCAGCATCAGGGGCGTATCTGGGGTGCCCTCATGATCACTGATTTTGAGCATACTGCAGAGCCCACATCAGACGATACGTTGCTGCTGCAAATGATCGGTTCTCTTATTGCAGGAATGCTTACTGCAACGCACGATCAGACTTCGCAAAAATATCTCGAGTACGTGAAGCGGGGGTATATTGGTTAAGCTCGCACCTACAAGTCTTGAATTAAAAGAGTTGCTGTGCTACAGTAGCGTCGCTCAATTCAAATTTTTCACGATATGCCCTCGTAGCTC
>CAZQTS010000061.1:2193-5198 GCA_964596475.1 uncultured Gammaproteobacteria bacterium
CGCCCGCCCCGCTGCTCATGACTACTTGTCCTCGTAGCTCAATGGATAGAGCGCCTGGCTTCGGACCAGGAGGTTGGGGGTTCAAATCCCTTCGAGGACGCCATGAGCGGCGGGGTGAGAAATCGCTCCGGGGGCACCATGGGCCAAAGGCCCATCATCGACCAAAGGCCGATTATCTCAAAACTATCCAGAGGCTAACCGGCCTCTGGCCGGGGGTTCATAGCTCAATCGGTAGAGCAGCTGCCTCTTAAGCAGTTGGTTGGAGGTTCGAGTCCTCCTGGACCCACCAAAAAGCCCATCCATGGCTCTTTTTTATTTCCAACCGTCCATCTATACGATATAATGACCACATGCCCTTAACCTATACCGGCTCAAGAAAGGAGCGCCTCGACAAATTTCTCCATGAACTGATGCCTGATATGTCGCGGAGTAAAATCCAAAAAATGATCCGCGAGCAGTTGGTTTTGGTCAATAAAAAGCCTGCGACAGTGCACCATTGGCTTAGAAAACATGATGCAATCGAGATAGTGGCAATGGAAGTACAACAAATTCCTCCGCATCCAGACTCATACCAAGAACCATCCATCATATACCAAGACGAGGCGCTTGCCGTTTTGATCAAACCAGCCGGCATGCTCATGCATCCAACCGAACGAAACGAAGAACATACACTTGCGCACTGGCTTATCAAGCGCTTTCCGCACATTGCCATGGTCGGTGACGATCCAAAGCGCCCCGGCATTGTGCATCGGCTCGACAAAGACGTGGGCGGCCTAGTGCTCGTTGCTTTGACCAGTACATCATTCCAATTTCTCAAGCGCTTGTTCTTCTCACATCAGGTGATTAAAAAATACCGCTGCCTCGTGCATGGCCGTATGTCGCACAACGAAGGACAAATACAGACGCCGATTGAGCGTGACAAAGAGGGTAAAATGGTTGCTCAAACCGCGCGCACGTCTGGCAAAGAAGCATTGACGCTCTATGCCGTTATCAAACGGTTCGCCAATTACACCCTACTCGACATTCAAACGGTCACCGGCCGGACACACCAGATCCGCACGCACATGTATTCCATCGGCCACTCAATAGTCGGCGACTCGCTCTATCAGACGCGAGATATCCGAAAAAAAAAGAAGCCGCCGCCACTTGAGAGACCCTTCTTGTACGCCTATCATCTCTCGTTCGCAGATTATGATGGACAGAAACATGATTTTACGGTTGAATTACCAGACGATATGAGCAAGATACTTCAAACTCTCCCCTCATGATCATCACCATCGGCGGCAATCCCGGATCAGGAAAGAGCACCCTCGCTAAGATGCTTGCCGCTGCGCTTGGGTACGCTCATTATGACGTGGGAAGCATGCGCCGTGAGATGGCACGAAAGAAAGGGATGACCCTGCAGGAGTTTAACGCGTTGGGCGAGAAAGAGACGTGGACTGATGAAGAAGTTGATCAATACCAGAAACGCCTCGGGCAAGAGCAAAATAATCTTGTTGTGGAAGGGCGCATGTCTTTCTTTTTCATCCCCCATTCGCTCAAAGTATTCATCGATGTTGATCCGCGGACAGGTGCGCAGCGGGTCTTTAAGGAGCTCCAGAACAGCACTGCGCGCAATGAGGATACCAATTTGAAATCGGTAGAAGCGGTATTTGAAAGTCACAAGAAAAGGATTGCATCAGATATCGCAAGGTACCAAAAATACTACCACACGAATGTGTACGACAAGCACTATGATTACGTGCTCGATACGAGCGATTTGAACATCCAGCAGGCATTCGACGCGCTGAATTCATTTGTCGCCCAAAAGCTTAAGCACCATGCCAAAACAACAGGGATGGGCAAGACAAACCTAGGTTGACCCCGTTAGAGACATCTCTCTAACGGGGTTGACAATAGCAATGATTATCGTTACTATTCTGAAAGCTTAAAAAATGAACCCGGCTCCGCCCCGATGTTACGTCGGGGCGGGGTATCAGGGCGGGTTCGTTATGAGCGGTGTCGGCTCCGCCGACAAGACTTATTTCCAAAGCCCTTCATCCCTCCCGACGGTACCGTCGGGAGGGTATTCGGGCGAACATAATAGAATTATGGCAAAAAAAAGGGAAGCGAAGGAATCACGCACGAAGCAGCACGTACAAGTAGTACGGGCGATTTCGCAAGAGGTACTTGAGAGCGTGCGGCCAGGGGTGACGGTGAGGGTGCATCAGATACTTTCTGAAAAAACATCAAAAGGCGAGGAGAAAAAGCGGACCCAGGTTTTTGAAGGGATTGTTCTCGCGCGTGCGCATGGGCGTGAGGACGGCGCAACGATTACTGTTCGAAAAATCTCTGACGGGATTGGCGTCGAAAGGATCTTTCCGCTTAATTCCCCGTGGATAGCGTCTATCGAACTCGTAAAAAAAGCAAAGGTGCGAAGGGCGAAACTGCACTACCTGCGATCGTACGGCAAACTCCTCAAAGAGAAAACTTCTGTGTAAGCATGCCGACGTGGCGCCTGCCTGCCCTGCCTGCCGGCAGGCTGGCGGCAGGCAGGGCAGGCAGGGAATTGTCCCGTCCCGCAGTGCGGGACGAGGATCCCGCTTTGCGGGAGTATACCTGCCCGCCGTACTTGCCCCTAGCCAGCTCTTCACATAATATACAGGGGCCACAGGCCGACGTGGCGGAATTGGTATACGCGCTAGCTTGAGGTGCTAGTTCCCAAAAGGATTGGAGGTTCGAGTCCTCTCGTCGGCACCACTTTAACTCTTAACTATTGACTTGTAACTATTAACTTCGTACTAAAGGGTTAATTGTCAACTGTTAACAGTTAACGGTTACTAAAGGGCGTATAGCTCAGCTGGTAGAGCGGTCCGATGGCCATCGGACAGGTCAGCATATCAGTATGAAAAGCGATGAAAAAAAGATAGGTGTCTACATTTTACGATGTTCCAATAATCGTTACTATGTTGGAAGCACAGTTGATCTCGATAGACGATTACTCGAGCACCAATGCGGTTTAGTAA
>CAZQTS010000062.1:0-5160 GCA_964596475.1 uncultured Gammaproteobacteria bacterium
CGGTCAGATCGGTAAACTGGGTTAGCTGATTAATCCTGGGAATTGCCGGCGACCAAGTAAAATCAACCGCCGGATAGGGCGAAGGGAAGGAATGCCGCGCCGTCCTCGCTACCCTTGCATTAGGGAACAAATTATTGTATGGTAGCAAATGGAAAAATGGACTATGGTGGTCTCTTTTGAACCAACAGCTCTTTCATAAAACGGAAAGGGATGACAGAAAATGAAGAACTTGAATATCGTGTCCGTCCCGCAACTTGGCGAACTGGAAACGGAAATCGTGGAACGGAAAGGTATCGGTCATCCCGATACCATTGCCGACGCACTGGCCGAGAATCTTTCGGTTGCATACTCGCGTTATACGCTCGACTACTTCGGGGCCATCTTACACCACAACTTCGACAAAGTGTCGGTACTTGGTGGAACGACAGAGGTTGACTTCGGCAACGGAAAACTCACAAGCCCGATCCGGGTGATCCTCAATGGCCGCGCCTCGGTGCGATTTGCCGACAAGGTCATTCCGGTACGCGATCTGCTCGAGGCAGAAGCTAAACGCTTTTTCTCCGAGCTGTTCGCGGGACATATCAATCCAGAGCAGGATGTAGAAACGCACTGGTTTGTGAGCAACGCGAGTGGTCCTGGAAAAACGAAGTGGAGCACTGGTTCTCGTGCGCATCTATTCGCGCCTCGGAGTATCGGGGAAGTGAAAGGGTACGACCGCCTTCTCAACAACGATACTTCAATAGGGTGCGGGTACGCTCCGCTTTCTTCGCTTGATCAGGCGGTGCGCGAGCTTGAGGAGGAGCTAAACTCTCCTTCAACGAAGCAGACGCATTCGTGGCTCGGAACCGACATCAAGATAATGGCGACAAGAGTCAACCAGAAGTGTGGTGTTACCGTTTGCTTGCCGCAGATAGCCCACCACGTTCCATCGCTCGAGGTTTATCAAGAGAACCTCGCGGTGATGCGAGTGTTCGTGGAGCAAAAGTTGGAAACATATCTTCCGGGGGTGGAAATTACTATTTGGTTTAACACGAGAGATGATTTCGCTCGGGGAGATGTGTACCTTACCGCTATCGGCTCCTCAATTGAGTCCGGCGATGAAGGTATTGTCGGGCGAGGTAATCGGGTGAACGGCCTTATCACGCCGCTCCGTCCGATGAACCTTGAGGGAGCGTGCGGCAAGAATCCTAAGTACTACACCGGCAAGCTCTACAACGTGGCGGCGCATCGTATCGCGGAGCGTCTCTACCAAGAAACACAAAGTGCTTGCGAAGTGTTGCTAGTTAGTCAAGCGGGTCAGCCGCTTGTCGAGCCGTGGCAGACGATCGTCCGTATTGCCCACAAACACGACGAGAAGCGCGTGGCGTGGATCGTTGAAGAAGAACTGGCACGAATTCCGGATATCACGGAAGCGTTGCTGGCGAAAACCATCAGACTCTACTGAAAGGAGAGTGCAAAATGAAAGAGTCCGACTCGGCCATCGTGGCGACGCGAGATGACTTTTTCGCTCGCCGAAGCTGGCAGCGAAAACAGTGCCCGCTTTGTCTCGAGGAGTACTACACGAAACGCGACCTCTCGCACTGCGGTTCCTACCGTTGTGCCGGCGGCTATCCGTTTCTCAACATCCCCGCGCCGAAAGCGCATCTCGAACTCGGCGCGTGTGCGGAAAACTTCCGCAAGTTCTTTCCTGCACTGAAATACCGACTGCATCCGCCAGTTGCAATCGTCCGCAGTGATGAACGAACGCTCTTCGCGAGCACCGCCGGTCAGATCTTCGACGATTTGATCTACGGTCAGTCTCCGCAAAGGGATCCACAGCAGTGCGCGGTCATGCAACCGGTCATCCGACTGCAGGGAATCGGTCTGGTCGCTTCGCTTGACGGCATTTCCACATCATTCGTGCATGCCGCGACTGAATATTGGAACGCTACAGCAGAAGAACACTTCAACTCGTTGGATCAATGGCTGGATTTCTTCTCCGGCCTCGGTCTTCACGTTGGGGGTTTCTGCCTCAAAATCAAGCGCGCCGATAACGACTGGTCTGGGCGCACGGTAACATCCGAGATGCTCAAGATAAACTATGGCGGACTTGAGGTCGGTGTTGCGAACTTCTTTTTCAACATCCCTCAATCGTCCGGTGCCATAGCAGCCTTGAGCGACATCGGTGTCGGTCTTGAGCGTCTGGTGTGGGCGGTGAACAAATCGCCCGCCTACTTCGATGGCATAGGACCGCTCTCAAGTGTTACAATACACAAGAGAGTTGCTCTTGATGCTATTCGGACAACGACGCTCATGGCGGGTTCTGGTGTTGTGCCCGACCACAAAAACCAGGGATCAAAGCTCCGCGCGATGATCGGACTGGTTACGGAAGAAGCGCAACATCTGAATCTCTACGAACTCGTGCGCTACTATCATCAGCAATGGACCTCGTTTGTAGATATTCCAGTATTCCGAGAACAAGCGTACTCGGTGATCTGGAAAGAAATCAATCGAGGTCTTAACCTTGAAACCAACCGTGTTTTGGGAATTGACGAGCCGTTCGAGCAGAATCATGAAGAATTTCTGCGCGGAGCGGTACAGAAAAAAATCGTTCCCATCGCTCGGTTATGGGACATCAAAAGGAGAATTACATGAACACGGAAACCACACACATCTTTCTCGCGGGTGGCGGAAGTGCGGAAGACTCGAGGTTTCTCGACGAACAATTTGTCAAAACACTCGATCTTACCAAGCCCCTCCTCTATATTCCGAACGCAATCCGCTCCAAACCATACCAATCGTGCTTGGAATGGTTCCGTTCGGTCATGGTTCCGCTTGGCGTCACTCTCATCGAGATGTGGGATGATCTTCATCCCCGTCATCCGGTAGACGGTATCGCTGGTGTGTACGTCGGCGGGGGCGACACAGTAAAGCTCCTCAAGGAAGTTCGCGGAGCTGATTTTGACAAATATCTCCGCGAGGTGGCGCGAAGCGGCGTGCCGCTCTACGGCGGCAGTGCCGGCGCGATCATTCTCGGCGAAGACATTCGCACGGCGCCGGAGGCAAACAAACTCGCCCCATCGGAAACTGCGGGGCTCAAGATAATCGAGAATTATTCGATTGTCTGTCACTACAAAGTCGATGACGAGGAAGCGACGCGGAAGCTCACAAAGCTTCTGAGTCAAAACATCATAGCCATTCCCGAAAAGGCTGGTGGATATGTCGCTGGAAAGACGCTTTCCGCTTACGGTACGGAGCCGTTAGCCATTTTCCAAGAAAATAGAATGTATGCGATCAATCCGAACCATTCAATCGCGTTTGGAATACTGGGTGAATTGTGCATAAACTGATATGTTTCGAAGGCATTGATTATGCAGGTAAAACCTCTGTTGCTAACCCAATCGTAGATCGGTTAAGGGCAGTTCACGGTCCTCGTGTCGCGGGTGGATGGGAAAAGGCAGAGGAAGAAATCCATAAGAATCCAGATCATCTTGCTCGTTTCTCCTTCTTTATCAGAGAGTTAACCGCAAGGAGCAAGCAGATAGGTCAAATACTCGAACAGGCCGATGTCGTCTTGGACAGGTATTTACTCTCGGTGGTCGCGTACCACAACGTTATCGTGGGCAAACAACTTGAAGCGGAGAGCAATGTAAACGCGTTGCGACAGCCGGACTGCACTGTTCTCCTGACTGTTGATGAAGTGGTGTTGAAGCAACGGATGAAAAACCGTCCGCCTCGACACCCGTACGAATCCGATCCGACCTTCCTCTTAGACGTACAACGCGAATTTTTGCGGTTGATTAATCGAGAAAAAACAATAATCGTTGACACCTCGATTCAGCCAGCTGAAGAGATAGCGAATGTCGTAATGAGAAAGTTTGTCAGACGAAGACTTGTTCTTTCTCAACTTCCGCAAAGGGAATAGAAAAGGGGTAATCACACTTGTGCGATTACCCCTCATTTTTTACGCGAAAGTCTCGGCTAATGAGATTTTTTTTGGCCGTCACCTCGGGCTGACTTCTTTCCAGACGGGGATGCCTTTGGAGACGGGGACGATCTTGGAGCGGCAATTACTTTCTATGAACCTCTCGGCGATGACCAATTGTTGCGAATAAAGCCGTTTCAGTATCAACGAAAACAAAAAGTACCCGATAGCGGCGGGTGATGCGGAACGAGAAAGGGAATGGGTGATCTTTAAGTTTTTTAACTTGGAGGCGCGGGTCGCGCCAGTTTTGTTGGAACCGTGATTCTTGCTGTTTGTAAAGGCGTTGGATATTTGAAGGCAGACTGCGGAAGTTTTTTATAAACTCGTTTGCGTAGACAATCTTCATAACCGCGTGCTTGTGCGACCATTTTTCCAGTCACGCAAAGCTCGAGCAAGGGAACTTTTGAGTTCCTTGGGATTAACATAATCACTGAACGACTCGGTCGGTATGGCAGCCCCGATTTCCGAGAGTACCTTGCGCGAAAACTCTGGCAAGGAAAGGCCAAAAACCAAAGCTAAGCGGCTTAAGCGTTCTTTTTGTTCCCTAGATAAGTTGACAGTAATTGCTGAATCCACGTTTGCAACTTCTAATATACACGTAAAACTAAAACTTTCAAGCTACCTCGGGCTGACTTCTTTCCAGACGGGGATGCTGCTTTGGACGCTGACGGGTTTGGAAAGCGAGCAGGTGTAGCCGTCTTTGTCAGTGGCGGTGTCGGTAACGTTGTAAGTCCCGCTAGCCGAATAGGCATAGGTTGGATTTTGAGCGGTGGCTGATCCACCATTGCCGAAAAGCCAAGCCCAAGCCCGTTGGCCGCTGCCACCAGTGTCATAGAAGACGGTCAAATCGGTAAACTGAATCAGCTGATTAGTCTTGGGACTGGCCGGCGACCAAGTGAAGTTCACTGCCGGATAAGCGTGTTTGGGCGTCTTCCATTGCTTGCTGACCGGAGAGACAGTGGCCGTTGCCGAGCAAGGCGTGCCGCCGCTGGCATTGGCGCAAGCCAGAGTGTAAGTGGTGGTATTGGTGTCCGGGCCGTAAGCTTGGGAACCACCGTTGACATTTTTGGAACTGCCCCCTCCAGTTGACCAAGTGTTGTCATTAGGACTTGAGGTGCCGGTGCAAGTTGTTGGATTATTGCTGGTCGTCCAAGTGATAGTCCCCGAAAGCGGCGTCAAGCCCGAAGTGGGATTTA
>CAZQTS010000063.1:0-5091 GCA_964596475.1 uncultured Gammaproteobacteria bacterium
GGGACGACCGTTTCATGGAATGGTGTCCCTCGACAAGCTCGGGACAACCGCTTCTCTTGCGAGGCCCCTCGACAGAGCTCGGGGCAACTCAGTCCGACGGTACCGTCGGACTGAGTTGATTTTTAGGTCTAAAAACAATACACTAAATGGTGCGCATGTCATTACGCGGCCATATGGTACTCATGCTTGTAGCCACGGTAATCGCTTGGATTACGTGGCTCTTAGTCATGAGCACTATCAATCCGACGCAGACTGTGTGGTGGGGATTTGTTCTTTTTTACACAACACTTTTTTTATCCCTCTTCGGCTCATTTGCCGTCGCCGGTCTTGCGGTTCGCACCATTACGCAATTCCGCAGAAGAACGGTGCGGTATCAGGCATCGACCTCGCTTCGGCAGGCCTTGCTCTGGTCGCTTGCCCTCATTATCGCCTTGTTTCTGCAGAGCCAGCGACTGCTGTCGTGGTGGGTGGTATCGTTGCTTGCCATTGTTTTCGTATTGATAGAATTTATGGTTATGACCATGCATCATAATTCAGAGCGGGGTTCCTTATGATGGAAAAGAAATTGGAGACAATTCGGAGTGCATTTTTGACGGCGCTGCAATCCGTGCACACAGAAGCCGGTTTGGACAAACTGCGGATCGAGTACCTCGGCAGAAAAGGCAGGTTAACCATGCTCCTGCGGCAGATCAAGGATATTCCCGCGTCCGATCGTCCGCGCATTGGCGATCTGGGCAATACAATCAGAAATGAGTTGGAGCAGGGGATACTTGACGCTCGCAGGCGCGTCGGGACCGCTCCACGCGAGAAGCCTCTGGCCTTTGATACAACACTGCCCGGCCCCAAACGCAATCTGGGCCATCTGCATCCGATAACGCTCATGCAGTATCAGCTCGAGGATGTCTGCCGGCAGATGGGTTTTATGGTTTTGGACGGTCCTGAAGTCGAATCTGAATATTATAATTTCAATGCTCTGAATATCCCTCCCGATCATCCGGCGCGCGACACCATGGACACTTTTTGGCTCACCGACGGCAATCTTTTGCGGACCCATACCTCACCGGTGCAAGTCAGAGCGCTCCAAAAATACGGCGCACCGTTCCGCGGTATCGTGCCGGGAAGGGTGTTTCGTTATGAAGCGACCGACGCTTCCCACGACCACACCTTTTATCAGATGGAGGGACTCATGGTTGATCGCGACATATCCATCAGCAATCTCGTCGCCATGATGCAGGCAATCCTGCAAGGTTTTTTTCAGTCCCCCGTTGATATCCGTTTGCGTCCCGGGTATTTCCCATTCGTCGAACCCGGCTTTGAACTCGACAGCAAGTGTCTCATATGCGGTGGTAAGGGATGTTCCGTGTGCAAGCAAACCGGCTGGCTCGAACTCATGCCCTGCGGCCTGGTGCACCCAAACGTATTGCGAGAGGGCAACATTGATCCAAGAGAATTTTCAGGTTTTGCGTTCGGTCTGGGGTTGACGCGCCTCGTGATGCTGAAATACGGCATTGACGACATTCGGCTGCTTATGTCCGGCGATCTGCGGTTCTTAAATCAATTTGACGCCTACGCGTCCTAGCCTTATGCTCCTCTCGTATCGTTTCGTGCAAGAATACGTGCGACTGCCGCATATTTCAGCGCAGGACGTTGCCAATGCCCTGACCTTGTCGACCGTCGAAATTGAGAACGTTATTGACCAAGCCAAGAGTCTTGATGGTGTGGTGGTTGGAAAGATTATCGAAGTGGTCAAACATCCGCAGGCTGATCGTCTGTGGATCTGTCGCGTTGACATAAAGACCGAACGGCTGCAGATCATCTGCGGCGGGAGCAATGTTTCGAAAGGTATGCAGGTTGCGGTGGCAAAAGTCGGCACCATGGTGCGATGGCATGGCGAGGGTGAACCCATTCGGCTTGAAAAGGCAAAAATCCGCGGGATTGAGAGCAATGGAATGATTGCTTCGGCAGGCGAAATCGGTCTCCAACGGCTCTTCCCTGCATCGTCCGAACGCGAGATTATTGATCTCTCCGCGTATCGTCTGAAGGTCGGTCAACCGCTCGCCAAGGCACTGGGTCTTACTGATGTCATTTTCGAAATTAACAATAAGTCCATGACGCACCGGCCGGATCTCTGGGGGCAGTATGGTCTTGTTCGGGAAATTGCCGCGATATATAAGGCGAAACTCTTGCCGCTTACCTTCAGGCCGGTTCCTTCACCATCACGAAAAAAAGCTCTTTCGGTCGTGGTGAAAGATCCGGAGCTCTGTCCGCGCTACGGGGCAGTGGTTATGGACAACCTCTCGGTGCAGCCGTCTCCGTGGTGGCTCAAGCGCGATTTGGAAGCGCTCGGCGTTCATTCGATTAATTCCATCGTTGATAGCACGAGTTACGTGATGCTGGTCTTGGGTCAACCACTCCACGCATTCGATTACGATACGATTGCCGGTCATACGATTGTGGTTGAAGCATCCGGAAAGAAGAAGAGTTTCTCGGCTCTCAATGGCAAGGTCTACCAGATTTCATGGCGGACATTGATGATAAAGGATAAGGAAAAGAATCTTGCTCTGGCAGGAATTGTCGGCGGTGCAGGGAGCGAGGTGACTGCGAGAACAAAGACGATTGTCATTGAGTCGGCCAATTTCAATGCTTCCTCGATTCGGCGATCAGAAATGGCACTCGGGCTTCGGACAGAAGCATCCTCGCGTTTTGAAAAAAAACTTGATCCGTCGCTTGTGCCGCAGGCGCTTGCGATGGTCGTCGAGTTGCTTCGCAGCATCCATAAGGACGCTCGCGTTGCAAGCGGTGTTATTGATCGGAACGCCGGCATGGAGGCCACTCCAACTATTGAAGTCCCCAAAGACTTTCTCGATAAGCGATTGGGTACGCGTCTTGATCCGAAGGAGGTTACGGCCATCTTGAAGCGATTACAATTTGGCGTTCGTCTCAAGAAGAATACGTTTAGGGTCAGCGTGCCCAGCTTTCGCGCTCGGGACGTGACCCTGCCTGAAGATGTGGTCGAGGAGGTTGCCCGTCTGCACGGATACGGAAATATCGCGCCAGTGCTCCCCCGTGCCGAAATTGCAAAACCTTCCCGCAGCCACGCAGCGCGAGTCGAACGGGAAATAAAAAATGTGTTAACGCGCGGTTACGGGTATACCGAAGTTCTTACCTATTCATTTGCCAATAACATATGGACCGATCGTTTAGACTTGGGTCGTCATGTGGTCACGGTGAAGAACGCAGTCGCCCTAGAGCTTTCGGCGCTGCGCACCTCGCTCCTGCCCGGACTGCTTGCAAAGGCAGCTGAAAACCTGCGCTGGTACGGTGAATTTCAGATTTTTGAACTGGGGCGCGTGTTTACGAAAGCAGTGGGCGAATTCAGTACTGACAGTTCGGCCGAACGTTTTTTGCCGCGCCAGCCTCTGCACGTGGCCGGCCTCTCGGTCAGCAAGAGCACAGAAAGCGAAGTGTATGCGTCAGTCAAGGCCATGCTTGAGCAGTTGCTCGCAACCCTTAATATCGAGAGTGAATTTCGAGAATCACAGCGTCTGTTTGCTCACGCCTGCTTTGACATCCGCAGCCATACGACTGATCTTGGCGATTTTGGTTTGCTTAAATCCTCGGCTGCTAAAGAATTCGACGGAGTGACTATTGTCTTCTGGGAGCTTCAATTTGAGACACTTGCTCAATACGCTAGTTTTACGCGTCCGATACGGCCGCTGCCGCGGTATCCCTCGATTGTCAGGGATATGGCCATCGTCGTTGCACAGGAGACCCGATGGGGTGATATTGTTAAAGCTGTACATACGGTATCGCCGCTGCTCGTCTCTTTAGAACTCTTTGACCTATTCACCTCGGATAAGTTTGGCCCAAGCAAAAAATCGCTGGCATTCAGCATGACCTTTGCAAGTAGCGAACGCACGCTCGAATCAAAGGAAGTTGACGCAATTATTGCGAAGGTGGCAAAGGTACTGGAGGATAGGTTTGCAGCGGTGGTGCGGTGATAGTCATTGCGACCCGGCCGGAAGAGATTTTCGCGAAAGCACGATAAGTAGGTGACGTATACATTTTTTTAAAAAAAGCGGCCATCGCGGTTAAGCGATGGCCCCGGTCAGTGTGCTCGCGCACCTCTGGAGTTACGCGACCGAGCGTGGTCCGGCCGGCAGGTAGGCCTTGAAGGAAGGCTCGACCTTGTACCCGTTATCACGGGCATCGTTCTGTGCCTTCCAGAACGCCTTCTTGGCCTCTGAAACACGTAGCGAAGCCTCTCCGATTGCTGCATCATCCTCCGGGTTCTGAAGAACTCGCGCCTGCTGCTGCGCTGCAGCATTGTACGCTGCAGCGAGTTGGCAGAGCCGGTCATTGACCATCTCCTGGGTCAGAAAGCTCCGCAGAAAGCTGTTGAGCTCGACCCAGCGCTTCCACGCCGCCTTGTCCTGGATGCGGTGGGTGAGATACCCTAACCCCGCGAACAACAGGAGCAGCGTGAGGATGACGTTTCCGAGCACGCTCAAGCCTTGCCAGATCTCGGTGCTGATTCCGGACATTGCGTCCTCCTATCCCAGTTTTTCTGGAACAATTCCCGGCGTAATTGCCAAGAGCAGATCTACTGCTCTCTGAATGGCGCTCTTCGCCCCTCAAGGAACGCGGTTATCTTTTCATAGCTTTTAAGGTATGTCAATAATGCATAAATTCCTTACCAAGAGGATCGGCGTGCATACGCCCACATCCTTTCATCATCTGTCTTTTAAAGAGCCTGAACAAACCTTGCCAGAGCGCTGTTTTTCTGCTAGACTGACAGTATAGATTTTCCGCTAGCTTTAGCCACAAAAAAGCCTTAAACTAAGCCTTAAAATCCAATTATTTTTTTACCCTAAAACGATGCCAAAAAAGGCTGAAAAAACCATCAAAAAAACAGTCCGGAAAACAGCCCAAAGTAACGACTATACTGCCGAGCAGATTACCGTGCTCGAGGGCCTTGAGCCGGTGCGCAAGCGGCCCGGCATGTACGTAGGTAACACTGCGTCCGCTGGTTTGCACCACTTGGTTTGGGAAGTTGTTGACAACGCAATCGACGAGGCAATGGGTGGTTTT
>CAZQTS010000064.1:0-5046 GCA_964596475.1 uncultured Gammaproteobacteria bacterium
TCTTATTTATTGCGCCGTTTTACCCGCGATCTAGGGTTAGGTCACCTCCTTGACAATTTCTTCGGTCGTGACCGTCTTGCCCGTAATCGCCGAATAGAGCTTGGCAAGCTCCGAAGCAGTGGTTTGCGTCACGGCGCGCTTGACGAAGTAGCGCCTGAACTTGCCCTGGGTGCGCGCAAAGAGCATGGCGGCCGACCGCGGGGTGGTATCGAGCTTCCGCGCAACAGCGTCATAGGCGCTCTTGAGGTCGCCATCGCCTTTTGCCGCAGCTTCAAGGAGCGCAAGTTGCGCCTTGACCGTCTGTGAAACCTTGTCGGTTGGAGCTGCCTTTGCCGGAGCACCACCGCGCTGTTTCCTCTTTTTTCCGAAGGCGCTTCGGCGCGTGCGCTTCCCTGGCGCGGCTTTGATGTTGCCCGAAAGGAAGTCCTTCAAGCGTCTGCGGATATCCTTCACGAACTCGGTCGTTGCCGACTGTGTGCTTGCGGCGAGCAAGAGGAGTTCATTGAACTCTTCAAGCGCTCTGCCGCCGACACTCGAAGCGATCCTGCCGAGGTACCCGAATTTTCTCTTCAATGCGGTCCTCCTGTTGCCGCGGCCGTACCGCGACATCCTCGCTCTGAAACTCGTGGTTGAAGTGATGCCCAGCTGCGGGACGGGTGTGCCGACGTTTGGCAAGGGGGTGAGGCTTGTTGAAGGAAGTTCAATTGGCAAGGGAACCCGTCTGCTTGGCATGTGGTGGTAAATTGAAACGATTCGCTGCCGCACTTAATTAACGATCTGTCGAGCGCGCTCTTTCGAGACCCGGTGCCGGTCACTGACCTCTTGAAGCGTCCTTTTGTCCAGCGTTGCATCCAGTCCGTACCGGTCCTTGAAGATCTGTTTGTCTCGTGCGGAGGTATCAGGAAGCGCATCCAGGCTCAAGAAGAGCCGCTCGAACGCCTCCCGTACTGACACGAGTTTTTCAGGGCTCGGACGATGATCTCGGAGCCACTGCGCAGTGTCGAATTTCTTTGGCTGCTTTTGCAGCCACTCTCGAGCCATGTCTTCGAAAGACACCGCGCGCACGCGGCCGCTGTCCAAGATCCTGCGGACTTGCTCAACCGGAAGAATCGCTTCCTTGGCAACCTCTTCGAGGGGCGGTTCGTGGCCGACGTCCGATACCAGACGTTGCATCAGCCAGTGCAGTTGCCGTATCTCTGCGCTTCTGTGCACCGGTATACGGATGGTGCCGCCAAAGTTGTCAATCGCCCGCATCATTGCCTGACGGATCCACCATAGGGCATAGGTGCTGAAGCGATACCCCTTGCGGTAGTCGAAGCGTTCGGCAGCAGTGACCAGCCCGATGTTACCCTCTTGGATCAGGTCTTCGAGGTCCAACCGCCGATGCCTGGCATAGTGCTTGGCAAGAAAGACAACCAATCGCAGGTTGTGGGCAACCAGAGTGTTACGCGCCGGAAGGTCGTTATGCTCTCGGTACCGAGCTGCAAGTTCTGCTGCTGCCTCCGGAGAGAGCAGCGGGTACCTTCTGATATCTTGCAGATAGCGGAACAACGAGTTCTCACGCAGATCGCGCGGATAGTCGCGAGAGTCATGCGGATGCATTTCTTCCCGTTCCGTATCGCTCCTTGGGACAAACTCTTCACTTTCCTCCTCATCTCGAAGAGTGATTGCTTGCAAATCGTCAGGCACCCGGAATCACCTCCTTTCGGGCCACGTGAGGCGGGTTGTGAAAGGAACGTAACATGAGCGCATTGCTCAAGTCGCTATTTTATCCGAACGCGGTAGGGTGTCAATACAGCGTTCGCGTTGCCCTTTTTGGAAATTCTTATTATGTTAGCCCCTCATCCGCGCAGCTTGCTGCGCGGATGAGGGGCTGTTAATATAATACTGTCGGCGGAGCCTGCGCCCAAGGCGCATCCGCCTAGGGAGGAGACTCATCTCATAAAAAACACGCCCAGAGCCTACTCCGCCGAAGTAGCTTCGGCTACGAAGGCCGGGTACCTCGTCCCGACGATACGACGGGCGAGGGCGGGTTTACTACACTTTGCCTATGGCAATTGATATTTCCCAGCTCAACAAAACCCAGAAAGAAGCAGTGATGCACGGCGAAGGTCCGGTCATGCTGGTTGCCGGCGCTGGCACTGGCAAAACAACCGTCATTACCAACAGGGTCGCGTGGCTGATCGCGCAGGGCAAGGCAAAACCCGAAGAGATTTTGGCGGTGACGTTTACTGAAAAAGCTGCTCTGGAAATGGAAGAGCGGGTTGACCGTCTGCTGCCCCTGGGATACGCGGAGCTGTGGATTCACACCTTTCACGCTTTTTGTCTGCGAATCCTTCAGGCGCACGCGCTCGATATCGGCGTACCGAACGATTTTAAGGTGCTTGATACGACCGCGTCATGGCTCTTAGTGCGGGAGAACCTGCAGCGGTTTGACCTCGATTATTACAAGCCGCTCGCAAATCCAACTCGATTTATCCACGCGCTCATTGCGCATTTTAGCCGATGCAAGGATGAGAGCGTCTACCCGGAAGATTATTTGAAGTACGCGGATGAATTGAAACTCAACACCGATAAAGCCCTTGATCGAGAAACGGTTGGAACAGAAATTGCCCGCATCACTGAAATCGCCAAAGCGTACCATACCTATCAGCAGCTCCTGCTCGAACACAATATGCTTGATTTCGGCGATCTCATTAACTACGCGCTGCAGCTGTTCCAAAAGAGAACAAAAATTCTCGAGCAGTATCGTGCGCGATTCAAGTACATCCTGGTTGACGAGTTCCAGGATACGAACTGGGCGCAGTATGCGCTCATCAAGCTGTTGGCCGCGCCTGCGAATAACGTGATGGTAGTCGGCGACGACGATCAGTCGATTTACAAATTCAGGGGGGCGTCGTTTTCAAATATTTTGAGTTTCAAAAAAGATTATCCGAAGGCGAAAAAAATTTACTTGGTTGACAATTACCGGTCTGGGCAGGCGATTTTGGATCGCGCGTATCATTTCATTCAACTCAATAACCCTGATCGGCTTGAGGTGAAGCTCCACGACTTTGTTGATGAGGCATCAGGTGATTCGTATTCACGTGGAGCGAAACCCCGCACCGTCCCGCGGAGCGGGTCTGGTGCGCGGGTGAAGCTCGGCAAGGGCAAGGGGAAATTGAGCAAGCGTCTGCTTTCTCACCGTGAGGACAAAGGACGCGTGACCGCCGTGCGCTACCAAACCGCAGATGACGAAGTGCGCGGGGTTATCGAAACGATTTTGAAACTAAAGGAGAGCGCGAAGGATTTTTCATGGAATGACGTCGCGATTTTGGTCCGCGCCAATGACCAGGCACAGCGTTTTGTTCGTTATTTCCGGTCACTCAAACTGCCCCATCAATTTCTGGCCGCCAAGGGCTTATATAGCCAGGACTGCATTTTGGCCGTTCTGTCGTATTTAAAACTCCTCGACAATTACCATGAATCAGAAGCGTTGTACAAGATGTTAACCCTGCCAGTTTGGGATATGGATCCCGAGGATATTGTCAATCTTAATCACCTGGCGTCGCGCAAGAGCTGGAGTTTGTGGCATGCGCTCAATAATTTCCGGGGACACCTCGAGCTTAAGCCGAAAACCGCCGAGATACTTCAGAAGATTGTCGCATTGGTTTCCGATCATACGAAACGTGCACAGAAACTTGATCCGTCGGTTTTGATTTATCGCTTCATGGAAGAGAGCGGCTATCTTGCATATCTGACGAGTGAGGACAGCCAGTACACGCGCGAGCAGATGCTTTACTTGAATCAGTTTTACAAAAAAATAAGAACGTGGGAAGAGGAAAATCTTGGCAAGGGGGTTAAGGAGTTTATCGATTACATAAATCTTGAGCTCGAGTCCGGAGAAGCCGGTTCATTGGAGCATGATATTGAAGAAGGGCCGGAAAACATTACCGTGTCGACCATCCACAGCGCCAAGGGTCTTGAATATCGGTTTGTGTTCATGGTGGGCGTTGTGCATTTGCGATTCCCCAGCCGAGAACGCAAGGATCCGATTGAACTGCCCGAAGCGTTAATTAAGGATATACTGCCTGAAGGGGACGCGCATCTGCAGGAGGAGCGGCGCCTTATGTATGTTGCGCTGACCCGCGCCCGCGAGCACGTTTACATTACGTACGCGGAAGACTATGGCACCCAAATCCCGAAAAAACCGTCGTCGTTCATCGTTGAACTTGGCTTTGATCCGCGCGCGCCAGTGCAGGCGGTGCGTAAGGATATGGTTCCGCACGCCCCGTACCAGCTGCCCGAACTGAAGGTAAGCTATCGCTTGCCGCCGAAGTTTTCTTACACACAGCTTAAGGCGTTTCAGACCTGCCCAAAGCAATATTATTATGCGCATATCATAAAAATCCCGGCAGCGGGAAGGGCCACGTTCTCGTTCGGCAAAATCATGCACGCCGTGCTCGAGAAATTTTTCCAGCTGGTGCGCGAGCGCAGCGCCGCAAGTCAGACCAGTTTGTTCGAGACAAAAAAGGCGAAAAAGCAGCCGGTTTCCCTGCAGGAACTGCTTGAGCTCTATGACAAGCTCTGGCAGGACGATTGGTTTTTTGACGCGGAGAATAAGAAGAAATATCTTGAGCACGGCCGCGATTTACTGAAGAAATTTTTTGAGTCGTTCGGCGACAGGATTCCGGTGCCCATAGCCCTGGAACAGCCGTTTACCGTTAAGATCGGCCAGGTCCCGTTCAAGGGCGTGATTGACCGCATTGACGAGGTTGACACGCCGGACGGCAAGGCGTGGAAAATTATTGATTACAAGACTGGCGCGTCTCCGAAGGAAGGCAAGCTTACTTTTGAGGATAAAAAGCAACTGCTGACGTATCAGCTTGCCATTACCGGAGTTTTTAAGAAGCCGGTTGCAGCGCTGGCGCTGCATTTTCTTGAGGCCAATAAACAGTTTGAGTTTATCGGAACCGAAAAAGAACTTGCGAAAATGCGGGATGTCATCATCGAGACCATTGAAGAAATCAAAAAATCTGATTTTGCGCCTACCCCTGGTTTTTGGTG
>CAZQTS010000065.1:0-4976 GCA_964596475.1 uncultured Gammaproteobacteria bacterium
GGGATGAAACACCCGCCCAGAGCCTACTCCGCCGAAGTCCCGACGAATGTTGTGGACGAAGGCCGGGTACCCCGCCCCGACGTATCGTCGGGGCGGGGTCGGGTTCATCGTCTTGTAAAACGTTTAAATTTCTACTACGATAGTGAGGTATGACGTTCAAAACGTGGGACGAGCTCAAGAGCCTCATCTACAAGAACTATCCTGACGCCGACCTGTCGCAGCTTACGAAAGCCTACCAGTTTGCGGGCAAGGCGCATCGAGGCGTTAAGCGCACAAGCGGCGAGGAGTATATTTTCCATTGCGTCACGACCGTCTATTATCTTGCGGAACTCAAGGTGGACATGCCGACCCTCATTGCAGGCATGCTCCATGATGTGCCTGAAGACACCGCATGTACCATTGACGATATAAAAAAAGAGTTTGGGTCAGAGGTCGCGGAGTTGGTTGCAGGCGTCACGAAACTTTCTCCTCTCAAATACCGCGGCATGCAGCGCTACGCAGAAAACCTGCGCAAGCTCTTCGTCGCCATGTCAAGGGATCTGCGCGTCATCCTCATAAAACTTGCCAATAACCTCCATAACGTGCAGACGTTAGGCGCGCTCCGTCCTGACAAGCAGCTTCGGATCGCGCTCGAAACTATGGAGATTTACGCGCCGCTCGCGAATCGCCTCGGTATGTTTGAACTCAAGAGCAGACTTGAGGATGAGGCATTTCCGTACATTCAGCCAAGGGAATACAAACAGGTTGTCGATCTGGCACAGAATCGGCTGCGCGACGAAACCAAGTACATTGATCGGGTGAAGCAAACGATTGAAAAAGAACTCGTCAAAAACCAAATACCCCTTGTCGGGATCGAAGGCCGCATCAAACATATCTACAGTTTGTACAAAAAATTGCAGACGCACGGATGGGACATTAATAAAATCTACGATCTGATTGCGGTGCGCGTCGTTGTCACCAATGTTCCGGACTGCTATCTCGTGCTCGGCATCATCCACGGCAAATGGACCCCTCTCAAGGGCCGCATCAAGGATTATATCGCCCAGCCAAAACCGAACGGCTATCAATCGCTCCACACCTCCATATTCACCGATTTCGGCAAGGTGATTGAGTTTCAAATACGCGACGAATTCATGCATGAGACGG
Source organism: uncultured Gammaproteobacteria bacterium (assembly GCA_964596475.1). Taxonomy (GTDB): domain Bacteria; phylum Patescibacteriota; class Patescibacteriia; order UBA1558; family 2-01-FULL-52-15; genus CAZQTS01. Next base: position 1,147 of record CAZQTS010000065.1, read on the forward strand.
CTGAATACGGCATCGCCGCCTATACCAAGTACAAGGAGGCGCACAGTTTGGAATCGAAAAAAAGCCTACAGTGGATTCATGAACTCATCGGCTGGCAAAAGAGGATCAAGGATGATATGGAGTATATCAAAAACATCAAGAACGACATTTTCCAGAACAGAATTTTCGTCTTTACGCCGCGCGGCGACGTGCTCGATTTACCCGATAACGCAACACCCATCGATTACGCCTACTACATTCATTCGGATCTTGGCTCGCACGCTGCCGGTGTGCGCATCAACGAACATATCGCGAGTCTTGATACGGTCCTCAAGAGCGGTGACGTCGTTGAAATCATTAAAGACAAGAACCGCAAAAGTCCGAGCCCCGAGTGGCTCCAGACAGCGAAAACGAGCCTTGCGCAAGACAAAATACGGCACCAGCTGAAACAAAAGAAGGTACAAAGCGCCCTCTATCAGTGGTAGTCCCTCCCGCGCAGTTACTCACTCAACCGATCAATGATTTCCATCGCGTCTTTGACGTCGTAGCTGGTGAGTTTGCCTTCGATGCGCGCCTGCTCGAGTTTATGACGCAGTTCCATGCGGTCATGGTAGGTAAAGCTCGCGGATGTCTTGCCTTTCAGCTGATCCTCGATGATTTCGTGAATTACGTTCGCGTTCTCACTGCTCAAATTACTGCCTTCAGATCCTGATCTGCGCAATTGCTTCAGGGCATTCGTCAAACCGACGCTCCTTTGAGACGAGCTTGACGGACGCAAATAAGGCCTGCCGCCGCTTTTGCCGATGATCTTGTTCGGGTCAAAACTGCTGTAAGGGTCTTTGATTGCCATGTTTTTTAAGTATATCACAAAATCCCTAAAATGGAATATGGAATTTGTCCCGACATCGGCCCTTGGCCGAGGATCCCGCCCTGCGGGAGAATTTAGAGCTTAGGGTTTAACAGCGATTCCAAAAGTGTCTTCAAATCCTCCTCTGACTGAAAACTTATTTCAATGATTCCGCCTCGGCGCTGCTTGCGAATACGCGCGCGAAAACCGAGCCGACTGGACAACTTGTCCTCCCATGCGGCAAGCACCGGATCCTGCGGCATTTGTGCGCCTTCTCTTCGGGCAATCGGCCGTGATGCTTGCGCTACCGTCAACCCTTCCCGAAGGATTCTTTTGAGTGCCTGCAATCGCTCCTTCTCGCTTGCGTAGCTTAAGATCGCTTTCGCGTGCGAAAAACTGATGTGCTCGGCCTGGAGCGCCTCGAGCGCAGGCTTTGGGAGCGCAAGAATCCGCAAGAAATTCGCCACCGTTGATCTGCTCTTTCCCACGCGCTGCGAAACCTCCTCTTGCGTGAGATTAAATTCATCCATGAGACGCTTGTAGCTCAACGCCTCCTCCAGCGGATTTAAATTGTGCCGCTGGATGTTTTCAATGAGCGACACCTCCATTTTCTTCTGCTCCTCAAGCTTGCGAATGACGACCGGCACCTCCGTGAAGCCAATCAGCCGGGCCGCTTTCAACCGCCGCTCTCCGGCAACGAGCTGATAGCGCCCGTTCTCGGCACTCGTCACAATGAGCGGTTGCACAATCCCGTGCTCCTTAATTGAGTTCGCAAGTTCTTCAAGTTTCTCCCTGTCAAAACTCTTTCGAGGCTGCCAGGGATTCGAATCAATAAGATCGACGGAGACCTTCACAATCTGCTCCCCTTGTATGGTTTGCACCGTCGGTCCCCACGAGTTCTCGCCGCCCAAAATATTCGGGATGAGCGAGCCGAGACCTTTACCGAGCACCGGTTCGTTCGTGTTCATACGGGAATGGAGGCGAGAATTTCCCGCGTTAATTTTTTATATGCCCGTCCGCCGCGCGAAAGATTATCGTAGTCCCGAATGCTCTTGCCGTGGGAGGGTGCCTCGGCAAGACGCACGTTGCGCGGAATGACCGAGCGAAATATTTTCCTCGGGAAAAATTGGTATAACTCATAAAACACCTCTTCCGAGAGCTTGCTCCGCTGATCATACATGGTCATGACCGCCCCAAGAATCTCTAATTGCGGATTGATGTGCTCTTTGATGAGGGTGATGGTATGCAGGAGCTGCCCCAGACCTTCAAGGGCATAGTACTCACACTGCACCGGAATCAAGACCTCGCGCGCAGCCACCAGACTGTTGATGGTAAGGAGGCCCAGGGAAGGCGGGTTATCAATTAAGATAAAATCGTAGAGCGACTCGACATCCTTCAAATTGTCGCGCAACACAAACTCCCGCTGGGGGCGGTTCACCAGCTCAACGCTCGCGCCGGCAAGATTGGGGGTCGAAGGCGCACAATGCAAATTCTCGCCGATGATTTTCACGATCTCTCGAATGGAAAGCGAAGGATCAATGAGCACTTCGTAAATCCCGCGCGATAAATTGCGATAATCGATGCCCAAGCCCGACGACGCGTTGCCCTGCGGGTCAACGTCAACCAAGAGCACGCGATGGCCGGAAGCGGCAAGGTACGCGGCAAGATTCACCGCGGTCGTTGTTTTGCCTACCCCGCCCTTCTGATTGACAATCGAGATAATTCGGGCCATCGCCCGTAATTATAGCAGGAAAATGCACTGATTAAAAGGATTTTACCGGTCCGAAACAAAAATTTCAGCCAGCGAATGAATTGTCTTGCCTATCCACTCGGTGTCGTCAAACTCATGCTGCTTTCGTTCAAGGTAGACAAAGTCAACTCCTGCGTTTTTGGCAAAAAAAGCATCCTCGTTACTGTTCCCTACATAGAGCGTCTCGTTCGGCAAGACCTTGAGTGTTTCAAGCACGTGATGCAAACTCTCCGGGTGCGGTTTTTCCCTAAAACCGTGACCGGTGGTTGAGCAGAGGTAATCAATGGTAATGCCGTCGAGTTTGGCAATCTCCTTTTTCGCAACCAGGGCTCGCGCACCGGTGATGACCGAGATCTTCTTGCCCATCGAGGCAAGCCTTTGCAACGCAGGCGCCGCATCATCGTACGCATACGTATGGTTCGCGCGGCCGTCTGCGGTATCAATCTCGTTATAGACTTTCCAGAACTCGCTCGGATCGAGATTAAAATCGCGCGTGATAACTTCGTCGCGGTGCGATTCAAACCAAAAGCGATCAATTGAACGCGGATGCGGAATGCGACCGCCCAGCCGGGAAACGATGACCGGTATGATGGTATGACGGTACCGGGGAATGGTATGCACTAACGTGCCGTCCAAGTCGAAAGAGATATGCTTATAGCGCGTTACCATAGTATTTCCCACGTGTAGAAAAAGTTGCTAGTGAGCACTGTCCTTTTTGAGCTTCAATGCGGCAGAATTAACGCAAAAGCGTTTGCCGGAAGGCTTTGGTCCATCATCAAAAACGTGCCCGAGGTGTGCGCCGCACCTGCCGCACATGATTTCAGTTCGCTTCATGCCGAGCGATTTGTCTTCGGCGGTTTCGACGCGATTCCCTGACACTGGCGCGTAAAAACTCGGCCAACCGCTGCCGGATTCATACTTGGTGTCGGACGAGAACAGATCATTGCCGCAGACCGAGCACTGATACATTCCCTTTTCCTTATTATAATAGTACTCGCCGGTAAAGGGCGCTTCAGTGCCTTTTTCCTGCGTGATGCGGTACTGTTCGGGCGAAAGACGCTTGCGCAGTTCTTCGTCGGGAAAGGTTACTTTCTTTTGCATAGGTTAACTATGTATGAGTCGCCTTCCTCCAAAAGTCAAGCGACAAAACTCTTCATGCTTTGTCCCACGGAAAATCGTTTCCGAAATGTCCCCATTCGGCGGTTTTTTGATAGATCGGTCGCGCCAGATCAAACCGCTCCTTAATGCCGCGCG
>CAZQTS010000066.1:0-1514 GCA_964596475.1 uncultured Gammaproteobacteria bacterium
TATTGACAAAATAAAGATTATTATGTATAATTGTATGTTACACTCTTGGAGTGTCTGTTCTCTCAACATAGCTGGCAAAATCCCGCGAAGGAGGAGCACAATGAAGAGGCTGCAGATTTTCCTGGTCCTGATGATTTTCACGGTCCTCGCGACGGGCTGCGCCTACAACATCAGGCGCAGCCGTATCATTACCCAGACCACCCCCTCGAACATCGTCGTGACCGGGCAGGACGGCAATCCCGTGACACCCATCGTGTCAGGCGACAAGAAGATGATCGGAAGGTTCTGGAACAATTCCCAGTTCCCCATCGCGATCCACTTGCCGAATGATTTCGAGGTGTGCAAGGGTTGTCAGAAGAAGGACGACTTTGCCGATAACGCCCAGGGAAACTGGTACTGGGCAGAGCTGCTAGTGATGAAACCCGGGGACAAGAGCCCCTGGATCCGCGTCAATGGCGGTAAGATTCACTACCTGAACTACGATTACACGAGCGGTCAGCACGTATACCGATCGTGGCTCTACCTCGCAGTAGATTTCGCTCCGTCGGACAGTATGTACCGGGGCGATATCGTCGACTGGTACTGGCAGTTCGGTCCGACGAACGTCAACTATTGACCGGCGAGCCGGGTTGCCACAAAAAAATCCCCAGACGGGAAACGCCTGGGGATTTTCATTTCCGCGAATAGTATCTAGGGGGATCCGCTTCCTGGGACAACAGACGAATTAACGCTTGTAGCAGTTGAGAGCCATTTCGTCACGGAGAATGCGATAGAGTAGGCTAAAACAACAACAACAAGGCCAATAGTTGCATTCGTAATAAGCCGTTTCGCTTCGTCAATCTTTTGTTCATTGCCGCCCGAAGTCATCCATCTGAACCCACCAACGATTATCAATACAACAAATAATATACCAATAAAGCCAAGCAGGATTTGGACTACTTTACCGATAGTGACCTTGATATCCGGCGGTGAGGCGTTGCCATATACTTGTTGCCCTACATCGGTAAGACTTTTAAGCGGATTAACACCTTGGGCACTCACAAGCACCGGTATTTGTGCCAAAAAAAGGATAGTAGTTTTGATAATGTTACGAATCCATTTCATTTTATGGAGCTCCTGTACCTGGGAGGTTACTTTCAGTTGAGACAGTCAATGATTGAATAATAAAGTACGTTACGGCATAGCCGGTCATGACGACAATAAGACCGATAGTGGCGGTCGTAAGGATTTTTTTCGCGGTCGCGATTCGCTGTTCATTGCCGCCTGAGGTCATCCACGTCATACCGCCGTAAATAATAAGGATAAGAAACACCACGCCGACAACACCGAGAATTCCTCTAAAGATGTTTGCAACAACTACGGCGATATCGCCTTTGATCACGCCGGTGTCAGAAGCTGCGGCGTTGAGGTTGAATTTGTCTCTCGTCTGCGCATGGGCGCGAAGAAAAATAAAAGGAACTATTATTCGAACAAAAAATAATAGCCTACGATAATACGTATACATCATCATGCGT
>CAZQTS010000066.1:1614-4917 GCA_964596475.1 uncultured Gammaproteobacteria bacterium
ATTCCCCCGAAAGCGCCTTAAAGATAAAGCTTAAAATGGCGTAGCTTGAGAAAATCACTGCCAGCCCAATCGTTGCCCAGGTCAAGGTCTCTTTCCCCTTCTCAACGCGCTGGCTGTTGCCGCCTGACGTCATCCACAGCATGCCGCCATAGACGAACATGAAGAGTGAGAGCGCGCCGACAACCCCTAGGATGGTGCGCACTATCGAATTGATGAGTTGCGGCACTGTTTCCGCATTAATAGGGTTGTATATGTCAAGACCGTTTGCTGCTTGCGCCGGAAGCGACACAAGGATCGTTACGGCGATACACAGGAGTGTGAGTGGAAGAGGCGAATTTTTTTTCATACGATTTCCTAGGCCAGAGGCCTATGCATCTTTATAATCGGTAACAGCAGACGGATGCCGGCTCGCCCGGGCATAAGTTCTTCACGCAGTTTGATGAACCATCGGGCGCATCGCTGCATTCAATATAATTTATACTACAATCGGCCGGTCTTTGGCAGGCCCATCCCCTATCTTTCTGTGTGCGCGCAAGCTGTACCGTACAGAGATCAATGCACTGTTCGTTCTCGCAAGTCTGGCCCCTACCGCAATCGCGGCTTGCCTTGCACGCCAGCCGGTTGAGCTGATATTCGGGTTTCGTGCCAATAGCGGTTAATACAAAGTTGATGATCAACCACCCTCCGAGGATGGCAATGAGCGAAATCGTTGTGCCGACGAGAATATCTTTCCCGCGCTCGACACGACTTTGATTGCCGGCGGAGAAAATCATCCAGATGCCGCCGATGACATACATGAAGAGAGCGAGTGCGCCGGAGACGCCCACCATCCAGCGGATTATGTTGTTGGCCAAAATAAAAATATGTTCGGCGCCGCAGTTACCATTGACGAGACACTCGGCGAGACTAATATCGCGCGCCTTCGTGCCCAATCCTCGCGCGGTTCCAACGCCTCCCTGCAGAATAGATTGGTTTTGTGCTGCAAGGGGCGCTACGGCAACGAGCGCTAGGGAAAGCGTGAAAGCGAACAGAAGCAATTTTTTCTTCATTCTGGAGGTGGTCGGTACGTTTGGCCAATTAAGTTTACCCCTGCGGCAAGGAAGGTTTGGGGCTGCAGATTTTGACGATTGGCGTTCTCAATATTATTGATCATGTCGAGGAAGTATTTTTTCGCCAATCCGAAATCATACCCCTTGTACCAGCTCTGCGCGCTTAACAGATTGTGTGCGAACGGGCCTAAGACTAGATCATTTTTCTGCTCTTCTACCAGGGCCAGCAGCGCGGTCGTGCGCGGATTTCCCGGGTTATTGATGAATGCCCTTACGTTGTTCGCATTGGTACTCTCCAAAAGATACTGCCAGGCAAGCTCTGCTTTCTGCTTGGTTTCGGAAGATTTCGGTTTGGTGACGACCGTCACCCAATATGATGCATAGGTGGGAACGCTGGTGCCTTGGGTGCCCTCGGGTTGAAACATTGGGATGACGTCGAAATCAAGTTTCGGATTCGTAGATCTGATGATCGGCGCATGGTAGGGGTAGCCTATGAAGTAGGCAAGCCTGCCGGAACTAAAAGCATCAAGCGCTTGCGGCATATCCTTGTTCCATGAGTAGTTCTTCAGACCCTTCTGCGCAAAGCTCAAGAAAAACTGAATCGCATCGATACTCTCCGGGTTGGTATGAAAGGCCGGACCGCCGGCATCGCCCATGGTAATGTTCAATTGCATCATGAGAGTGCTTACAATATCGAGAACCGTCGGTATGTTATTCGTTGCGCCCAGCGCGACAGTCGACTGGACAATCCGATCTTCGCTGTCTGCTCTGGAAATGAGTGATGCTTGCGCTGCTAGTTCCTGCCACGTTTTTGCCGGCAGTGCGATATTGTTGTTCTTCAGAAGCTCGCGGTTATAGAACACTGACAAGGTGTCGACACTATAGGGAAGTCCATAAATCTTGTTGTTGATGACCACATCCTCATAGACAATGTTGAGGAAGCTGTCCCTTACTTGCTTTGGGTTATAGCCGGTGTAGGTGCGTATCTCGTCAATGGTTTCTTTTTTAATGGTACCCTTCTCGTATTGGACCGGTGCTCGCATGGTGGCGGGCATGGGTTCAGTAAACTTCAAAAACTCGCGGATCTGGGTATTGGGTATCATGAAAAGATCCGGTCCCTGTCCCAACGCCCACGCCTCGAGCATTTTTTGGCGGTACTCGTTCTCCCGCAGCCGCCGATACTGAATCGTAATTTTTGGATGCCGTTGCGTATAGCTGCCTGTCAGTTTCTCAATATCCTCGCTACTCTCAAAAACACCCCAGTATTGAAGCGTGACTGGCTTGTAATTGCGAGCCTCCCCGCTCTGTTTGCAACCAAGACCGCTCGTGAGGAGGCTTACGGCGATAAGTCCTGCGATGAACAATTTTGTTTTCATGCTATGGTGAGTTTGCGCAAATACCTACGGAGACCGGCGCGTAAGTCTGGATGCTCAAGCCCCAATGCGATTTGTGCTTTTAAATATTCAAGTTTATTGCCGCAGTCATACCGTGTGCCCTCGAACTGACAGCCGTAGACACTGCGCTTCTTCTTCAGGTAGCTGATAAAGGCGTCGGCCAAACGGATTTCTCCGTCCCTGCTCGGTTTTTGCAGTCGCAGGAGCCTCATGAGGTCTGGCGTTATAATATAACGGCCAACGACCGCGAGCCGCGACGGCGCGCCTGCGGGTTTTGGTTTCTCAACAAAGGTGTCAACCTGCCAGAGCCGATTCGATTTTTTGCGACCCCCAATCACGCCGTAATTCGATATTTGGTTTTTCGGAACTTCCATGACGGCAACGACTGGTGCGCCATATTGTTCGTACACATCCATGAGTTGCCCAATCGCTGGTTTCTTGCCCGTTATGATATCATCGCCGAAGAGCACGGCCACCGCGCGATCAGCATCGATGAAGTGGAGCGCTGAAAGAAGGGCGTGACCGTCGCCAAGAGGTTTTGTCTGACGGACAAACGCGAATTTCGCGAGCTTCCCGACCCCCGCAATCTCCTTAAGCTCCTTAATTCTCTTTTTTTGCTCAAGCCGGTACTCGAGTTCGAAGTTCCGGTCGAAGTGATCCTCAATGGCGCGCTTGCCGATCGCCGTCACGAAAATAATGTCCCTGATGCCTGCCGAAACCGCTTCCTCAACAATGTACTGAATGACTGGTTTATCGACGACGGGCAGCATCTCCTTAGGCATCGCCTTGGTCGCCGGCAGAAAACGTGTACCTAAGCCCGCAACCGGTATAATTCCCTTGGTGATTTTCTGCATACCGGT
>CAZQTS010000067.1:0-4796 GCA_964596475.1 uncultured Gammaproteobacteria bacterium
AGTTTTTCTGGAACAATTCCCGGCGTAATTGCCAAGAGCAGATCTACTGCTCTCTCTATGGCGCTCTTCGCCATTCAAGGAACGCGGTTATCTTTTCATAGCTTTTAAGCTATGTCAATGTTAGAAGCAACGCTTCTAACGGGGTCAACTTACTCCCTCCCCCTTAAAATAAGGGGGAGTTAGAGGGGGTTATAAAAAAAATCTTGCCAAAATCTAACTCCCCCCTCCCCTCTTATCCTAAGAGGGGTGAGGTTTTCTCGGCATGACCGAAATGCACGAATTCCTTACCAAGAGGATCGGCGTGCATACGCCCACATCCTTTCATCATCTGTCTTTTAAAGAGCCTGAACAAACCTTGCCAGAGCGCTGTTTTTCTGCTAGACTGACAGTATAGATTTTCCGCTAGCTTTAGCCACAAAAAAGCCTTAAACTAAGCCTTAAAATCCAATTATTTTTTTACCCTGAAACGATGCCAAAAAAGGCTGAAAAAAACATCAAAAAAACAGTCCGGAAAACAGCCGAAAGCAGCGACTATACTGCCGAGCAAATTACCGTGCTCGAAGGCCTTGAGCCGGTGCGTAAGCGGCCCGGCATGTATGTCGGCAACACGGCAAGCGCAGGCTTGCACCATCTGGTCTGGGAGGTAGTTGATAATGCTATTGACGAGGCAATGGGTGGTTTTGCGAAGAATATTGAGGTCATGTTGCTTTCCGATGGCATGGTCCGCGTCAGTGATGACGGCCGCGGCATCCCGGTTGACACGCACAAGGTAACCAAGACCTCGGCGCTGGAGACCGTCATGACCAAGCTGCATGCCGGAGGTAAATTCGGCGAGGGCGGATACAAGGTATCCGGCGGTCTGCACGGGGTGGGCGTGTCGGTGGTCAATGCGCTCTCGTCGTATATGCGCACGGAAGTTGCGCGCGACGGTAAGCTCTGGGTGCAGGAGTATAAGCGCGGAAAGCCTGTTGCTAAGGTAAAATCCACAGGAAAGGCGACGGGCACCGGAACGACCCAAACCTTCAAACCTGACGATGAAGTGTTCACGGAGTTGCACTTCGATTGGCAGACGATTTTGGATCATTTGCGCCAGCAGGCGTATCTCACGAAGGGTGTCACCATTCGCGTTGCCGACGAGCGCGACCCTTCTAACAAGCAGGAGTACACCTTTTATTTCGAGGGGGGCATTGCGTCTTATGTGCGGTTTTTAAACCATAACACCGAGACCAAGCAGGATAAGGTGTTCTATGTTGAAAAACTCCAAGATAAGATTGCGGTTGAGATTGCACTTCAGTATACGGCCGAGTATCGCGAGATCGTGTATGCGTTTGCGAATAATATTCACACGACCGAGGGCGGTATGCACTTGGTCGGACTTAAGTCGGCGTTGACCCGCGTTCTTAATAAGTATGCGCGGTCGAACGGATTCTTGAAAGAGAAGGATGACAACCTCACGTCAGATGATGTGCGTGAGGGATTGACTGCCATCGTGAGCGTGAAACTGCGCGAGCCGCAGTTTGAAGGTCAGACCAAGAGCAAACTGGGTAATGCCGAGGTCAGGCCAGCAGTGGAGAGCGTGTTGAGCGATTATTTCTCGGCTTTTCTTGAGGAAAATCCCCGTGATGCGCGCGAGATTTTGGGCAAGTGTTTGCTTGCGGTGCAGGCTAGGCTTGCCGCGCGCGCAGCGCGCGAGACGGTTCTCCGAAAAGGGGCGCTCGAGGGCATGACCCTGCCTGGCAAGCTTGCCGATTGCAGCACGCGCGAGTCCGAGCGGTCAGAACTCTTTATCGTTGAGGGCGATTCGGCCGGCGGCAGCGCGAAGCAGGCGCGCGACCGTGAATTTCAGGCGATTCTGCCGCTGCGGGGGAAAATTTTGAATGTCGAGCGGGCGCGATTGGATAAGATGCTTGCCAATAACGAGTTGAAATCGCTCGTCATTGCCATGGGAACGAATATCGGCGAGCAGTTTAATCTTGAGGCGCTTCGGTACGGCAAAATTATCATCATGACGGATGCTGATGTGGACGGGGCTCATATTCGGACACTGCTCTTAACTTTGTTTTATCGCTATTTCCCCGAGGTTATTACCAGTGGTCATCTCTATATTGCCCAACCGCCCCTGTATCGGCTGCAGGTCGCACGGGACGTTCAGTACGCCTACTCCGACGAAGATATGGCGAGGGTTAAAAAAACATATAGCATCTCTGACCAGGACATCGAGACAAGCCCGGCATCCACCGCAGAGGAGGTTCCTGCAGAAGTTGGTGGTGAAAAAACAGAAAAGAAGAAGTCTCGCCTTGGTGTTCAGCGCTACAAGGGTTTGGGCGAGATGAACCCGGAACAACTCTGGGAGACAACGATGAATCCGGCAAACCGGAGGCTCAAGCGCGTCACGATCCTTGACGCTGCGAAAGCAGACGAAATTTTCGACATCCTTATGGGCTCCGACGTTGCTCCGCGCAAAAGATTCATTCAAGTGCATGCAAAGAACGTGCAGAATTTGGATATTTGACCCATGGCAGTACTCATAAGCTTGCTGCTCTTCATTCCGGTCGCCCTCTATACGGTCGTGAGTGCAACCCCGCTGGTGCATCGTTTGCTGTTCGGCGTCTCTCTTGAAGAACTCATCGCCGGCAGAGCCATCGCAGCACATAGCATGGTTCTCGGCCTCGCGCTCCTTACCTTTGCTGCCGCAAGCGCTTCCCTCTTTATGGTCCGAAACAATATGCTCATGATCGGCAGTAAGAAGACCCTGCTGGTCATCGGTACGCTCGCCCTTTTGTGCAGCATGGTGCTGGGCGTGCAACTCTTTAAGGCAGCAAAGCCGATTCTTCTTGACTTTGAAAAGCCCACAGCGCTTATACAGCGCTCCTTCTGAAAAGCCGCTTGCAAAGAGAATCCCTCTGTGTTATACTTCCTTTGTAAATGGCCTCTCGAGGCTTTTTTAAGTTAGTTTTCGAAATAGTGCGCACCCGTCAGAAACTCATGTTACGCTACCGTCGTTTACCTCAATGATTAAGAAGTTTTTCAGCTATCTAAGAGAAAGTCGAGCAGAGCTTACGAAAGTAGTATGGCCGAGCCGCAAGCAAACGCGCGATCATACCATCATGGTGATTGCGATTTCCTTAGCGGTTGCGATTTTTTTGGGTCTCATGGATTATCTTCTTGAAGAGTTTGTGGTGAAGTCAATCGTCAGATAACTATGCCGAAGCAAGTGCAACAGCACGGCAGGCGCTGGTATGTTATTCATACCTATTCCGGCTATGAGGAAAATGTCTCGCGCAATCTCCGCCAGCGTATTGAATCCATGGACATGGAGGATAAAATTTTTGACATATTGATTCCGACCGAAACGAAGATTAGAATCAAGAATGGAAAGCGGAGGACCGTCAGGGAAAAAATTTTTCCAGGTTATGTTCTCGTCAGCATGATTGTGACTGACGCGTCATGGTATGTGGTGCGCAACACACCCAACGTGACAGGCTTCGTCGGTTCCGGAACGACACCCACACCGGTTTCAGAAGAAGAAATCGAGTCGCTGCGCAAGCGCATGGGCGTTGAGGAGCCGGAGTATAAAATTGATGTATCCCTGGGAGCGACGGTGAAAATTATTGACGGGCCGTTTAAAAACTACGAGGGTAAGGTTTCGACGATTGACGAGGCGCGCGGGAAGGTAAAGGTGCTGGTGTCAATGTTCGGCCGTGAAACGCCCGTCGAACTTGATTTCTTGCAGATTAAAAAAGTCTAATATGGCCAAGAAGGTTAAGGCAATCGTAAAATTGCAGCTTCCGGGCAGCCAGGCAAACCCTGCACCGCCGGTGGGGACGGCATTGGGTCCGCACGGGGTGAATATCCAGCAGTTCTGCCAAAAATTCAACGAAGCGACGAAATCAAAACCGGGCGAGATTGTGCCGGTCGTGCTGACTATCTACGAGGATCGTAGCTTTGATTTTATTTTAAAGACGCCGCCGGCGGCAGAGCTTTTGAAGAAAGCCGCGGGCATTACAAAAGGATCGGGGAAGCCCTTACAAGAAAAGGCGGGTAGCGTGACCCGCGCGCAAATCCGGGACATCGCACAGACCAAGATGCCTGACCTCAACACGGGCAGCCTTGACGCAGCCATGCGCATCATCGAGGGCACTGCGCGGCAGATGGGGATAACGATTAAGGAATGAAGCGCTTATGATAGCGAATAAACGGATGCAGCAGGCAAAGGGATTGGTTGATAAAAACAAGACCTACTCATTGGCTGAAGCAGTGGACTTGGTTAAGGAGACCTCAAAGGTTAAGTTTGACGCAAGTGTTGAGATTCATATTAACCTGGGCATTGATACGAAGAAGGGTGACCAGATCGTCAGATCAATGGTTGCGCTGCCGCACGGGACAGGCAAAACCGTGCGCGTTGCAGCATTTGTGGCTGACGATCAGGTGGAAACGGCAAAAGCCGCAGGCGCTGATCGTGCCGGTTCCGATGCGTTAATTGAAGAGATCAAAAAAACCGAAAAATGCGATTTTGACGTTGCGGTGGCAACGCCCGATATGATGAAAAAGCTCGCGGGGATCGCGAGAATTCTCGGACAGAAGGGCCTTATGCCCAACCCCAAGACCGGAACAATTTCCCCGGATGTGACGAGGATTATTAGAGAGTTGAAACAGGGCAAGGTATCGTTTAAGAATGATTCCGGCGGTACCGTGCACGTTGCCTGCGGTAAAATCTCGTTCCCGAAAGAGCAATTAGTTGCAAACATTGAGGCGATTATCGATTCCATCAAAAAAGCGAAGCCGGAAACGCTCAA
>CAZQTS010000068.1:0-4721 GCA_964596475.1 uncultured Gammaproteobacteria bacterium
ACAGCGGCAGATACGCCGAACGATTTTAACCCACGCCGCGGGCGGACCGTTATAATCCTTGAGCAATCGGCGCATCGTCATCACCTCCTCTGGAATATAGACCGCTGCGCCCGGAAAAAGTGTCGCGGTGTGATTGCACTGAGTTCAAATTCGGATGGGCTACTTTTCTCGGAAGAGTTTCTGGCCGATTGTATAAATATCCCCCGCTCCCATAATCAAGACAACGTCAACCGAAGGCAACTGGTCTTTGATGAGCGCGAGCGTTTCATCAAGGTTCGCGCCGTACTGGGCTCGCCGACCCGCGTCTTGCAGGCGACTAACGAGATCGCGACTTGAAATTTCCAGCCCCTCTTCCCTGCCCGCCACGTCATAAATCTCGGCAATAATGATGTTGTCGGCCGCATCGAAGCTCGCCGCAAAATCAGCGAGAAGGTTTTTGGTGCGATTTCGCTGGTGCGGCTGGAACACCGCAAGAATCCTGCGGCCGGGAAAAAATTCTCGGGCGGCCTTGAGCGTTTCGCGCACGGCTGTCGGATGGTGGGCATAGTCGGAAATGATCGGTTTGCCCTCAACTTCTCCTACCCGCTCAAACCGCCGCCAGGTGCCGCGGAAGCTCGCAACCGCGCGGGCGATCTGCTCAGTCGAAATGCTGAGCGCATGCACCGCCGCGATCGCCGCAAGCGCGTTCGCAGCGTAGATTTCGCCTGGCAGAAACAGGGGAACATCCACGAAATTTGCTGGGCTGCTGCCGAACGCCACCCGCAGCACCTGCCTGCCCTCACCGACCTCACGCCCCACCAACCACGTCCCCGCCCCGCTACAATGTATCGATATATTGTAGCGGCCGTATGCTATGATTCTGGCGTGACACGTGCTCGCAATCTCGCGGCATGTTGGGTCATCAATGTTATACACGAACATGCCATCTGCTGGCAGAAGCGCCACATACTCCCGGAACGCGTCTTTGATATCATCGAGATCTCTGAAGTAATCAAGGTGGTCAACTTCGATATTGGTGAGCACAATCATCTTGGGCCGCAGGTTTAAGAAATGCCTGCGGTATTCGCAGCCTTCCGCAACCACATATGGGCCCTCCCCGACCCGCAGGTTCGCGCCGTTGAAGTTACCAACCTTGCTGCCCACGATGACCGTAGGATCAAGACCGGCCTCAGCCAACATGTGGCCAAGGAGCGCGGTCGTCGTGGTTTTCCCGTTCGTGCCCGAGACCGCGATCCCGTACTTGCCAACCATGAGTTCCCCCAGCATCTCGGGATAGGACTTCTGGGTGATACCGCGGCGCCCTGCTTCTTTCCGCTCCGGATTGTCCGCCGGAACAGCCGGGGAGTATACGATAAGCTCCGCGTCTGCTGGAACGTTTTCAGCGGCATGACCAATCGAAACCGTCGCGCCGAGACCCTCAAGCTCGTCGGTAATCTCCGACTGCTTCACGTCCGACCCGCTCACCTCACTTTCCCAAAACAAAAACAGCCGCGCAATGGCGGAAACCCCAATCCCGCCGATGCCGACAAAATGCACGCGATGATATGACGCCATAAGGTGATCGCCGCTCGGAACAACCGCTACCGCTATTACTAGAACTCATCCCATAACCATTATTCTTCGAGCCGAGTCGAGAAGATAAGCCACGAAATCTGTTCTCGACAAGCTCGAACAGTAATTATGAGACCAGTTCTATGTATCAATACACAGTAACGTTTGGCATAAGCGATGAAACGCTAAAACCGCAAATACGTATTCCAATACTCAAACAATTCTTTCGTCGCCACGAGATCTCCGGCGTTGTAGCGCGCGATTTCCCTCACTTTCCCCTCGCGGAAAAGGCGCCCCACGTCGTCTCCGGTTACGCCTTCGGCCTTGGGACTCTTGATGCCAAATGCCCGGCACCACAGATGCAAACTCCCCCTCCGGCGCACTGCGCCGTAGAACGTAAGCTGATCCTGCAGATCAATGTGAGTGGTACTACGCTGGCTCGACAAGTACCGGTTCGACATAAGGTCAACCGTGGGCCGGATTTTGTGTATGGCCGAGCGGATCGCGAGAAACGGCGCGTCAAACGAGCGGCCCGCAAACGAAATAAACTCGCGGTATTCCACTGCGCCCTTCCAGAACGCAACGAGCATCTCGGCTTCGGTCATGGGCTTAAAACTGAATACCCCCTCCTCGAAGGGCTTAATTTCTTGCCCAGCCGCATCAAAGTACACCGCGCCCTTGCCGCGGTCGGGATCATAGGCGCCGATCGCGACGATTTGGCCGGTCAATGGCGAAAACCCGAGGCCGTCTTTCAAGTCCTGCAACAGCCGCTCGTATTCGGTTTCATCGTCTGCCTCGCGCCGAATCCAACGCGTGAGCGCCTCTTGAGTCATCGGGTCAAGGTTGTTGAACTCCTCGCCGACGGTTTCGATGTCGAAGATGAGTCTCACCATGTCATATTACTTACTTCCAATGACACTTCTGCGCTTTTGATGACTGCCCGCAGGAATCAATTGAATCTTTGCCACTCGGTTCTTTTACCTTTTCTTTTATTTTCGGCCATCACTAATTCATCATAGATTCCATCAATAAGTTGGTAATTTTTTGCCTCCTCCAGATTAACCCAAGCGAACTGATCATTTTCTTCGACTTGAAGCCTGATTTCGCCGGACACATAGTCTGCCACGCACGAAATCACCAAAGAGGGGCTGCCGTCGGCATGAACCGTTGCCAAACTTGTTACGTATTCAATATTGTCTACATCAATTCCAACTTCTTCTTTTACTTCCCGCCGCAACGTCCGCTCAAGAACGTTATACCAATAAAATTCGGTGTCTTTCGGCAATTTCAGATAATCGCTCGCTTCCATTTTCCCGCCAGGCACGGTCCACATTCCGGGAAATCGCTTCTTATTCGGCGACCGCCTGGTGATCAGATACTTTCCACCTTTCACAATAATGGCGGTGATGACCACTTCGTGAAGATATTGGTTACTCGTTTCCATAAACTTATTTTATCACTCTCTATTTCCCACGACACTTCTGCTTTTTATTCACTATCCCGCAGGAACTTTTTCCTTAATGCATCCCGCGCATCTTCCCATAAAGCGTTGTAATCTGGGCTTTTTGAGATAAATTCTGTTGATCCGTCCTTCTTCATCCCATAAATCTCAAGATCTCGCCTTATGAGCGCCATGTCGTTCTGCAGAGCCAGCAAAACCGCTTCTTCTTTAGCCTTTTGCCGTTGTTCCTCGGTCATATTTTTATAGTATCACGCCCCGTGACACCTTTACGCTTTATTCACTATCCCACAAGGTAAATTGAATCTCCCCAATGTTTCCTTGCTTTTTTCATTCTCCGCCACAATATGCACATTATCGATTTTAAATTCTGTTACAGTGATTAACTTATTCAATTCTTCCTGTATTGCTTTTAACTTATTTTCCTGATTTCTTATATGCCCGATTGTGATATGCGGCTGAAACTGATCCAATATATGAGGGTTGCCATATTGCATCAATAATTCTTTTTGCTTTGCGTTATATTTTCTATGCGGGGCTAAATAATCATTAACTATACAATCGCCTTTCAGTTTTACCACATCTTCAACGATTTTTCCGTGCAACTTTCCCAGGGTATCATTCTTCTCAACTTCCAAAAAAACCAGACCGAAATGGAAATAATTTATTCCCCTAATCTTTACAGTAAAACTTCTCTGCTCTTCTGAAATTGATTTAATACTCTCTGTGATTAATTCAACATTCTCCTTTGGTACACTGAGATCATACAAATTTAAGTGCGGATGCTCACTTCCTGCAAAATTTTTCTCCGCGCCGTATTTCTCAACCAATAAACAGTTCATCTCGATAATTCTCCCGTAAAGCCCTGACCCCTCTAGTACGTCAACTCCTATTCCAATCCATATACAATTTTGATTCTGTTCAACCATATTTTTCTGTGTCTCATGCCCCATGACATCTCTTATAATTCCTAGCGAACCCGCAGCGAAAGCTTGCTTTCATTCGGGCGAGCGACGAAATTTCAAGAAATGCCGCGGCATTTCTTATATTCCTTCTCGCTTTCGCACAGGCAGGGGTTGCTGCGGCTGCTGCAATTTAAACGTGAAGCTGGGCGGCGTAAGCAAATTGGTCAAAATAGCGCACCAAATCTTCCAGAGAACTCTTATATTCCGTGCCACCGGAAACTGCGTCCAGAAACACCTCTCTTGCTCTGGCGATTTCCCATCGCCGTCCTTTCCAGCGCGAATCATCCAGGGTTAAATCAAAAAGTTCAAGCGCTCGCTCAATAGCACCAAAAAACAACTTAGTATCTCTTTCTTTCCAGCGTAAGGCCCGCGAAACTTCGCTGCCAATGTTCCCCAGCTGTTCCAGTAAAGAAAGCCGACGCCAGCGCCCCGAGGCCAAAGTTTGGTGTTGGAAGACAGCCATACTCAGTCAACAACCAACGCGTTAACAATTTCCTTAATTTTTTCCTGCACAGTTTTATTCTCCACGCCGCGAGAACGATTCCCAAAGGCCGGTTTGATATTGACCATCGAATCAAACTCAACCCAGTCCTGATCCGATTTTCCGGGATACAGATTAATGCCCCAGGTATGTTCGCGCTTCGAACCCTCCTTTTCCATCAACCACGTTTCTGCATCTGCGTGGAGTTCACCGCCAACAGCCATAATGCGCATCTCAACGTCAACTACCGCTTTCACCATGTCGC
>CAZQTS010000069.1:0-4671 GCA_964596475.1 uncultured Gammaproteobacteria bacterium
ACGGGGGAACCGCATCCGGCCCGCCTTCGTCCACGACATTCGTCGGGACTACGGCGGGCCGATTCATTTTTTAACTCCCCCCTGCCTGCCGGCAGGCAGGCTTCCCCCTCTTATCCTATCCTAAGAGGGGGTATTTTTTTCTTACCTCCCCCTTAGGGTAAGGGGGAGTTGGAGGGGGTTATGGTCCGAACAATAACTTCTAATACTCCTTGAACACTATTCAGCACCTCGTTATCCCAAAATCTTAACACTCGAATATTTTGCTGCTGAAGAAACTGTGAGCGGAATTCATCCTGCTTCTTTTGAGACGTCTCCATATGCTGACTACCATCAAGCTCGATAGCAAGTCTTCTGGTTGGACAATAAAAGTCAACAATATAGGAACCGATACTGTATTGTCGATAAAATTTTAATCCAAGTAATTGCTTACTGCGTAACCTCCTCCACAGCAACCGCTCTGCATCAGTTTGATTGCGCCTAAGTACGCGGCGTATGTATTTTAGAGAACTTATGTTATACGTGAAATTCATAAAATCGCTTCTCTTTAACTCCCCCAACCCCCTCTTACCTAAGAGGGGTGCTAAAACTTTGCAATCAATATCCCCCTTAGGATAAGGGGGACGAAGGGGGTTATACTCACAGTAGTCTATTCCCCAAATCGCTGGGAGGCTGTACCCCCAAATGCTCGTATCCTCGTTCAGTGACTACTCTTCCGCGTGAGGTGCGCGCCAAAAAACCAACCTGCATCAGATACGGCTCGTAGACTTCCTCAATGGTTCCGGCGTCCTCCTGCACAATCGCAGATACCGTATTCAAACCAACGGGCCCGCCGGAAAATTTTTCGATAATAGCACGAAGCACTTTGCGATCCAATTCTTCCAACCCCATGTGATCAACAGCAAGCATATCAAGCGCGCGTTGCACCTGCGTGACGGTAATTTTACCGCCGTCACCCTTAACCTGTGAGAAATCGCGCACCCGCTTCAAAATCCTGTTAGCGACCCGCGGCGTTGCGCGGCTTCGTTTGGAAATCTCGACTGCCGCCTCCGGTTCCAAATCCAGAGATAAGAGTTTTGCCGACCGCTTTACGATCTGTGAAATATCCTCCTTGCGATAAAAATCAAGACGATACGTAACGCCAAAGCGATCGCGGAGAGGCGAGGAGAGCAAATTATACCGTGTCGTTGCGCCGATAATAGTATAGCGCGGCAGGTTCAACCGTACGACTTGCGCCGACGGACCCTTGCCTAAAATGATATCCAACACAAATTCCTCCATTGCCGGATACAGAACCTCTTCGATGGGTTTGGGCAGGCGGTGAATTTCGTCAATAAAGAGAATATCACCCTCTTGTAAGTTCGTCAGCAGCGCGGCTAAATCGCCTGCCTTGGTGATGGCAGTCCCTGACGTAACCCGAATGTTGGCGCCCATCTCGCGCGCGATAATATGTGCGAGCGTTGTCTTACCCAAACCGGGTGGGCCGTAAATGAGCACATGCTCTATCGATTCCTTTCGCTGTTTCGCGGCAGTAAGAAAAATCTTGAGATTTTCCTTTACGTGATCTTGCCCGATATACTCCTTGAGCGTGCGCGGCCGCAGCGTCAGATCCAAGGTCTTGTCCTCTTTCAGCTCGCGTGCATTAAGCAGTTTTTCCTCCGTCATCTTTACAAAATTCAAAATGAAAAATTAAAAATTGTCAGCCCGAGGCTGATCCTCGGCCATTGGCCGATGGCGGAAAATCAAAAATTTAAAAATTTTAAACTGCAATTTTTCATTTTCAATTTTAAATTTGTCGCTTACTGCGAGACCGTGCGCTCCGACTTATTCGACTTACTCGCGTAAACCCTGAGGTAGCCACAATCTCAATACCACGGCGCTCCAGGTTGTCCAAAAACAAGTTCAGGCCAAGCGAATCGGATGACATGTGGCCAGCGATGACCACGTTAATGTGGTGCTTGCGAGCCTCCTCCTCATGCTTTGGCGAGAGGTGCATGCCAATCACGGTGCCAATGCCGAAATGCGCCAATTTTTCATACATATCAGGCGATCCTTCAGTGCCGCCGGTGATGTCAGTAACCGCAATCTTACCTGCATAATTTTCCCGGTCACCGATTAACACAAACGGTCCGTTACCGCGTTCCATGGCAATCTGGTACTCCGGAATTTCCATAAACATGTCCATGATGTCGCCGACCGTGAGTAGTCGTTTCTCTCTTTTTTTAATTATATTGAGAAGCATGGTGGCGACCATATTGTCTGACGGCGTGTGCACGCACAACACCGGATAGCCGAGCAATGCCGCAGCGTCAATCGTGCCGAAAAAATTGCCCGATTGCGTATTTTTGCTCACTTCACTCGATCGTTTTTTCGTCAGGCTTTCGGCAATATTGACGGGAATACCAAACTTATGCAGAAGCTCAATCTGCAGACGCATCACATCTGACAAACCCTCGGTCATACCCTTCCCGAGCGGGTGGTGCGAGACGATTAAGTCAATCGGCTTTTTCGGATTTTGCTTATTCAGCTCGTGTGCCAGCATGACCTCTGACGAATCCATATCGATACCGGCAATGAATTTTCTCACCGATCGTTTCCCATCGCCAAAATACCGCGTATCCAGATAGGGGTTTGTAAGGCGCTCCTTATCGTACCACTTCTTCTGTTTTTTCGACATTTCATCATACCGCTTTCGCTCGCGCTTGAGGTGGCGCTGCACAATCGATTTACCGCGGATGTCATTTTGGATGCCTTGTTCGATGGCAAGGCGATAGATCTGTTCAACGGTCATCATAGTAACTATTAACTCTTAACTATTGACTGTTAACGAACTCTTGACTGTTAACAGTTAAGTTACCCTACCACGTCCGCTGGGCACCTGCAAATCGTTACTTGAGATACAGAATATACGCCCAACCGTCAGTCGTGAAGCCATCGCCAGCTGCGTTCTTGCCCTCAACCAGCCCTACCAGATCAAGCTTGGCAATATTGGCGGTGAGACCGGTGCCGAGCAAATCGCTAAAGATGAATTCGCGCTCCTTATCAACGTGAGGATCAATGCCGTGTGTGGGGAACTTAATCACCGATCCGATTTCAATGCCGTCATCCAGGCTTGCCGTGCCTACCCAGATGTCCTTCCCGCCGAGGCGGTAGCCGCTCTCCCAAAATCGCGTGTGGTGACGCTGGCGGGCCGTGTTTACCGACGTCGGTTTTTGGAAACCAAAAAAATTGGTACGGCTATTATAAAATCCAGGGGTCATGGGTCCCTCTTGGTAGGGGGTATTCTTTGCAACTCTTGAGATCTGACGGAAAAAATTAGTAATATTCGGCACCACGGCACGATGCCAGCCGGCTTGTTCGAAAATGTGAAGAAGCTCATCTGCCGAACCGACCACAATGAGACTGATCGGTTGGGTCCTGCGACCGAGCAAATCCTCACTGTATTTTTCAGCGCTGGTTAGGAATTCCTCTATCGTGGCAACCGAACGAACACGTTCCTGCGAATGGACGACTTCGGTGCGCAGGTACTGCCAAGTAATAAGCAGGCTGACACTTGCAAGAAGCGACGCCAAATAGAAGAATTGAAATTTTTTTGAATACTTAAAATTCTTCACTCGCACCAGCCCAGGAAAGTGAAAACGGTATTCAATTTCAAAAAAACTGATGATGAGCGAGAGCAATGCAGCTCCCAAGTACCAGCCCCCCACTACGTCACTTGGGTAATGAACACCCAGATACGCCCTGCTCAAACCAATAAGGATAATAAAGGCGAGGAAACAAACCACAATGAGTATCCGGACTGCCGGGCGCTTAAATTTTCTGAATAGGAGATAACCGATAAAACCATACACGCACACGGCGATCAATGCATGTCCGCTGGGGAAGCTTGCGCCATCCGGTAAGTCGATGAGGTTAATACCCAGGGGCCGCAACCGGCCGAGGACGAGCTTCGAAAGATACGAGGCAAAATATCCTCCGCTTAGGGACAGTGCAAGGTAGATAATCCAACGATACTGGTTAAGCAACAACAAATAAAACGCCGTAGCACCGAATACCATGAGAATAGTCAGTGGATCGGCGAGGTGCGTGAAAAAAATGAAGAAATCACGGGCATGTTCTGGCACGACTGTTCTGAAGAAAAAAATCAGGCGCACGTCTGCGAGAGCAAGATCCCTATTAAAGAGTGCATCGAACGCCGTGCCCAAAAAAAGTAATAAAAAAATCAAACTGATCATAACTCCAACAGTCAGAGCAATGCCAGGAGCGGTGGTCAAATCAATGGTGTCGCGCAGCCAGTGGTGAAGGCGCGGAAATCGCCGCCGAACGGTGCGATCGAGCCAGCGACCAAACGTTGTTGCCGCAACCCTCACTATGAACCGTCTTAATACGACGTAGACCTGCCACTTGTGGGAAAGAAGAAAAGAAATAAGAGCAGCCAGTGCAACGATGAGCGCAATGAATAAAATGATCGCAAGAGCAGCTCCAATCCCCCAGTAGCTAAAATAGCGGTACATAACCGCAAACAAGTAGAGAGAGACCAAAAGCGATAGTGCTCTAAGCCAGTATTTCCTCATACATGATGACGTCAAGCAAACGCCCGAACCGAAGACATTCAGTAAGACCCTGGAATGCCCCTGCGTATGATTTCACCTGATTATGTTCGCCCGAATACCC
>CAZQTS010000070.1:0-4566 GCA_964596475.1 uncultured Gammaproteobacteria bacterium
TGCACCGCGCCTGGCATGCGATACCGAATCTAACCACCAAGGACGGGCGCATGGTCAACGCCGTGTACGGATTTACTTCGATTCTACTAAGGCTTTTTAAAGAGCTCAAGCCTGATTACGTGGTGGCTGCTTTTGATTTGCCGCATGAGACGTTTCGCAAGAAGGAATATAGAGCATACAAGGCACAGCGCGAAGCGCCGGAAAAGGATTTTATCGACCAGATTGACTTGACTGAAAAAATTTTGCGCGCGCTTAACATCCCGATTCTCGCCAAACCCGGCTATGAAGCCGACGACATTATCGGCTCGCTTGCGCACCAGTATCGTGCGCGGGATAAAAACATGGAGGTCATTATCGTGTCCGGCGACCTCGATACCCTGCAGCTGGTTACCGATCGAACCAAGGTCTATACGATGAGAAAAGGAGTTGCAGACGTAGTGCTCTACGATGAAAAAGCGGTGAGAGACCGCTATGGCCTCAAACCCGCACAGATTCCTGATATGAAGGGGCTTGCCGGCGACCCGTCCGATAATATCCCGGGGGTTCAGGGTATTGGCGAAAAAGGCGCTGCGGATCTTATTCAAAAATTCGGGAACTTAGAAAACCTGTACAAGCATCTGAATTCCGAAAAAATAAAGGACCGCATTCGCGAGCTTCTCCGCAATCAGCGCGAACAGGCTGAAATGAGCAAGCGGCTCACCACGATCGTCACCAGCCTTCCCCTTATGCTTGATCTCGATAAAGCCAGCGCGAAAAATTACGATTTCGACAAAGCGGTAAAAATTTTTCAGGATCTCGAGTTTCGGTCCCTGCTCGCGAAGCTGCCGCAGCACGAAACGCCGACAAAAGCCCAATCGAGAAAAACGAGTAAAAAATACGGGGTCGCGGGCGACGAGGCCGGCATCAAAAAACTTGCGGCAAAAATCAAAACAAAAAACTTACTAAGTCTCGATACCGAAACAACGGGACTCAATACCCTGCACGACGAAATTCTCGGCGCAAGTTTTGCGTGGACCGCGGGAGACGCCTGTTTTGTGCATCTGCGAACGCGAGCCCAGCGCGCGGCATTCAAAAAATATATCGGGCCCCTCTTGGAGCAGGAGACTCTTAAAAAAATCGGCCATAATATCAAGTTCGACTACGAGGTGCTCCAGCATTTCGGCATCACCGTTCGCGGCTTATATTTTGACACGCTCATCGCCGCGTACCTCATTCATCCCAATCGCAGTCTCAAACTAGAGGATTTGGCATTCAGCTACCTGGGTGAGCGCATGCAGACACTCCAAGAACTGGCGCTCGAAAACGGAAGAGCGAAATCCAAAAAAAAGGAGATTGACGTTGCCGCAATTGATCCTGAAAAACTCGCGCAGTACGGAGCAGCAGACGCTGACATGGCATTTCGACTCTATGAAAAACTTAAAAAAGAAGTCCATGCTGAAAAATTGACTCGGCTTTTAGAAGAGATCGAGATGCCCCTCGTTCCCATTCTTGCCCAAATGGAGACTGCGGGAATCCTCATTGACGCACCCTATCTTAAAAAAATAGAAAAAAACCTCTCTGCAGACATCCGGGCGCTTGAGAAAAAGATACATACGCTTGCCGGCACCGAATTTAATATCTCATCGCCCCTTCAGCTCAAGGAAGTCCTCTTTGAAAAATTGAAGATTGCGACGAAAGGCATCAAGCGCAAAAAAACCGGACTTTCAACTGCTGCCCAAGAGCTCGATAAGCTTAGGGGAGCGCATCCCATCATTCCGCTCATTGCGGATCATCGCGAGTTGACCAAGCTGGTTACCACGTATGTCACCACGCTACCGACCATGGTGGATGCAAAAGACAGCCGCATCCACACGAGCTTCAACCAGACGGTGACTGCAACCGGTCGCCTGTCGTCTTCAAACCCGAACCTTCAAAACATTCCCGTGCGCACCGAACTCGGGCGGGCGATCCGCAGGGCTTTTGTAGCGCCAAAAGGAAGCCTCCTCATCTCTGCAGACTACTCGCAGATCGAGCTGCGTCTCGCCGCCGTCATTTCCAAGGATTCGAAGATGCTGAAAAGTTTCAAGGCGGGCGAGGACATCCACCGCCGCACCGCAGCTGAAATTCATCATGTTTCGCTCGATGAGGTCACACCCGGGCAGCGCCGGCAGGCAAAGGAGGTTAACTTCGGCGTTATCTACGGACTGGGATCAACCGGTTTGGCGCAACGCACCGGCATCTCTCGCCTTGAAGCAAAAGAATTCATCGATGCATACTTTAAACTCTACCAGGGCCTTCGGCGGTATGTTGAAAAAACAAAATCCTTTGCCCACGAGCACGGTTACGTGCAAACCCTCTTCGGCAGGCGCCGCAAACTGCCTGAAATTTACTCCTCATCGCCCATGCTGGTCGCGCAGGCAGAACGCATGGCAGTGAATATGCCCCTTCAGGGAACCGCAGCCGATCTCATGAAACTCGCTATGATTAACGTTGCGCAGATGCTCGAGGACAAGTTACAAAGCACCCGCATGCTTCTGCAGGTACATGATGAGCTTGTTTTTGAAACTCCTGAACACGAGGTGAAAAATGCCTCGCGCCTCATCCAAAAAACAATGGAGGACGTGTATCAATTCCCCATCCCCCTGGTTGTTGAGATAAAAACTGGTCATAATTGGGCAGATATGAAAGCAATGGAATAATGAATTAAGCGACTGCCCTCAATTGATTTAAATTTAAAGTGAAAAATGAAAAGTTTAAGTTTTAAGTTGAGAGTTGGGTTCCATCATGCATGAATAATCACAACTTTACACTTTTCACTTAAACTTTTCACTTACAACTTTTAACTTCCCCTATTCCTTAATCTTAACCAATGATCTACTTTTACTACGGCGAGGATTCGTACCGCGCCAAAGAAACCATAGACCAGCTGAAAAAAAAGTTCATCGAGCTGTATGATGCGGCCGGCCACAACGTTGAGATCATTGATGGAGAAGAATTTTCTCTTGAGCGCTTTTTCACTGCGGTTAAAGCATCCGGATTCCTTGCGCCGAAAAAATTTATCGTCATAAAAAACGTCTTTTCGTTCAGGAAATTTGCGGACGTGCAGGACGACATTATTGCGTACCTGAAAACACTCGATAATACGAACAAAGAGAACTACCTCGTGTTCTGGCACGAGGGTATGCCAAAGAAATCAAAACTATTTGCCTACCTCGTCAAACGCTGCGCCGCGCAATGCTGTAAAAATTTTGAAGAGCTTGAGCATCCCAAGCTCATTGCCTGGACCCAAAAACAGGCCTCTCGACATCACAAGAAACTGACCAAGGACGCTGCCGAACTCCTTATTTCTCTTGTCGGCGATTCGACGTGGCATGTACACCATGCGTTAGAAAAGCTCTGCCACGCAACCGACGCCGAATCGATTGGTATGGAGCTGGTGACCGAGCTCATCTCTACAACGCAGGTTGGAACCATTTTCCCTCTCATGGACGCTATGAGCGCGAAAAAGAAAGCCGAAGCGCTCAAACTGCTTGAGGAGCATTTCAGGTTTCAAACCGACCGTCAGTATCTGGTGGGCATGATGGTGCGTCAATTCAGACTCCTCCTCTACACCAAGGAGGCGAGTACTGCGACGCATAACTCCTATGCCATTGCCGAGCGCCTGAAGCTGCATCCCTACGTGGCAAAAAAAATGCTCGAGCACAGCGTCCTCTTCCAAAAAAAAGAACTTGAGCGCATTTACGGTCATCTGATCGCTCTTGATGGAATACTTAAGAGCGATCCTTCCATGCTCGATTCAGCGCTGACGCTCTTTATCGCGCGTTTATAACGACGCCACGGAGAGCCCGTGGCGGCGTCAGCCGCGTCTGTAATCCAACTCCTACCGCGAGAGTGCGTGTATCTTTGCCATGAGCCTCGACTTGAGGCGGGCGGCAGTATTCTTCTTGATGAATCCGGAAGCCTTGGAAGCCTTGTCCAGAGTTTTTTGAAACTGCTTGTAGATGTCAAGAGCTGCATCGCGCTGTTTGGCAGCAATGGCGCGCAGCGCCTTCTTGCGCAGGTCCTTAATCCTTTTGCGGATTGCGGAATTGCGCGCATACTGTTTCAAAGACTTGCGGAGCGCTTTGGCAGCAGATTTCTGTTGGGGCATGTTTGTTAAGTGAAAAGTTTCCGCCAAAGGCGGATCGGCCTGTGGCCGAAAAAGTGAAAAGTTTAAGTTAAAAGTAGTAAGTTGTAATATCGGAGCAGAAACAAGACTAGCATGACCCCTCGGAAAAATCAATCCCCACCAGAGTCCTGGTGGGGATTGTCCCGAGCGCAAGCCTCGCAGTGCGAGGCTAAGTCGAGGGACCCCCAATCATAAGTCAAACCTTGGGAAAGAGAAAATCCAAGACGTCGTGCCTAAGCTGCTCAACCGACACCAAGTGCTGTTTCCAATCGGCGGTTTTCAGGCGTTCGGCAGCGATTGCCTGGCTAACGGAATACTCGCCTATGAAGGTTCGCCGAAGCGCCGACATAAGGGCTCCTGTGGTAAGGGCCTGACCAATGTCATGAACAAGAGATCGAATGTAGGTGCCGGATGAACAA
>CAZQTS010000071.1:0-4552 GCA_964596475.1 uncultured Gammaproteobacteria bacterium
TAGAGAACGTGATTCAGACCGATGCCGCCCTCAATCCCGGCAATTCCGGCGGCGCCTTGGTTGACAGCAGCGGACACGTGGTTGGCATTAACACGGCGGTCGCGGGCATCGGCTTGGGTCTTGCCGTTCCCATCAACACGAATACCCAAAAGATTATTGCGGCTCTGATTCGAGACGGCCGTGTCAAGCGGGCTTATCTGGGAATCACCGGCGCAACACATCCCTTGCCGCCATCCGCAAGCCTCTCGCTCGACCGCCGATTTGCGCTGCTCGTCGCCCAGATACTTCCGGACAGTCCTGCCGCGCACTCCGATCTTCGGCCAGGAGATTTTATTCTCGATCTTGACGGCAAAACTATGAATACTGTCGGAGATCTCCAGCGTTTGATGATGGGTGAAGCGATCGGACGTCAGGTTACGATGATGGTGTTGCGCGGAAAAAAAATTCTCAATGTCATCGCAAGGCTTGAAGAGCTCTCAAGCGAGCACGGAAAGCAGATACGATAACGTTACAGTGCATAATTTATGAACCCAACCTCGCCCCGACGTAACGTCGGGGCGAGGTATTCCGGGCAACGCAAAAAAAATAAAAATGAGGCAGGATTTTCCAGATCCTGCCTCGCAGTTTCCTCCCCCTGTGAAACTGCTGCCTGCCGCGCACTCATTCAAGTTCGGTGGTGGCGGGGGGTTTGTTGGTTTCGTCAAAGTACACGCGAACGATCTCGGAATGCTTAGTGAGCGTGCCGCTGATCTGCCGCCTGATTTCCGGCGGGAACTGATGGCCGCTTGCGGTCATGAAGTCAGCAGTTTCAACAGCCCGCACCACGATGGCGTGCGCGTACACGCGAGCGTCTCCTTTCACCCCAACGGTGGGCGTGCAGTCAAGTGCCACCACTAGCTGCGAGATCCTGCCGAAGTAGGCATGATCACGCAGGATGTTCCGAACGGTCTGGTCTGCCCAGCGGACCAACTCAAGCCGCTCGGTGGTTGCCGGTGCGCCGATGACCCGAACGAACAAGCCGGGTCCGGGAAAGGGTTGGCGCTCGGTTATCGATGCCGGCAGACCCATGCTGTGAGCAAGCGCACGCACCTCGTACTTAAACAGTTCGCGCAGCGGATGCAGTACCTGAAACTTAAGCGACAGGTTGATGTTGTGGTGCGACTTGATGAGCGCCGCTTCACCGGCACCGGCTGACTCGATGAAGTCGGTTGCCAGACTTCCCTGCGCGATGAAGTCAGCGCCGAAATCGAGAGCGTGTTCCTCCAAAATCGCACCATACACCTGCTTGAAGAAGCGACGCTTCTCCTCGGCATCGGTTGTCCGTACGAGCAACGCCTGAAAGCGATCATGTGCTTGCACGATGCGCAATGGTACGCGTGCAGCCGCTGCATTGGTACGAGCGTCATCAAGTTCATCAGAACGCAGCGCGCCCGTGTCGATGCATACCGCAAGCAGCCGTTCCGTAAGTACCGGCGCGAGAATCGCGGAAAGCGTCGATGAATCAACGCCGCCGGAAAAGCCGAGAACAACCTTCCGATCGCCGACCGCCTTCGTTACCTCCTTCTGTATGTTCTTGATGATATCCCGTGGCTGCCAGTCGGCAAGGCATCCGCACAGAGCCAGGAACTGGTCAAGCATGCGCTTGCCGTTGGGCGTGTGCACCACCTCGGGGTGAAACTGCACACCCCAGAGCCTGCGCTTGAGGTTACTCATGGCCGCGACCGTGCCGTTGGGCGATGTTGCGGTGACCCGAAAGCCCTCCGGTACTTGAGCGACGCTGTCGCCGTGACTCGCCCACACAACTTGTTCGGAAGTTAGGCCGACAAAAAGCGGGTCTCGATGACAGCGAATTCTTGTCTCACCGTACTCTTTACTTTCCCGGTGTGCAACGACCGTGCCGCCCAATTCCTGCGCCAACCACTGCATGCCGTAGCAGATGCCGAGCACCGGCACCTCGCTGCGCAAGAGTGCATCGGGCGGTTTGGGACTGTCCGCATCGTAGACCGATGCGCTGCCGCCGGAAAGGATGATGCCCTTTGGCCGGTTCTTGGCAAGCCAGTCGGATGCGCGGATCGGCGAAAGCACCACTGATCGCACTTCCAGCTCACGCAGCGTGCGCCCGATCACCAAACTGTATTGCGATCCCAGATCAACAACGAGTATTTGAATCGGCTTCATTCCAACTCCCCCATGTAAAAGAGCTCTAGGTCTCCATGGTTCGTACCCCTTGGTTACGCCCACAACCTATTGTATGAGCTTAGAAGAGAAATCGAGAAAACGCAACGAACCGCAGAGCCCTTAAATTCCTTCAGCCCGCAGGGTGGTTAACAAACTGACAGATAGACCTCGTATCGCAGGCCGCTGTTTTCCAGCCTTCGGTTTTGACAATCATAAAGAACTTCTATACACTTACACTTTTCGCTCTTTTCCAAACCTCTGTTCTCAACCATATAGGGGGATCCATGTGCGCAATAGCCGGGTGCTACAACACCCCACACGCTCCAGACATTACGCGATACGGTTTGTACATGCAGCAGCATCGCGGTCAGGAATGGGTGGGAATGGTGTCCTCTGATGGGCATAATTTCCACCCCGAGCGGCCGCCTCTTCGCCTGCGCGGACTCGTCATGGAAGCACTCACGGATACGGTGATGCAATCGCTCATGGGGTTTATGGCTATGGGCCATCTCCGGTACTCCACGCAGGGCGCGAGCGAGCTCAACAACGCGCAACCGCATGCGGCGTATACGAGCGAGGGCCCGATCTTCTTCGAAAGTAACGGTGACATCGTGAACTGTCACGCGCTGCGTATGTTCCTGATCAAGGAGGGTTTCACCTTCTACAGTCAAAACGATGGCGAGGTCATCGTTAAGCTCGTTGCCTATCTATACCGCGAGTTGAGAGATTGGATTTCGGCCCTTCGTGAAGCGAAGCGTCGCCTGGTTGGAACTTTTTCCGGTGTGCTCATGACCAGGGATCGTATGTTCCTGCTTCGCGACCACCTGGAAAATCGACCCTTCTGTTACACGCAGAGTTCTGATGGCGCCGTGTTCTTCGCTTCCGAGTCAGCTGCGCTGGACAGTATGACCGCCGAGTACTCCAGCTTCGACGGAAGCGAGTATCAACTGCGGGAAGTCTCCGGTGATGAGATTATCGAGCTCGCCGATGGGAAGCTCAACACGTACCCGGATCCGCCACCAGAAAAGCGGACAGCGCACTGCATCTTTGAGATGATCTACTTCTCGCGTCCGGAGAGCACCCTCTTCGGAATTCAGGCAAAGGAGTTCAGACGGCGCCTGGGCGAACGGCTGGTCATCGAAGCCAAGCCTTCCGGCGACATCGTCTCGCCAGTGCCGGACTCGAGCAACGAAGCCGCGCTCGCTGTTGCGCGAGTAACCGGAATTCCGCTGGAGCCGATCCTCTACCGTCACCACTACACCGGGCGCACCTTCATCGCGCCGTCACAAACCTTGCGCGATTTCGGGGTCAGGCTCAAGTTCAACCCCGATCGCCGCATGATTCGCGGCAAGCGCATCGTGCTCATTGACGACTCCATCGTCCGTGGGACAACAATGAAGAAACTCGTCGGGATGGTGAAGCGTTACCATCCACAGCAGGTCACCCTGCTCATCACCTGTCCGCTCATCATGCATCCCTGCTACTATGGGATCGATATCAAGGGCGGGCTCGTGGCAGCAGATCTACGTGGTAACGTAGAAGCAATCAGGCAGTACCTCGGACTGGACGGCGAGGATCGGCTGCACTTCATGAGCATGCCGGGACTGCGCTCCTGCGTTGCCGAACCAGCGAAGTGGTGTTTCGCCTGCCTATCTGGCGAGTACCCTACAGACGTGAGCGAGTACGTACCACCTGAAAGGTGAGCGCAAACACCGCGTGGCAAAACCGGGCATCTACTCCGTACGTAGCTCTGCCCGGTTCTTTTTAAGATATGGCATGAACGATTGTCTACCGTCGTATGCCGACCAAATCTTTTCCTAACCTTAGGGAAATAGTTCAGCCCTGCCCTTGCATCCTTTACCAGATACCTCCCACAAGGTATAATGAAGCCAACGTTCACTTATCTCAAAGGAGGACCCAAGCGCTTGCAAGGGTTTGGTTGCGAGGAACTCGCCACTTCAAGAGGGGTCGTACCCCTTCCCACCACGTATGAGCTACGTACTTTGGAGAAGTCTGGCGTAGCAACTCACCTATCACTCACCAAGCCCTTTCTCCTGCCGACCCCTTGCAAGCAACCTCATAGGCCGTGTGCTCATCATGCGGCCTTTCCATCTCTGCAATCGTCGCAGGGTATTTTTTTAATGTGAGCTTAACGTATTTTCAAACAAGTCTACTTTATGTAATATAGGGAGGCGCTAGAGAGGATGCAATCCATGCGGGTATAGTATAGGGGCATTATGTGACCTTCCCAAGGTCGAGAGACGGGTTCGAGTCCCGTTACCCGCTACAAATTAACTATTGACTATTAACTCTTAACTATTGACAATCAGCTGCTTCCCGGCAGTTAATTGTTAACAGTCAATAGTCAACAGTT
>CAZQTS010000072.1:0-4353 GCA_964596475.1 uncultured Gammaproteobacteria bacterium
ATTTGGTAGCTTTGCCCGGCATCTCGACTAAGAGCGCAAACCTGATCATGGCGAAAGCCTTCAATAAGCCAACCGGTATTGCGGTTGATACGCATGTGCTTCGCGTCGCGCCGCGCTTAGGTCTCACGAAAGAAAAAAATCCTCACAGAATGGGGAAGGATTTAGAACGCCTTTTTGAACCCAGAGACTACCTTTCAGTCAATGAATACTTCATTACGCACGGACGGGCAACCTGCAAACCAAAACCCCGGTGCCCTTCGTGCGTTTTGAAAGACATTTGTCCGTCAGCGAAAAAGTTTGTTCGGATCTACTACTCGGAAAAAAAGTCAGGCTCGTGATGAACTGATCAGTGTCAGATCACCCTTCAGCACTATAGGTTTTAGGGCAAGGATCTCCTCTGTGTATTGCATCTTTGGTATTGGATTTAGAAGGAATATTTTCTTGTTGAGGTAAAAGGCAAGGCCCATTTCAAGAAGCGTATTTGCGCCGATATACCCATCAATGCCATTTTTTGAATAATTGATGACGAGGATAGCATCAGACGCGGTGACTTTTTTAAAGTGCTCGCGTATCGCCTGCGTTTTGCGCTCCCATACCCATACGTCCGACGCGGTTGCGCGATGGCGAATAGAGTAATATTCCTGGACCGGAATCATGGTGCCGTCGCTAGTCGGAACTTCGCTTGGAGGAAGATCCACGCCATGGCCCAGCTTCACCAGCTGTTCCTTAACTGCAAGCATTTTATCGTACAAGGCGATGCTGCCGCACAGGGTGATGTTCATTGACCGTAGCTAGATGTGGCACGTCTCCAGGCCACGCTTCACCAGATACTTTTGATGATATTCCTCGGCTTTGTAAAAAGGCGTTGCTGCGACTATTTCAGTCACGATCGGCTTTTTGTATTTTCCTGAACTCTGGAGCATTTCTTTCGATCCGCGCGCAGCTTTCTCCTGTTCAGGCGTGTGGTAAAAAATCACCGACCGGTACTGGGAGCCGATGTCCGGACCCTGGCGATTTGGCGTTGTCGGATTATGGTTCTCCCAAAAGATTTTAAGCAGCTCTTCATAGGAAATTTTTTTTGGATCATAGGTCACCTGCACTGCTTCAGCGTGGCCGGTTTGGTCAGTGCACACCTCTTCGTAGGTCGGGCCGTCCATTGTTCCGCCCGTGTAGCCAACGACCGTATCAATGACGCCGGGCCGCGTTCTAAATATTTCCTCAACGCCCCAAAAGCACCCTGCAGCAAAGGTTGCTGTTTCGGTTACTGCTGTGGGCGTTTGTTTTGTCGCTGTCTGTTTTGATTGAGTCTTAGAAGTGTGCATAGGAATTTATTATATACAAAGGAGCACTGATTGCAAGCATCGCGTCACACATGCGCGATGGTCACCACCTCGCAAGTGTAGTACCCGTGATGGCGATTGACAACTAGTGTAGTATTGACACCGCATCGGGTGTATGTAATACTCCTTTCTTGTCGTTCTTGAAAAGTCGCACCAAACCCATGAGGAGGGGAACACCGATGTCCAGGAGATCGTGGCTGGTCGTGATGACTTTCGTGGTCATAAACGTTGCTATCTTGTTGTTTGGTCAGTATCAGGAGAAGAAACACGCTCGCGACCAGTTTGCAGCCGCCTTTGGCTGCAATCCTTTCGACCGGTTGGCGGCCGAAATCGCCGTCGACTATCAGCTGCGCTCACTCGCTGACCAGGCGTGCAAAATCGAGCGGTATCGCCACTCGTTAGGAGCGGATAACTACTCCCTTGATGTTATGGTAGGTTCCGACCTCAAGCGCCTGCGGTCAAGTGCAGCACTGGCCCACCGCTTTGGTTACCAGATACCCGGTGTGGCCGTGCCGATGGTCACCAACCCGAAATGGCCGGAGAACGATGAAATTGGCGAGTTGTACTGCCACAGCCCTGTTTAGGCTGTTTGGGTTGTCAGGGGGTCGTCCGCACGGACGGCCCCTTCTTTTTAATTTTCATAGAATTGGCTACAGGGCAAGAGAAAAAGTTAGGATGGTGTCGTTTGAGCTATGGTAGTAAAAAAAGCGGGCCTGCGGAAACTTCTGTTTCCGCAGGCCCGGTACTGGCTCCCTTGCCCCCTGGGCATTAGGCCGCCTGCTGCTCGAGGACGTGCTTGAGCAGGAGGGGCCAGACGATCGTTGCGTCGGCACGTATCTCGCTCGTGCGAGCGTCGAACGCGAACTTGCGCCACGAGATGTTTTCGCTGTAGCTGCACCCGCTCAAGTTGCCGAACCAGAACGGCGTGGGGTCGATGCGGCAGCCGTAGTTGAAGAGCACCGGTCGCAGCTTTTTCTCAAGGCGCGTGTTGATGATCTCAACGAGCGGTGCTACGTTCTGCGTGTTATTCCTTGGTACCCCACCGCCGATCGAGAAGATCCCGAGTCGCTTGGCCTGCGTCGTCAACTTGATGAGCTCAAGGGTGTCAAGCTCGTGATGCAGGATGATCCCCGTGCCTTTTTCACCGCGCCGCATGTTCTCGATGATTAGATCGTTGCCGATCTCTGAATCGTACGGCGCCGGAACACTCACCGGCACTTTCTTGAGGTAGGCAGACTTGAGAATACCTCGCTCATTCGGGAAGTGATCCACAAGGTACTTGCCGATTCTCCGGTGAAGCTCACTCGGGCTTATGAGGTGCGGTCCGCGCCCGTTGATGCTGGCAAGGATCCGGTGAATCACCTCCTCGACGCTGTCGAGGTTTTCTTCTGGTTCGAGTGTGTCGGTGACGCGGTTGATTTTCTGATCGGCGAGCAGCACATCGTTGTGCTTCGGGTTGTACTTGTAGTGGGCAAGACCAATACCTTCCACCAATCCGTGCGCCATAAGCGCGCCAGTGGTTGCGAGATACTGAATCATGCCCCGATCGATCATCTCGCAGAACAAAAGCCCCATCTTGGCGATGGTCATGGCGCCTGATGCGGTCATGATGACCGTGCAGTCAGGATCCTGGATCATGGCGCGCAGTGTCTCTGCGCCATCAACCACCTCGGTTGCGAGGCCGTCGAAATGTCTAAGGTAGTCGATGAGCTGACTGACGGTTGACCCTTGCCCCTCCAGGCGCTCGCGCAGGGTGTGGTAGAAGATGGGCATGATCAGATTCGGATCTGCAAAGACCGCATCAGGGAAGTAGCCGTCCCGAATCTGGCCTGGTCGCGCCATGCCGAAGGAGTTCACGAAGACTATCCTGCCTGCGCGCCGATACAGCAGTTGCTCATAGCGGCCCATGTATGGCCCGACAACGAGCACGTTGGCACCGTCCCTGATGGAACGAGGGGCCGTAAAGAAGTCCCCTGAGCCGAGGATCTTTACGAACCAACCACGGGTAACCATCTGTTCGAGGAGAGGAAACAATGGTCTCTCGCGGCTGCCGTCGTAGACGATGTATGTCTTTTCCTTTGTGCGGACCCATGTGGTAAGGGTCTCTCCAACCTCGCCCAGCATACGGGCGCCAAACGAACAGCGGCTCATCGCGTCGACGAGCTGGCCGACGGTGTGTACGCGGTTCAGATCCAGGAGCTCGAGGCGCTCCATCTGCGAACGAACATCATCTCCTGACCGAACGTCGTGCGTGATGGCATCGTGCATTGCGCCCTCCTGTAGTGCGCATCGAAGCGTATGTAAAAGATCGTGTTGTTCCGTTCTCACGACAAAACAACATCTGAAACAATTGAAACAGAAAAAATGAACGAGGTCAATCGGTCGTCACCATGATTTGACAAGGCGCTTGCTTTGCTCGAGCGTTTTTTTTGCGGAAACACACCTTTTGCTCGGGAACTGCGCAGAGCAGGATTTCGCTGTCGGATGCACGCACCAGCTGGAACCACCGGCACTCGGGCAAACAAGAACCCGTCCCGACGTATCGTCGAGACGGATCTTTTTTGTCGCATTCGTTGGAAATTGTAGTAGGCTGTGCCTGGAAGTTCGAGCTAGTTTGCGACGGTCATAAAAATACCAACCGTAAGTACTATGCTAATGCCAGCAATGCTTAGTAGGAAATGAACCCGACCTCGCGACAAGCCGCGAGGTATCCGGGCGGGTTCTTTACGAGAAGAGTCGGCTCCGCCGACGATAGTTTCAAAGCCCTCCATCCGCGCAGCACCGCCCACAGGGCGGTCACCCCGTGGGTGAAGCTGCGCGGTATTACGGGCTACGTAATAAATCTGCCGAAAACGATCCGCCGAATTCACTTTTTTGTTTTTGTTTAGTAATGTATATATCGAGTATATCATAGGATGAGAAAAAAATCAAGAATTTTAGTCCAATGTCTGCAAGAACTTCATTGCATGGCCTCCGGTCGAGAAGAAACATGCTTGGCTCTTGGGCAGTTAGC
>CAZQTS010000073.1:0-4253 GCA_964596475.1 uncultured Gammaproteobacteria bacterium
CCGCTATCGAGGACTCCGAAAAAGATATCCGCAATCGAACCATACAAAGCGGCGGCCTTGTGACCGAAAGCCAAACGCAACGACTCGTCGCTTCCGAAAAGAATCCATTGGTCGAGTCCTACCGAAAACTACTGAACGAGCGCAACCGATTAGCCGACAAACTTGGAGTAGCCGACACTTCAGCAAAAGAAGCGGCCGGTATGCAGTATGAGGACTCAACGCTACCACTTACGGTTGCAGAAAAGACACTTGGATTCCAGAAAGACCAATACGGCGTGCTTGGGGATCTCTTAAAACAAGTCTTCGGCGCATCAGAAAAAGATGTCGCAAACATCGTTGAAGCATCCAAGTACGGAAAAGAACAGGAAAAGAAAGACGCTCAAGACGTGATTGACCGAGCGATCAAGCTTGCCAATCTCGCCAACGACACCCCAGCTGGCCAAGTGCTTGATATTGCCGGAACGAAAGTGGTCGGCACCAAGAAAGCGTCTGGTAGCGGTGATGGCGGCAGTGCAAGCGATGTCGAAGCATACGCGCTTGAGCTTCTGAATAATCCGAACTTCACCGCAAGTAACGTGCCTCAAGGCATCCGGGCCCAAGTCCTGCAGAAACGAGATCAGATCATCGCTGAAGCAAACGCCCAACAACAAGCCGACGCTCAAGCCGCTGAAGCATTAAAAGCCAGCCAGCCGAAAATGACCGCTCAAGACTTCGGTGCTGGGGTCAAAGATGTATTCACCCAAAAAATACCGAGTCTCGCAAAGTCCGGATACAACACCAGCAAGAATTTCTTCAAAGGACTTTTCGGGATCGGGAATTAAAACGCTATGGCCTACATTAAAGACCCAAAAACTGGAAAGTACATAAACACCGGTTCTGCACCGGCTACTCCTCCACTCAAATCCCAGCCGGTTAAATCTTCTGCGCCAACTTCTGCGGCCGGAGTTAAATATGGCAAAGATTCCAGCGGAAAATATACGACCATACCGGTCGACACTTCTGCCGGGACTTCTGCCAAACCCAACGTAACGAGCGTTGCAGGACTGCGAGACTTCGCCACACAACAGGGCGTGGACGTCTCCGGTGCCGAGCCTAAGTCTTCCATCCTTCAAAAAGTTTTACATGTGCTGAACACCGGAGGATATGCTGTCGGCGGTCTAATAAGCGGCAAAGGAATAAAGGCCGGGATCAAAGAGCATATTTTGCCGTCTGAAGCTCTCGGTATTAAAAGTAAGGTCGGCGGTTTTATTGCCGATGTTCTGCTTGACCCGACTACATACATATCGTTCGGCTATGGTGCTGGTGCGAAGCTGGCGACCAAAGCCGGTACGGTAGTGCTCAGTAAGTCTGGAACAGCCTTATTAAAGAAATCCATCGTTGAGCTTGGCGAGCAAGGTGCGCGAAAGATGCTGGCCGAAAAAGTACTCGCAGAGGGCGGTGAAAAACTTCTTGCCAAAGGAGGATTGAAAGTAGCCGGAAAACAAGTATTGCCCCGAAGCGTGGTCACCGCACCATTCAAAGCCGCAGACTGGGTCGCCGAAAAGACACCGGTGCTTGGCAAAGTGTACCAAGGCGCAAAAGATTTGGCCGGAAAAGCATTCGT
This sequence comes from uncultured Gammaproteobacteria bacterium, assembly GCA_964596475.1. GTDB lineage: Bacteria > Patescibacteriota > Patescibacteriia > UBA1558 > 2-01-FULL-52-15 > CAZQTS01. Next base: position 1,604 of record CAZQTS010000073.1, read on the forward strand.
GCCATTCAAGTCCATAAAAGACTTGCCCGGAAACATCGGCGAACAATATGTCGACAAATTCTCAAGCTTCAGCAAAGCCACTCGCCATGAAGTAAGCAAAGCCGTCGAGGAGGCGGCCGCCTTAGGAAAGACCGCACGAACAGCTCTTGGTAAAAATGCCGGAACAACCATTGGCAGAACGATTGAGGGAATGGCGAGCGCAAAACCAGCCGATGCCGTCCTCTCCGGATTAAGAGATGCCGAGAGAGAATTCATAAAATCCAAAGGAGTCAATCTCGACAATCTCGTGATCACCGAAACAGCCACAAAGAAACCAGCCGAAATTCTTTCGGGTCTTTCCGCTGATGTACAAAAAGAAGTACTGGAAAAAGCCGAAAGAGAAACCGCAAAAAAGAGCAAATCAAAAATCGTGCTCCTGCAGACAGACGAAGGACTCAAGGTACTTGATGGAAGCCACAAGCTGGCCGGACTGGCGGCTAAAAAAGCGGATGAACCTGTCCAGTATTTTGTCGTGACCGAGAGAGCAATGCGAAAAGCCGAGACCGGCAACAAGATAGTGGACGACCTGATCAACAATATTCGGGGCCAGCACAAAGAATTCGCAACCGCAGAAAAAGCTCGAGGTCTCCTCGACTACGAATTGCCAGATTATCTGCGCCACTACCTGACACCGGAAGGCCGGGAGTTTTTGCAAAAGACCGGAGCGAATATTACTGCCGAAATAAGCAGACCGCTACGCCCCAAGACTCCGTTCGCAAAATCAAGAACCATCGATGACACCATCGAGGGAATAAATAAATACTTCACGAGCCGTTACGGTGTGCGCTTGTTTGAAGAGGATGCGTTCAAGGCATTTGCCGCACGTAAAGCCGAACACATCAAAGCGACAAAGACCTACGACTTCTTAACCGGTATTGGCAAAGAGTTTGGCCGAGCGGCGAATATAGTCACAAAGGAAGTAAAGAGTCCGATCACCGGAAAGATAAGCACCAAAGAAGTCGTGAAGCCCGTTTTTGAAAATGGGATCAAGTACGTGGAAAGTGCTGTGCCGCAATTAAAAGGAGTGCTTCTACCCGAACCAATAGTGAAGCATGTAGACGACACCTATAGAGTCCTGACCGATGAGGATGCAACGAAAAAGTTTCTGGGACTCTATGACAAGGCGTTGGGTTTCTGGAAAGGATCGGTCACCGGATGGTTTCCTGCATTCCACGTCCGAAACTCGATCGGAGGGATGTTCAATAACTGGATCGCCGGAGTAAAAAGCCCTGCCAGATATCTGCAAGGCGATCAGATTGCCAGAGGAATCGAGGGCACCATTACCACGAAGCTTGGCACCAAATACTCGTATGGCCAAATCCGTGAATTGGCCAACAAACTGGGAGTCACCGGACAGCCCGGGTATTTGGATGTGATGCGTGAGGTCGAAAAAGATATCGGAAAAGGTCCAGTCGCCAAGCTTATGGACACTCCGAAGCGTGCGATGGAAGTGGTCGAAAACAGACTGCGGTTGCCGTTGTTTGTGGATCGCATTATCAAAGGCGATGCGCCGGAGGAAGCGGCCAAGGCCGTCTTTCAATTCCACTTCGACTATGCTCCGGAAGCACTGACATCGTTCGAGAAAAACATAATGAAACGACTGTTGCCATTCTACCGATGGACACGTGGCAACATTCCTCTCCAGTTTGAACAGATGGTCAAACAGCCGGGCAAGTACGCCGCTATCGGCAAACTGACAGAAAACTTGCAGACCGATAAAGAAAAGGCAAAACAGGAATTCCAGTATTTGCCTCCATACATGCGAGAGGGTCTGCCGGTCCGACTTGGCGAAAAAGACGGCTTCTCGCAATACCTGTATGGACTCGGCTTGCCCGTCGAGGACATCAACCGTATCTGGAAAGGAGATGCGAAGCGAACAGTGCAAAGTATGGTCGGAGAATTGTCACCGCTCTTGAAATACCCGATTGAAGTCGGCACCGGACAAAATCTATTCACCGGCGAGCCGATCGCTGAAAACAGCAGGGTCTTTCCGTTCGTGAATGCGATTCCCGGACTGCGTGACTGGCTGGAAGTAAGCGAACACAAAAACAAAGACGGCTCACTAAGCTACCGAGGCAACGCTTATAAGCTCCACTTCCTAAACACCGCACTGGGGAGATTTTATAACACGGCTGGCAAACTGACCGATGACAAGTCATCCGGCGTTGTGAAATTCCTGTATGGATTAGTCGGAGCGAAAGCAAAACCTATAGACATCGAAAAAGAGAAATTCTGGCGAGATCAAGAAGTGCAAGACCGGCTCGAGCAAGCATTGGAATCAAGAGGTCTGATTAATAAGTTTGAGCGAGCCTACGTGCCGAAATAACCATATGGAAAGAACCGACTACCAAAATCAACTGCAAGATGAGCGACTCGACCGGGTCGAGAAAGCCGTGAACGAAATAAAAGACAATCATCTTGTACACCTGCAGACCGACATGACCAAAGTCGGAACTGACGTTGACTGGCTCAAGCGGTTCTTTTGGATTATCACAACTGCGTCTGTGGGAGGTCTGATCGCCGCATTAATAAATCTAATAATCACAATCAAATAACTATATGGAACTTAAACCATCAAGCATCAAGTATCTGATCGTGCACCACTCCGCTA
>CAZQTS010000074.1:0-4247 GCA_964596475.1 uncultured Gammaproteobacteria bacterium
CATCACGAAAACCAGAGCGTACCAATAACAACCATGATTTGCAAGACTGCGGCAACGCCGTTTGCGATAATAATTGGCTTCTCCTTATGGATAAGACCGTACAAGAACCACAGCATTGAACCGACCGCATACCCGAGCCAAGAAAGCGTTGAGACGCCGGCTGCATCTTTCTCCCACCAGATTTTGATAATTTGAGGGACTGTCATGGCAGGCGCGACAATGCCGGCAAAGTACATGAAACGATCCATGTAATCGCGCATGATGGTCGAGGACTGCCGCACCGCCTTCTTATGATTGCGGTGATGGTGCACGGGGTGGGAGTAGCGCATGAGAATCGTGCCTCGCGTTATTCAGTCATGAGTGCTGGCGCAAGAGACTTAAGCACTCCCGAAACCCACGAGATTATTTTCTTCTGATTCTCTTCAGGGCGAAAGAAGAAACCGTCGATACGCAGCGTGTCGCCAATTTGTTCGCCGCGCAATTTTTTAACGAGCGCCACAAGATGATTTGCCGCAATGCAGAAATTCGTATAGGTGGAATCGCCCAGAGCAAAAACCGCAAAATGCTTGCCGTTAAATTCTTTTTCGCGCAGTCGCTCCTGGAATTCGATAAAATGCTGTTGCAATTGTCCTTCAAAACGCCGCGTCGTTGTGATGCGCTCCCAGGTGCAGGAACCAAGAACAATAAGATCATGATTCAAAATATCGTCGGGCATCGCATCCTTCGCTGATTTGAGCGTCACTCGATGGTCGTGATATGCAAAAACAGAAGCCACCAATTCAGCCGCCTCTTTCGTCCCGCTTGAGTTAGTTCCGTATACGATGAGAATATTCACTGCTTGCGGCGCTGCTTCACTCTTTTTCGGTGATGGGCGGTGGCCGCGAGAACAACTCCTAAACCCGCGATGCCCGCGGCAATCTTGCGCCTCACCCTCGGATCAAGACCGGCGTAATGCTTTTTGACTTTAGCCAAAAGATCGCCGACGTCTTTGCCGAGCTTGATGACGCGCTTGCTGATCTCCTGCGTCGTTTGAACGATCGGATGCTCTTTTTGTTTTACCCGTCGCATCCTTTAAGTATATACCGACTAAAAAAATTTGCAACAAAGGCGGCGGCCAGCAGCTTTTTGGTGAAGGACGAAAAACCCACCAGTGCCTCCTGATGGGTTTTCGTTAGCGTCGGGGGTTGGATTCGAACCAACATATTCTAGATCCATAAATATGTAAGCCCATGCTTTTCACCAACAAGACTGAAGCGTCCGACGGCCTCTGCTCTGCCAGATTGAGCTACCCCGACACACTACGCTAAAGCTTCGACGGGCAAGCCACGAGGCGTGAGCGCTCTGCTTGCACCTCTCGCCCTCCGAAGGAGGGAGCTACCCCGACGCGCCAGGCAGAAGATTTTCAAAAAGTCTGCATTTACTGTCAAATCGCCGTACCCACTTTTCACTTAACTCTGCGCAAAATATTCGTCAAGAGCTCCTGTCAAGACCTCCTGTAAGAAATGGCTAGTTATAGCGTCAACTAGGATAAAGACAATTAACTATTAACTGCTCACTATGAAAAAACTTACGTTGCTGCTCGTTATAGGCGCTCTGGCGCTAGCACAACCGGCACGAGCCGCGGTGACGGTCGTAACTGGGCCAACCGCCCTGGTGACTATCCAAAAAACCGCCTCGGCTTCCAGTGCGCCAATAGGTCTTTTCCAGTTTTCGCTCTCACAGAATGCGGGTGAAACGGTAGCATCCGTAACCGTTGAGCTCAATAAGACTGCGTCAAGCACGGTAAGCGGCGCTGATCTGGCATCGGTTTCCGTATATAAAGATACTGGCGATGGGGTCTTTGATTCGTCAGCTGACCTGCTTGCCGGCAGTCAAAGCAACGTGAATATAAACGCCTCAACAACCGTGCCGGTCAGCACAAATAATTCGATTGCAACAACCTCAACAAAATTCTTCGTTGCCATAAGCACCAGTGCGTCATGGAGCGATACCGCCCCGCCTGACGAGTTTTTTGCGCACATGCCGACAAATGGCATTGTGACGTCCAGCAGTTCGCCCACAACAACGCCGGTCAGCACCGCCATTATTGCGGCTGACACTACTGCTCCGCGCCTGACATCTGCGGTTGCAAAAAATACCGGCGGAACTGCAGCAAAGGAATCCGGGGACAGCATTGAACTGACGTTCTCCGAATCAACCAATAAACCAACTGTTGCAAGCAGCACGCTCGCTTCCTTCTTTTCGGTAAGCGGCGGCCATTCATTTTTGGACAGCACGAACATGCTCGGCGCAACGTCGTGGAACACTACGGGCACGGTACTCACCATCACGTTAAGCGGTTCAACCAGCACGATACCGACCATAGCCACTGGCGATACCATTACCGTGATAACCCCGAGCGCGATTGCTGACGCTGCCGGCAACAAAGCAACCGGATCGGTTGCGCTCACCGGTAATTTCGGCGGAGCCGTTGATCACGACAAGGACAAGAAAAAATGCGACAACGGTCTTATCAACGGACGGCTGTACCGCGTACAGGGCAGTGATACAGTGTATCTTGTAGCACACTGCAAACTCAAAGTTTTCAAGGGGAAGGCAGTCGGCAAGGCACAGGGGAAAAAATTCAAGAACATCATAACCCTCTCCTCCCTCGAAGGTCTGACGGTTGTAGATAAAAAGCCAAAACTCACTAAGGAAGAGAAGCGTGAGGAGAATATAGAGAGAAAAGAACAAAAAATCCTGAAGCAAATAGAGGAACTCAAGAAAAAAATCGAAGAAAAGATAGGAAAATTACAGGAGAAGCTCAATAAGCTTCGCAGCCGATAGGACTGATCGCAGAGAACGTTCCGCACGATAAAGCCGCCCCGACGTACCGTCGGGGCGGCTTTCTGTTACCGCTCAATAAAACGTTATTCAGCAGTATGGCACACAGCTTCAATGTTGTTCCCATCAAAATCATGCACGAACGCCGCATAATAATTTGCATGATAATGCTTCCGCAGTCCCGGCTTGCCGTTATCCTTGCCGCCGGCTGCAATCGCTGCGGTATAGAACTCATCAACCGTTTTGCGGTCAGGACTTGCAAAAGCCACATGAACCGGTTGAAGCTCTTTTTCCTCACCGATCCAAAAGTCCGGCGCTCCCTTTACGCCAAGGCCGGCATACCCCTCCCCTTCCATATCGATTTTGTATCCGAGCGGCCTGAGCGCTTTTACAAAAAAATCCCTACTTTTTTTGAAATCGCTTACATGCAGTGATATATGGTCGAGCATAGTTGACACATTAATTATTATTGGAGTTTAAAAAAGACAATTCCGTTGTGGAATGGCGCGGAGCGTGTAACTAAAGCTCTTGCAAGAACCAGCGTTATCATATATAGTAGCTCCTGCTTATCATAGTACGGGGCCGTAGTTCAGCTGGTTAGAACGTCTGCCTGTCACGCAGAAGGTCACGGGTTCGAGTCCCGTCGGTCCCGCCAGAGCATTTCGCCATACGGCGATTTTTTGTTTCTTAAGCTGGTACAAAGTGTCAACATACCCACACATCTCTCTTACCGTCTATTCAAGATAAACCTTAAAGAGATACATAAGGATCACCGCGCCGACGAGAATGACAAAAGAGACGATGGACTTCGCAACGCGCTCTTCCTTGTGAATCTCCGGTATCAAGTTCGTGGCCGTAATATACAAAAACGACCCGGCTGCCAACGGAATCAAAAATTTCTGCGCGGCAATGCTTGCCTCAAGCAGGGCATATCCGGCAATGACTCCGGCAAGCGCCGTAAGCGCAACGATGAAATTGTAAAACAAAGCCCGGGTCTTCGTGAACCCCGCATACAGGAGCACGCCAAAATCGCCGATCTCCTGGGGAATTTCATGCAATATCACGGCAAGGGTGACCACACTGCCCAACTGAAAACTAACCGCAAAGCCGACCAGAATTGCAATGCCGTCAAGAAAATTATGCAGCCCGTCAGAAAACAGATTAAGGTATCCCAAACGATGCTCGCGCGGTTTGTGTCCGTAATGACAATGATACAGGTGCAGGAGCTTTTCAACGATGAAAAATACGAGGAAACCAGCGCTCGTGAACGCAAATACAAACAGCGGCTCTGCCTCATCAAGAGCTTCCGGCAAAAGGTGAAACAGGGCTGTCCCCATCATACCGCCAGCGGAAAGGCTCAAGAGATACAGGAGCGTTTTGTCAGTAGCTTCTTTTCTGAAAATCAGGAGCACCCCGACGAGCGA
>CAZQTS010000075.1:0-3791 GCA_964596475.1 uncultured Gammaproteobacteria bacterium
TTCGTCATCTCTCGCGAGAAGATTAAAGAGAAGCTTGGCGTGAAGCGATGGTGGCAGATGCAGTATTGGGGCGTGCGCATCGCCTTTGCACTGATTGCCCTACACGTGGGGATTATGAAAATGCCTTCTTGGATTTCCTGGTATCAAAAAGGGGGCGGGAAAGAGTTGGTTCATCCTGAATGGCCGGGCGCAGGGCTTCTGGTCGGATGGTTTATGGCATTCGTGATTGTTGTCCGTTTGGCAGAACTGGGCGGAAAAAGATTCGGGAAGGCAGTGTGGTACGTTAGTGTTGTGGCGCTACCTGCCATGTACGTTTTTACTTTTTGGTGGGGACAGCGGTTTATCAAATAACGACAATGCCTATGACTCAAAAAAATTACGCGAAAGTCACCAGCATACTCTTCCTCCTGATTGCCTTGCTCCATCTGCTGCGCATTATGCTTGGTAGCACCGCAGTGCTTGGCGGATGGACGGTGCCGATGTGGGCGAGTTGGGTTGCGCTGGTGGTATCCGGCTACCTTTCATTCACCGCCTTTCGTTTGAGTAACTAGGAGGCCCTATCCCTATTGATCATTCTCATCAGTGTGCGCTGGAGCTATTTTTTGGTCATAGCCGGGCTGAAATATTTTTAAAAAGAAAAGGGGCGATCCCAGGTTGCGGGATCGCCCCTGCTCATCATCGCATCGCTGCTGTCGTTTTCCGCATAATTCTGCGGAGCGCTCAACCGCCTTGGGGGAGCGTCTTGTGCTGCACAAGCAGCGTGACGGAGCGGGCCTCGGGCCGTGGCCCCAAAGTGCTCCACTGATGAGCGCTGACCGGGCTTTTGACCCTTTGGTCAGCCAACAAACGCTACTCTGCTTGAGGAATTTTGTCAACATGCCCGCGCAGCGAACAGTTGCAAGTCAGTGCTGAAAGGAATACGCTTGAAACTATGGAACCCCTTGCATCTCTTATACGACCGACGAGCCTCGATGATTTTATAGGCCAGGAACACTTGGTTGGTCAAGGAAAACCACTCCGCGCCGCAATTGAGAAGAAGCATTTATTTTCATTTATTCTCTGGGGACCGCCTGGCTGCGGCAAGACAACGCTTGCAAAGATTTACGCAAAAAGCCTTGATGCGGTGCTGTATGAATTGTCTGCGGTATCTGCAGGCAAGGAGGATATTCGGAAGATCGTAAAGAAGGTCTCCCCTGAACGGCCGACAGTCCTTTTTCTCGATGAAATCCATCGTTTCAATAAAGCACAGCAGGACTATTTGCTGCCGTATGTTGAAACCGGAAAGTTGACGCTCATCGGTGCGACCACCGAAAATCCGAGCTTCGAGGTAATCTCACCGCTCCTTTCACGGTGCAGGGTTTTTGTCTTAAACGAGCTTTCAGATGAGGAAATGTCTAAAATTATTGAACGGATGGGCTTTGCCATTCCGGAGGATGCGAACGAGTGGCTTATCCGCATGGCAAACGGTGATGCGCGGCAAGCAATCACCATGCTCGAGAACACCTCTAAGCTCTACAAGGAAATAAATGTTGAAAATCTGAAGAACGCGCTGCAGTCGAAATTTTTGCGGTATGACAAAAAGGGCGAAGAGCACTATAATACGATCAGCGCTTTCATAAAGAGCATGCGCGCTTCGCAGCCGGATGCCGCATTATACTATTTGGCGCGTATGATTGACGCCGGCGAAGATCCGAAGTTCATTGCCCGTCGCATGGTGATTTTTGCGAGCGAGGATATCGGCCTAGCACAGCCCACGGCGTTGGTGGTTGCCAATGAGGTCTTTCGCGCTGTTGAAGAAGTTGGTTTGCCGGAGTGTGCGATCAATTTGGCTCATGGCGTTGCTTACTTGGCGCAATGCAAAAAAGATCGTCGCGCGCATGAGGCCTATATGGAGGCGATGGAAGATGTGAAACATTACGGTAACTTGCCGATACCCATGAATGTCCGCAATGCGCCCACAAGGCTCATGAAGGAATTGGGGTATGGGAAGGGCTATGAGAAGTATTCAAAGGAGAATTATTTGCCCGATGAGCTCAAAAAAAAGAAGTACTTGTCGCGTTCATAAAAAGAGTCTATACTAGGTATACTGAATATTTAAAGAATAGCATGAATAACTTCGAAAAACCTCCTGTTTCGCCCTCTGAATCGGAAAAAGGTGCTGTCTATGAACGAGAGCAGGCGCGGGAAATTTTGGGCCAGGATTATCTCGGCCCGGAAGCAATTGAGAAAGCTTTCGGCATTAAGATCGAGGATGAGGATACGCCTAAAATTCCATTTTCTCCGGAAGATCTTGAGCGAGCGAAAGAGCTCGGACACTTTTTAGTTCTACGGGTGGACAAAGCGCCTGACGGATCTCGCCTGACGATGGAGAAAATGGGAGCTCTTTTGGAAGACGAGTTTAAACGAAAAAGGGCGGGTAAACCCATAGATAATGGCGCCCAGTACTCAGACGAAGATTTCTATTCGCAAGAAACGCCGGAAATTTCATGGGCGCTTGTTTCAAAGGAAATAGTACCGGGATCTGATTTCAAGAATTATCTCAAAGAGTTACACGCGGTAGTCGATTACTTGAAAAATGAGGTTTTTAAAGATCGCGAAATGCCGTCTGCATATAAAGAGGCGATTGAAGAGTTTGATGCTCAAAAAAAGGATATTGAAGAAGCGTTATACGTCGGCCATGAGGATGCAGCTAAGAAAATAACGGGACTTAAAATAGTAAAACTTACTCGGCAAACTCCCGTGGAAGCTCTGTATGATACGCTTGCATATTTTCAAAATACAGGAAAGCGGCTCGTAGAAAACACTACAATACGGACATCCCGCACTATGGCGAGTAAGCGTGTTGTTGCCGAAGTGGGTGGTTTCAAGAAAAGATTGGTTGATTCGGGAATGGGTATTACGAGAGGCTCTGCTGTGCACGAGGGGGCTCATACCGGTACGATATTATCGCGAAGAGTTTAATTTTTATTTGATTGGTCACATTCGACTTCCTGGGCTAAAGTCCGGGGCTTTTTTTTCTTGTTGTGATATACTTATTTTCTGAACGTGCGCAATGCCCCAACAAAGCTTATGAAAGAACTGGGTTACGGGGAAGGATACGAAAAATATTCGAAGGAAAGTTTTTTACCGGATAAAATTAAAGGCAAGAAGTACTTACAATAGTTAGTCTCGTAACGGTTCATTGTTACTATATTGTTTGAAAACTGCCTGTTATGGCGTATTAATCTGAAGAAATGCACTATGATGGAATCGATGGATCAGTTTGATAAAGAATTGACACGAGAAGACCTCGAACGATTCATTTCAGAGCGGGTTCAATTGCTGTGGTCTCATTTTGGCTGGCAATGTCAGCATGAAATTGTATTTACTGAACAGCCGGTAAAGGCTGGCGTATATGCGACGGTCAAGAAAAGACCCAAAGATATGAACAATCCCAATGAAAAATTTCAAGTAGTTTTTTGGGTAGGTAAGGATAACGCCGAGCGCGCAGAAATTTTAAAAATGTCTGACTTTATCATCATGCATGAGGTAGCGCACTCTATAGTAGAAGCTCATAGGGCAGCATATGCAATTACTCTTACGCAAGAGCAGAAGACTGATTTGAATCTGTCAGCCCATATCAAACCCGAACTTTTTTACAGCGGTGCCCACGAAATTGCGAGTGATATGATTGCTCTTCGTATTGCAGAGGAGACGGGCAAGCAACGCCAAGTCATATCGTCATTTGTATCTCTAGTGGCTCATGATGTCTCGCGTGAGCAAGCTGGCAAGCTTGAGCCATCCTTAACGGA
>CAZQTS010000076.1:0-2789 GCA_964596475.1 uncultured Gammaproteobacteria bacterium
AAAATGGCAAAACTGAAATTCTTACCCTTCGATACACTCAGGGAGTGGAGCCCCATGGGTTTATCCAGCCTTCGTAGCCGTAGGCTACTACGGCGGAGTAGGCCATCCGTGGCGTTCTGCGAAGGAGGGTAAAATTTTTTGGCTTTTAAGCCTCATGCGTACCGCAAATCCAAAACTCTCTATCGTCATGGCCGCTGCCGAGTGCGCGCCGTTTGCAAGAGTAGGTGGGCTCGGCGACGTGATTGGTTCTCTTCCGAAAGCTCTTGCAAAAGAAGGTATTCAGGTATCGGTGCTGCTCCCCAAGTACGGGTTCATCAGTGAGCGGCGCTTTGGCCTCAAAAAAATCGCGCCAGCCATTGTTGTCGAAGAGCAAGAGAAAAAGATTCACTGCGCACTGTACTCTGCATCGGGCCCGGGCCCTGTTCGTTATTTTTTTCTCGAGCTCCCTGATTTTTCAGGCAAAACCATCTACCGACACGCATGGCGAAAAAGGCTCGTCGGGAACGCATACACGAGAAGCAGCAGCGACGTGCTGCGCTTTTCACTATTTTCAAAAGCGGTGGTTGAAGCAATCCATCAGGCAGCAATCCCCTGTGACATTATTCATTGCCACGATTGGCATACGGCTTTCGTTCCGATCTTTGCCGACGAACTCGCCGTCACCAAATCATACCGGTACATAAAAACCGTTTTCACGATCCACAATCTCGGAAATCAGGGGGTCGCCTACCGAGAGTATATACAGCGACTTGGTCTTGCACCTGATGCAACTCCGCCACTTATGGAGGACTACTATGATGTTGATGATGCACGGCTCAACGCCATGAAATTAGGCATTCTCTCTTCGGACGCCATCACCACAGTAAGCCCGACGTATGCAAAACAAATCCTCACCAAGGAATACGGCGCAGGGTTGGAATCGTATCTTCTTCGAAGAAAAAAAGATATCCACGGTGTGATTAACGGCATTGACGCAACCTTCGATCCACGTACCGACCCCTCAATCACCAATTATTCAATTAGGAATTTTGACAAAGGAAAGTCAATAAATAAAAAAAGTCTCCAACGATTTCTCGGGCTTCGAGTGAGGGAACTTCCGCTCTATGGGGCAGTCAATCGCTTAGTCGCACAAAAGGGTTTTGATATCCTCGTGAGTGCATTGCGGGTTTTTTTGAAAAAAGATGTGCAGGTAGTCATTCTCGGAAGCGGTGATCCTGCAATTGAAAAAAAAATTACGACTTTTGCGCGAAAGTATCCTCATACTATGGCGGTGCGGATCGGATTCGACGCGCGTCTTGCACAGCGCATCTACGCCGCCTCTGATTTCTTTCTTATGCCGTCTCGCTACGAGCCATGCGGATTAGGGCAGCTTATTGCCATGAGGTATGGCGCTGTACCGATCGTGCGGGCAACCGGGGGGCTCATCGATACCGTTCATCATGGCAAAACCGGTATTATCTTTAAGGCGTTTAACGCTCAGGCTCTTCGCAATGCGCTCGCCGCAAGTCTTCAGTTGTATCGAAACAAAAAAAATTGGTATACTATGGTCGAGCGTTGCATGCGTCAGGACTTTTCGTGGCAGAAATCCGCTCGCGTCTACGTTAAGCTGTACCAAGAACTTCTCCGATGACAAAACCAGAGATCCGCAAAGACTACATTCAGGACAAATACGTCATTATCGCGCCGCGCAGAGCAAAGCGACCGGACGTGTTCCACAAGCCAACTCCTTCGGTGCGCAAGCACCTGTCTCTGCCATCAGTATTCGCCCCGGCGTCGCTGCGGCATGAAAAAGCATTGTTCATAGTTGGCCGCGAGCCGCATTGGAAAATAAAAGTTATTAAAAACAAATACCCAATCGTGAACCCGTCGTTTCCGAAAGCATATGGGTATCATGAGGTGGTCGTGGAAACGCCCGATCCCAAGCCAGAACTGGAAGATTTACCTTCAGGCCATATTGCCGAGGTCCTTTCCGCATATGCAGAGCGGACAAAAGCCATCTCACGCGATCCGCTCATCAAATACATTCTGATTTTCAAAAATAATGGCGGGAATGCCGGCGCTTCTCTGCAGCACTCGCACTCCCAGATTTTTGCCACCGAATTTTTGCCGCCACATCTCTTGGATAAATCACAAAAACAGCAGGAATATAAACTCAAAACCGGCCGGTGCGCCTATTGCGATGTCGTCCAGAAAGAACGCAAAGGTCCGCGCCGCATCTACTACGATCGACATGTGATTGCCTTCTGCCCCTATGCTTCGATGTATAACTACGAGGTGTGGATTATGCCGGTTCGTCACGTGGACAACATCACCCAACTGAATACCATTGAACGCACACACTGGGCTGTGTTGCTCAAGAGGGTGCTTAAAAAAATCTGTAAACTTAATCTGCCGTACAATTTTTATTTCCACCAAGTTATCAAAGACGAGGACCAGCACCTCTATCTCAAGATCACGCCGCGCGGATCAGCTTGGGCAGCCGTTGAGATTGGCGCCGGCGTGATTATCAACCCGATAGCGCCGGAAGAAGCGGCGAAGTATTACAGAACATAATGACAAAATCACCACCTTGACCGGTGGTAAAAAAAGATATAGGATCTCTTATTCGGATCATACGTTCTTTCACGTCCCGGTAACTCAACGGCAGAGTTGGCGGCCTCTAAAGCCGTAGTATGGGGGTTCGAATCCCCTCCGGGACTCGGCATCATAACCCTCGCTGTGTCGTCCGAGTGGTCAGTTTCTGACCTTGGGTGTCAGGGTACGCCCGGTCATTCGACCGGGCGCCCGGG
>CAZQTS010000076.1:2799-3752 GCA_964596475.1 uncultured Gammaproteobacteria bacterium
ATCCCCGGGCGATTCCACCCAGCGGGGGCACAACATCAGGCCCGGCATCAATGCTAGAAAGCAGACGGTGCAGGGCCATACTTATCTCACTTTAACAAACTTGCGTTTCCCTACCTGAATGACGTCTCCGGGCGCGAGCGTAACCTTCGTGTTCCAATCCGAAACTTTCTTCTGATTTATCTTGACACCTCCCTGCGTGATGAGACGCCGAGCTTCTGATTTTGAAGAGACAAGCTTGTGTTCCGAAAGAAAATCAACCAAGCTGATGCTCGCTTGAGGTAGAGAAACCGTGAGAAGGTCATCGGGTAATTGTTTTTTTGCAAAGGTTTTGATAAAAGCCGCTTCAGCTTCAGACGCCTCTCGCTCGGAATGATAGAATGCAACAAGCCAACGGGCAAGTTCTGCTTTCACGTCGCGCGGATTCTGTTTGCCTTCTGCCATGCGCTGCTCTCGCTTGTGAATTTCTTCCATCGACAGATCAGTAAGCAGCTCAAGGGCAGGAAGTATCATCCCATCGGTCCATGACATAGTCTTTCCGAACATTTCTTTCGGAGAATCAACAAGGGTAACCATATTACCTTCGGTCTTGCCCATCTTTGTTCCCGATGGATCCTCGAGTAATTGCATGGCGATGACGAATTTTTCCTTCTTTTTGTACGATCGCATCAAGTCGCGACCCGTAAGCATATTAAAAGTCTGATCGGTTCCGCCAACTTCACCGTCAACATTCATAGCGACACTATCATAACCCTGCATAAGAGGGTAGAGAAACTCATGCAAGTAGAGCGGTTTGCTTGACATAATACGCCGCTGGAAGAGATCGCGCTCCACAAGCCGCTGAACGGTAATATGCGAGGTGAGGTCAACAACGTCTTCAAACGTGAGGCGGGAAAGCCAAGTGCTATTGAAGCGATATTCGGCGGGATTGTCGCCAGTAAAGCGTAGAATCTTAC
>CAZQTS010000077.1:0-3606 GCA_964596475.1 uncultured Gammaproteobacteria bacterium
CTTCGTTTACACCGAAGAGGTCGGGGGTTCGATCCCCTCGGTGCCCACCATATAATTTAAGAAAAGCGACTATGTACTTTGTATATATTCTTCGCAGTATAAAAAACAAGAAAACCTATGTTGGTTCAACGGATAAATTGCCGGGCGAGAGACTCCATGAGCATAATACGGGAAGTAACGAATGGACACGATATAATAAACCGCTTGAACTAATATATTATGAGAGCTACTATTGTAGGTCCGATGCTTTGCACAGGGAGTCGTTCCTGAAGTCAGGAGTTGGCAATAAGTTAGTATCGCTCATAAGAGATAATTTTTACAGCTCAGCTTCGCCCACAGGGCGACCGCCCCGTGGGCGGGGTTAGAGCGCTTCGTTTACACCGAAGAGGTCGGGGGTTCGATCCCCTCGGTGCCCACCATATAAAAAATGGATTTGGATAAAAAAAGAATAGCAGTGTTGATCCCTTATCGTAAAGAAGGGGGCCTCCCTTTAATATTCCTGCAAAAGAGATCAGCGAATGATCCGGGTCTCCCGCCTGGTTACTTTGCATTCTTCGGCGGTCATGCCGAGGGCGATGAGAGCCCCGAACAAACAATGCTGCGAGAAATAAAAGAAGAGTTAAATTATATACCAAGTGGATATAAGCACCTCGGTCAATATGAATTCTCTCGGAGTCGAAAAAACATCTATTACGTTGAGGTTGGGGATCAGTTTGAACATGAAGTAAATGTTCGCGAAGGAGAATATGGCAGATTTTTTAATGAAGAGCAGGCATCAAATGAGTTGCAATTGATCCATGACGATAGGGTGGTATTAAAAGACCTCTTTGCCGTACTTACTCGCGGTCAAGAAAATTAAATATAGAGGCTCCGCTCGAGTGCTGGGACAAGTATCAATTCTGCATTGAAATCTGTGACGAGAGATATCGTGATCCAAGTCAGAGTACCGAGCACCATAATTGCGTTGCGGATTGCAGCCTGATTTGGTACTCATGCCAAAACGGTATTCCGCCTGGATGTGCTGGCTAGGTTGCGGTACCGCTTGCGGATCGGGGCTTGCAAACCCAGTGCAAGCCCTTTTCTTTTTTCGTCTTTCTGATAGGATACATCGTAGCGAGAAGGCTTCTTTTTTATATAACTATGATCAAAGCAGTGATTTTTGATATTGACGGGGTGTTGCTCGATTCCTTAAATTCGAACCGCGTCTACATTAATGATATGCTCAAGATAGCCGGTTACCCACCCCTCACAAAACGTCAGTATAGCCAGATGTACCACTTAAGTCTCTGGGACGTGATCAAGAGGGTAACTCGTTTACGCTCGCGGCAAAAAATTCAGAAGATTCACGATATCATAAAAACCCTCCCGGATCGGCCTCAACACTACGCAAAGATCACACCACACGCCATCACAACCCTGCAGACGTTATATAAGCGATACAAGCTCGCGCTCGTATCAAATCGTGCTCGTCAAAATATCCTCGGAGATGATTTTGAGCTCGCTCCCCAAGTCAAAAAATATATTAGCACGATCATCGCGTTTGAAGACACGAAACATCACAAACCTCACCCTGAACCGCTCTTACTGGCTGCGAAGCGACTGAAGGTGAAACCACAGGAATGCGTCTATATAGGCGATGCACGCTCCGATGTGCATGCGGCAAAAGCCGCTCGCATGAAGGTCATTATTTACGGGCCGACGCGCATCAAGGGAGCGGACCGCTACACGAAAACCTTCAAAAAGATTCCCGGACTCATCCGCATACTGGATCAGATCGTACCCTCCGTCTGACCGCCGCTGTTCTTCTTTTTAAGAAAAAACCCTGATATACTTTCTCCATGGAAGGCGGCTGGACTATCGGTCAACTCATCGTCGGGATCATTGTCACGGGCATTGGTTTTTTGTTGGTATGGAAGGCTGATTGGTTTCACCAAAATTTCGGCTCGGTCCCATTCGCAGAAAAATACCTGCGTTCGGAAGGCGGCACCCGCCTCTTTTATAAACTCATCGGGATGCTCATCATGGTCGGCGGCATGATGCATGCGGTCGGACTCTTGAACCCCACAATCGCTTTTATCATCGACAAATGGTTCGGTAGATTTGTGACCGGGGGCGAAACGGGTGTTGAATAGAAGCGGGTTACCAGAGCGAGGCCTGTTGTTTCACTTTGCGATCTGCTTCAGAAAAAAGATTAACAATACCGTATTTGCCATCATAACCGGGCATGATGCTCACCTTGCCCTCGCGCACCCGCAACACGCCGTCTGCAAGCGCTTCCGGCATGATCTGCACCAAATCCTTATGGTCGAGATCAAGCAGCACACGAAACTCGTTTCCGGCCTTGCGTATGATGTCAAAATAAAATTCCATAACTTTTTTTGACGACTCCGCAGTCTGAAAATAATCGCCGATGATCTCGGGAAGCGGCACGATTTTTTTGAAGGGGATGGCGCCGGACGGTCGTTCACCGAAGGAGCGATCCCGCAAGGTATCCACACGATTGAGCACACCAACGGTCAGCGGTCGCTTACAGACGGAGCAGATGCCCTTTTCTCGCTTGGTCTGCGATGGTTCGAGTCGCACACCGCAGAGCCGGTGGCCGTCGTAATGGTACATGCCTTCTTCAGGGAAAAATTCAATCGTATACAAGAACCGCTTCGGATCCTTCACCTGAATGCTCTCAATAAGCGCATCGTAGGTCACCTCTTTCATATCGAAGACATTTGCCTCGCGTCCCAACTTGGGGCCTGAATGGGCGTCTGAATTTGAAACGAGCGCATAGCGGTCAAGTTTTGAGAGAGACCAGTTCATTTCCGGATCAGAGGACAGCCCTGTTTCAAGCGCAAAGATATGCGGTGTCAGCTCCTCAAAACATTCATCAACGCTGTCGTACCCTGATTTCGAGCCGAAAATGGCAAACCATGGCGTCCAGGCGTGTGCGGGAATCAAGGCGCAGCGTGGATCAGCCTCAAGCACTATTTGGAGCAGCTCCTTTGAGGAAAGACCAAGAATAGGGCGACCGTCTGCAGCAAGCTTGCAGCCGCGGCGCTCAAGCATTGCATTGATCCTCTTTGCAACGGCAAGCGACGGCGCAAGAATCAGATGATGCAGTCGCCGCACGGCGCCGCGATGATTATAAATGCAGGCAACCTCGGTTGCTACAATAAACTTAAGATGATCTTCTCCCGGCATGGTGAGTAGCCCTGAATCTTCCTGCACTAACTTCTGCTCGAGTTCATGGAACCATCGCGGGTGCGTAAAGTCAGCGCACGAGACGACATCAATGCCTTTTATCTTTGCCCACTTGGCGATTTCTTGTAAATCGAGGTCTTTTGATGTGGCGCGCGAATACCTTGAGTGAATGTGGAAGTCAACGATTGTTCTCATATTCGAAACGTAAATTCTTCATTTCTGCCTCACTGAAACCAAGAAGTCTATGCAGCGCAGTTCCTGCAGTAAAAATACAGTCTTTTTTCTCAAAGCCTAACCCCTTGACCGCGCTCCAGATCGCATTCTCACTATCTGATTCAAATTCAATGTATGCATTTTTTCCAGGCCACGTATCAATGTCAAAAGTCACGCCATTCAATTGATAGGTAAGACGTT
>CAZQTS010000078.1:0-3482 GCA_964596475.1 uncultured Gammaproteobacteria bacterium
ACCGAAATGCAAATGCTTCCGTTCGCCGTCTGTTTCGGCAGTTTTGTCAGCGCCGAGATACGCAAGGAAGGATCCGGGCAGCAGATACTCACCGACTTTGGCAGTAACACTACCCACAGCCAGATGGCCGTACACGACGGTTACCGGCTGGTTTTCAAGGATGCACTCCTGTACCGCGACGCCGCCGTAGCCGGAAGCGCGCTTTTTTTGCAGCAGCTTTCCGCCGCAAAACGCGAGCACTGCCACATTTTGTTCTTGTTCATTCTCATCCACCTCAAAATCAACAGCAGTGTGGTATCCGGAAAATCGTTCAGGTGTAATTGGCGAATTGCCAGGCGATACTTTGATGCCAAAAGGCTTTTTCGTGATTCGGCTGCGTGCACCCAACATCGGCTCTACGAAACTTGCTCGATCATTATGAAAGATCAGTGAGCTCAAAAACGCGTCGAACACTTGTTTTGGAACTTCAGGACGGTAGGAAAAGACATAGAATGTACTCGGGTTAGTTTCGGCAAAACGGATGTCGGTAAGCTTATGTCTCTTGTTGCGAAAGTTAGGCTGTGACGGAAAGTCTGCCACCCCTGCTTTCTTCTCTATCTCGTATCGTACCGCACTATGTCCGTGTACACTCGTCTCCTCGCGCTCAAGTATATTCACCGTGGCAAGCGTGAGGAAGCGGTTGGCAGTAAAGAACCGAATAAATAGTTGCGATTGCTCCCTGATCGTTGCAGCTGGTGCATTCGGATCGTACAAGTTTATCGACGCAATATCGGGTACGTACTCAACTTTCCATCCTGATGGTATTTCAGCTGAAAAGCGGTAGCTTGGATTGTATTGCGCAAACTCGGTCCGACGCGTCGGCAGTACTGCATCTGGCTGCGTGCGGTCGTCCGGCAACTGTTCTTCTATTGGTGCTACTGGCCGGGCTATTGGTGATGGTGCGGGAACATTGTCGCCCGCATTCCGCGATGGCACTTGTTGCGTGCACCCGAACGAGAGCGCAGCAAAAACCGCTACAATACTAACACCTCGCCAATACGCAACCGTGGCTATTTCTGCTTTCATCAATGCAAGGAGCGTCTGCCCTACTCAACAATGAGCTTACCCTTCATGCCCAATGAGCGGTGCGCGCCGACGCTGCAGTAAAATTCGAAGGTGCCTGTTTTATCAGCGACGAACTGCACTTCAGATGTATTACCAGCACCCGCCTGTGTTGTCGCAGCATTGAACTCATTCAATACCCAGTCGTGGAATCCTTCGGTTCTGGTGAACTTGATTTTTACGGTATCCCCTTTCTTGACCCTGATATCATTTTGGGAGAAAGCAAAGTTGCGGCCGGTGAGATCGAAGGTTTTAACCTTCTCCATCGCTGCACCCTCGTCTTTGTCTTTCATCACCGTCCCCTCTTTCGGTATCTCGACACAGGCGACATACGTGCCGACTTCTGCATTAGATTTATGAACGTTCACCGCAAGTGGCAGCTCTGACAAAATCTGCGCCGTTGACACGTCAAGCTGGGTTTCTGACTTTCCGCCGACCACATTGGAAAGTCCGTATTTTACCGGACCAAGTGTCACGCATGAGCCGATGTGGATATGCGCTGGTTGCGCAACAGAAGCAGCGCCTCCGGTGACGGCGAGTACCACTTTTGCGTTGCCGTTCACGTCAAAAATCTTTACCGTACCGCCCTGCCCTGACTTATTTTGCTCTTTGAGTACAAGCGGGGTCGCTTTATCCATCGCCTTCTTCTCCATCATGGCAGCATCCTCTTGGTCGCTCGGCTGATTTACATTCTGCGCCGGTGGCGGCGTTGGGATACTTGGCGTTGGTTTTTGAACCTGCTTACAACCGGCAACAACGAGCAGCACGCCAGCCATGGCAAGTGCAATGAACCCGACCCCGCCCTGAAGGGCGTGGTATCGGGGCGGGTTCTTTATGAGAAGAGTCGGCTCCGCCGATTCAGCGATATTTCGCCCTTCATCCCCGCCGCCCAGTGGGCGACGGGTTTTTCGGGCGGACATAATAAGAAATCTTTTATGGTGCATCATACATGATATGATATGAAATTAATTAGTACGTTAAAGTAGTAATAAGTATAGTAACTTGCCTTAAACTGTCAAATCGAATGTTGAAGCAGGGTCATCTGCTTGCGATACGATAGACACTCTGCCGGCGTTCAACAAGCCCTTCTTTTTCCATCTGCAAAAGCGCTAGAGCCACACGCTGCGTCTCTACATCAATCTTTTTCGCGAGCCCGGAAGCCCCTGCCGGTCTTCCTGCAAGCAGCGTCCTAACCAAGAGTCCGCGTAGTTGCCGATTCGAACCTTTAAAATGACTCTGGCGGTGATGCTGCGCGCTTCGTCGCGATGGATTGGGATATTTTTTCTTCAACATGGATCCGTAGTCCATAAGCGCCCAGTACCATTCGCGTGGATTTTTTCGGTCGAGCGTCCGTTCAATCAATGGTAGAATTTGTGTATCGGGCACTTTTTCCGAATGCGAAAAGAAAAAATGTAGATATACGCTGCGTATATTGGTTTCGAGCAGCATTGACGGTGTATTGAATGCGAACGCGGCCACCGCAGATGCAGTGGCGATTCCTACGCCCGGCAATTTCTCGAGTGATGCGACATCAGAAGGAAGTATGCCCCCATATTCCGCAACCACGGCTTTCGAAAGCTTTTGGAGCATGAGCGCGCGGCGGTTATATCCAAGCCCTTGCCAGTGTTTCAGGACTTTTTTGAGAGGTGCGTTCGCCAACACCTGAAAATCAGGAAAAATTCTTATAAATTCCTTGTATGCGGGAATAACGCGATCCACCTGCGTTTGCTGGAGCATTATTTCCGAAACCAGAATACGGTAGGGATTCTTTGTGTTCCTCCACGGCAACGATCGTCCACTCTTTCTGAAATAATTATACACAATGCGCTGAAACAATTTCAGCGTTTGTGCGTTTGTCCCGTAGTGCTTCAGGGATCGTTCAAATGCGGAAATACCATCGGCCATGAGTCAACGTCCGGTTTCTACGCTATCAAGTTCTTCAAGTGCTTGGTCAAGATAGTCGTTGGTATCAATAGCTTCACCGCCTGCGCGCGCCGGTGAAACATTTTGATTGAGGGGAGCACTCGGTACTGGCTGTGGTGGCACAGGCTGCTGCACCTGTCGCACGCAGCCGGCAGCAAGGAGTGCCATGATAATAATTAAGTACCAGCGGTTCATATTAGCGGCTCTTGCTTTTCACTGTTTGAATAAATTCGCTCCAGGCATTGCGCACATCAAGAATGATCTGACGTCGCTGCTCCTTGGTTGTTGCACGGTTAAATTCCTGTTTTTTCGTCTCTATCAGATTGACAAAGTCTGCTACCACGCCGAGATCGGCTTTCCCTGCCTCGGCAAGATCTTCAGCCCGCTCCTCCAGATCGTAGAACCGGAATTTAATCATGTCGTAGGCGGCCTGTTGCACAGACTTTGCGCAGTTCGTC